>JANLXZ010000209.1:0-5388 GCA_031365375.1 Hyphomicrobiaceae bacterium | reverse complement strand
AGTGCTTATGCTTTTGCGCCATCGGCGGCGGCGCTCGGCGCCATCGAGATTCCGGTCCTCGTTATCACCGGCAGCGCTAGCAATCCGCTGGCGCAACGGGCCAATGCTTTACTCGCCGAAAGCATCAACAGGGCAAAGTTTGTCACCATCGAAGGCGCCGCCCACTTCATGATCGCCACCCACGCGGCTGAAGTAGGCGGCCTGATCGCCACGCATGTGGTCAAGGCCGAAGCGGCCTGCGAACCAGCGCATTCCACACCCGCCTGAGGACAACGCGCCACACCGGGTTGAGCTGCAACCCGGGGCGCGCTAACACCGCGCCATGAACAACAAACCGATTCCACCAAACTCCGGCTCGCCGAACGGCGGGAACGTCGAAGGCATCGACCTCAAGGATGCGATCGAGGAGCGCTACCTCGCGTACGCGCTATCGACCATCATGCATCGCGCGCTGCCCGACGTGCGCGACGGCTTGAAGCCGGTGCACCGTCGCATTCTCTATACGATGCAGCGGCTTAACCTCGAGCCGCCGTCGAATTACATGAAATGCGCCCGCATCGTCGGTGAGGCGATGGGTAAGTATCATCCGCACGGCAATCTGGCGCTGTACGAGGCGCTGGTGCGGCTCGCGCAGGACTTTTCCGTGCGCTATCCGCTAGTCGATGGCCAGGGCAACTTCGGCAATATCGACGGCGATAACGCCGCCGCCGACCGGTACACAGAAGCCCGGCTCAGTGGTACCTCGGTCGAAATCCTCGACGGCCTCGACGAGGACGCGGTGGACTTCCGACCGAACTACGATGGCAAGGAAAACGAGCCGGTCGTGTTGCCGGCGGCGTTCCCGAACGTGTTGGCAAATGGCTCGTCCGGCATCGCGGTCGGCATGGCCACCAACATCGCGCCGCATAACGTCGATGAACTGTGCGCGGCGCTGTTGCACCTGATCAAGCACCCGAATGCGACCATCGAGAAGCTTGTCGAGTTCGTGCCGGGGCCGGATTTCCCAACCGGCGGCGTGCTGGTCGAACCGCGCGAGAGCATCATCGAAACCTATCGGACAGGACGTGGCGGTTTTCGTCTGCGCGCCAAGTGGGAGAAGGAGGATATTGGCCGGGGCGGCTATCAGATCGTCATCACCGAGATCCCCTATCAGGTGCAGAAGGGCAAGCTCGTCGAAAAGCTCGCCGATCTCATCGCCGAGAAAAAGTTGCCGCTGGTTGGCGACGTGCGTGATGAAAGTGCTGAGATCGTGCGTCTTGTCATCGAGCCAAAGTCCCGTACGGTCGATCCAGTCGTCATGATGGAGAGCCTGTTCCGCGTGTCGGAAATGGAGATCCGCTTCGGTCTCAACATGAATGTGCTGTCGGCGGGGCAAATCCCCAACGTGCTATCGTTGCGCGAAGTACTCGGTCAATGGCTGGAACATCGCGTCGAAGTGCTGGTGCGGCGCACCAACTTCCGGCTGGCCAAGATTGCGCATCGTCTCGAAGTGCTCGACGGCTATCTGATCGCCTTCCTCAATCTCGACGAGGTGATCCGCATCGTCCGCTTCGAGGACGAGCCCAAACAGGTCCTGATCAGCACGTTCACGCTCACCGATGTGCAGGCCGAAGCGATCCTCAACTTACGCCTACGGTCATTGTCGAAACTCGAAGAGCACGAGATCCGCGCAGAGCACGACAAGCTGTCGGCCGAGCAGCGCGCATTGAAGCAGTTGCTGGCCTCAGATGATGAGCAGTGGGACCGGATTTCAACCGAGATCAAGGCGACGCGCGAGCGCTATTCGAAGAAAACCGAGCTCGGTCGCCGGCGTACTCAGTTCGAAGTTGCACCGGAAATTACCATCGATCTCGAATCCGCCTTTATCGAGAAGGAGCCGATCACGGTTATCTTGTCCGAGAAGGGCTGGATCCGGGCGATGAAGGGCCATCAGGACGATTTGTCGAAGCTCGAATTCAAACAGGGCGACGAGCTCAAGCGCGCGGTGAAAGCGTTCACCACGGACAAGCTGATCGTGTTCGCAACCAATGGACGGTTCTACACGCTGAGCGGCGATCAGTTGCCGGGCGGCCGAGGTCACGGCGAGCCGGTGCGTCTCATGGTCGATGTCGAGGAGAACCATGACTTTCTCGAAATGTTCGTGCACGAGCCAGGGCGCAAGTTGCTGATCGCATCGACTTCGGGCTATGGCTTCATCGTGCCGGAAGATGAGGTCTTGGCATCCACTCGTAAGGGTAAACAGGTTCTCAACGTCAACGAGCCTGACGAAGCGAAGGTCTGCGTACCCGCCGGCGGCGACATGATTGCCGTGGTCGGTGAGAACCGCAAGATGCTGATCTTCACGCGCGAGGAACTTAGTGAGATGACGCGCGGTAAAGGCGTTATCCTGCAGCGCTACAAAGACGGTGGCATCTCGGACGTTCGCGTGTTCGTGAAGAAGGAAGGTCTGACCTGGCTCGACGGTGCCAATCGCACGTTCACGTTGCCGATCTCGGATCTCAAGGATTGGGTCGGCGCGCGCGCGCAGGCTGGATTGCTGGTGCCGAAGGGCTTCCCGCGTTCAAACAAGTTCGGGCCGTCGTTCGATTAGAGCGTTCGGCCGGCCTCGGCAGGCAGCTTAAATTTTCTGCGCATCGCTCATTTTAGGGGCGGTGATTGCGCTTGCCGAAAATCAATGCGACCCTCTAGGTTCGATGGTGCACAGCGGCGTGCTTAGGGAGGTTCACTTGACGGTCAATCGCAGAACAGCGCTTAAAGGTCTAGGCGGAGCGGGTCTTATAGGTTTGGGCGGATTTCCCATGCCGGCGCTCTCGCAAGGTGCCGCCGCGAAAACTCTGAAATTCGTACCGCAAGCGAACCTCGCCAATTTCGATCCGATCTGGGGCACGCAGTACGTCGTGCGTAATGCGGCGGCGCTGGTTTGGGATACCCTCTATGGCGTCGACGCCAATCTGCAGCCACAGCGGCAGATGGTCGAGAGCGAAGAGGTATCCTCCGACGGCCTGACATGGACGTTCAAGCTGCGCGACGGTCTCAAGTGGCACGATGGCGAGAAAGTGACGTCGAAGGATTGCGTCGCCAGCCTCAATCGCTGGGCCAAGCGCGATCCGATGGGCCTGCTGATCCTCGCCATCCAGAAGGAGCTGACGCCCGTCGACGACCGCAGCTTCAAATGGGTGTTGTCGAAGCCATTCCCGAAGATGCTGCTGGCACTCGGCAAAAACAATTCTCCATGCAGCTTCATGATGCCGGAGCGCATCGCCAAGACCGATCCTTTCCAGCAAATCACCGAGTATGTCGGATCCGGCCCGATGAAGTTCGCCAAGAGCGAATGGGTACCCGGCGCCAAGGCCGTGTTTGAAAAGTTTGCGGATTACAAGCCACGTGAGGAGCCATCATCGTGGCTCGCCGGCGGTAAGCGGATGTATTTCGACCGCATTGAGTGGATCATCATGCCGGATGCGGCGACCGCATCGGCCGCCCTCCAAAACGGCGAAGTCGATTGGTGGGAAATTGCGCCCACCGACCTCGTTCCGGTGCTGAAGCGCAATAAGAATTTGAAGGTCGACGTCGCTGATCCGCTCGGTAATATCGGTTCCTTCCGCTTCAACCATTTGCATGCACCGTTCAACGATGTGCGTGCGCGGCGCGCGGTTATGATGGCGCTGAGCCAGGAAGACTACATGCGGGCGCTGATCGGCGACGACACCGCAATGTGGAAGACGTTACCGAGCTTCTTCACGCCGGGAACACCGCTCTATACCGAAGCCGGGGGTGAAATTCTCAAAGGTCCGCGCGACATTGACGGCGCCAAGAAACTGCTCGCCGAGTCTGGCTACAAGGGCGAGCCGATTACCTGTCTCGTTGCGCAGGATCAATCCATCACCAAGGCTTTTGGCGACGTCACGGCGGACCTGCTGAAGAAAATCGGCATGACCGTCGACTTCGTGGCGACCGACTGGGGTACGGTCGGCTCCCGCCGCGCCAAGAAGGAGCCGCCTGGTGCTGCCGGCGGCTGGCACATGTTCCACACCTGGCACGCCGGCGCTGACTGCGTGAACCCGGCGAGCTATACCGCGATCCGCGCCAATGGCGACAAGGCGTGGTTCGGTTGGCCAAACATTCCGTCCGTCGAGCAGGAGGTCGCCAACTGGTTCGAGGCCAAGAGCCCCGACGAGGAAAAAGCCGCGATGGGGCGCCTCAACACTGAAGCGTTCAAGAACGTTGTGTACGGCCCGACCGGGTTCTTCCAGGTCTATCAGGCTTGGCGCTCAAACTTGACTGGCGTGGTCAAGGGGCCGCTGCCTTTTGCCTGGGACGTGAAGAAAACTTGAGACTGTTCGAAAATGGGTGCCCGTGCCATCCGCACGGGCGCCGAGGCGAATCCCAAGGTTGATCGATGCTCTCCTACATTCTGAGGCGCATCCTGGCGACGATTCCCGTTATGGCAATCGTTGCGCTGATTGTGTTCTCGCTGATCTATCTGGATCCCTCGGATCCAGCCGCCGCAAATGCCGGCGATCAAGCAACGATCGAGGACATCGCTCGCATTCGCACGGCAATGGGGCTCGACCGGCCGTTTCACATTCGCTTCGGTGAATGGACGTGGGGCATCCTGCACGGAGATTTGGGCAAATCGATCCTGACCAAGCTGCCGGTATCGGGAATGATCGCGCAACGGATCGAGCCGACGCTATCGCTGATGCTGCTGACGCTGGTGTTGGCAATCGTCGTTGCGGTGCCAATGGGTGTGATTGCGGCTTGGAAGCGCGGCACGTGGATTGACAGCGCGATCATGGCCATGGCGGTCGTCGGTTTTTCCGCGCCGGTATTCGTCATCGGCTATGTGATGATCTACATCTTTGCCTTGCAACTCGATTGGTTTCCCGTCCAGGGCTACACGCCTTTGAGCCAGGGCGTGGGACCTTGGCTGAATAATCTCATCCTTCCTGCGGTGGCGCTAGGCTTCATCTATATCGCATTGATAGCCCGGATTACGCGCGCTTCCATGCTGGAGATCTTAAGCCAGGACTATATCCGCACGGCACATGCCAAAGGCGTCGGCCGGTATCAGATATTGTTCTTGCACGCTTTGAAGAATGCCGCCGTGCCGATCGTAACCGTCATTGGTATCGGTATGGCGCTGCTGATCGGCGGGGCGGTCGTCACCGAAAGCGTCTTCGCTATTCCCGGCCTCGGCCGGCTGACCTTGGATTCGATCTTGCGGCGCGACTACCCGGTGATCCAGGGCGTCGTGTTGCTATTCTCCTTCGTCTACGTGCTGGTCAATTTGCTGATCGATCTGCTTTATACCGTGCTCGACCCGAGGATCAGATATTGAATACGGTGCCGCAAGCTTCGCAGTTCAAGGGTGGGCAGGGCGCACCG
>JANLXZ010000157.1:0-8514 GCA_031365375.1 Hyphomicrobiaceae bacterium | reverse complement strand
ACGAAGAGCAACGCACGCCATTTCTGGTGTTAGGTAATTGACCAGGCGGACAAATCTGGGAGCTGGAGCGAGAGAAAATAGCGTGGGAGCTGGGCATTCCACCAGAGGCGACTTCCCACGAATGCCCGAAAGTGTCGGAACTCCTTCATCTACTCGACCTACCCTTCGCTGGCAAAGCGGCGATGGTTTCGAGCCAAATATCCGGCCCGGTCAGTGATACGATCTTGTCAGAGCCCCAGTTGGCCAACAATGCCAATTTGGCCGCATCACTGAAGGGGCCGATCTCCCCATCGACCAATTCGAATTTCATAGGTAGATCCGTCGCGGGCGAGAAATACTCGTCGACGGTGAATTGCTGAGGTGCGCGTGATAAGGTTTTCGGCATTGGGTCTGCCTCGTGTCAAAAAATCGGACAACCAAACTTTATCATTTATAGCGAGATGCCACTCCGCCCTCACTCCTGCAGCACCAACACCCCGCCTTTGCGCATTTCGGTGCGGGTGAGTTTACCCAGGAATGACATGCCCAAGAGCGACGTTTGCAGCTTGCCGCGTTCGCTGACGGCTGCCTGCACATTGCGCACCGTGATATCGCCGATACTCACCCGGTCGAGCATGACCGGGGCGAACTTGGCGAAGCCGTTGGCCGTCTGACTCTGGTGGGTGAAATCCGAATTGCGGACGAAAATGCCAGCCCGCTCGGCGTCCTCATAGGTGAGCGCCACGAGTGAAGCGCCGGTATCGACCATGACCTGAACGGTGCGGCCGTTGAGCTGCACGTTCGCCTCGAAATGTCCGTGATGGCCGGCGCGCAGCTCGACGGTGCCTGACGCCGGAGTGGGCGGCGCGACATTCGTTTTCGTCTGTTTGCGGGGTGCACTCGCCGAAGCCCCGGGCGGGGGAATTTGCAGCCCCATGCTCCATGCGGCAACGCCCTTCAGCTCGTCGAAGTAGACGACGGTTCCAACTAAGCATCCGGCCACGACTATCCAATTGCCGACTTCACGCAACGCGAACCGCAAAACCGAAGACGAGGCCATACAACTCTCCGCGACGGCATACTACGCTCGGCGCCAGAGGAAATTGATCTCAACTGCGCAGCGTCAAAAAATCGCCTGAGAACTCATAAGAGCGCAATCGCTTTAAGAAACTCATACCGAGCAGGCTTTCAGATAGCGCACCCGGCTTGGCAACAAGGGCCTCGACACCGTCTACGACAATCCCGCCGACCGACATCCGCTTGATCCGAACCGCTGCCGCATAGGCTGTGCCGTTCGCCGTCCGAACGGGTACGGAATAGCTCAATTTGTCGACATCGATGCCAGCGGCGCGCGCGTCGGTTGGCTTCAATACGATTGTCGAGGCGCCGGTATCGACCAGCATGGACAGGTTCGTGCCATTGATGTCGCCACGCGCGACAAAGTGGCCGTCCGAGCGCTTCCGGATCCGTACGGCGCGCTCGCCATTTGTCGTAGTGCCAATAACGACCGCATCGCCGGGCGGCATCAATTCACCGCTGATGCGCCGTGCCACGCCCTGAAAATCGTCGCGATAGCTGTAGCCAAGGACGAGGGCCAGAGCCAAGCCGACCCAGATGAAGAGGTCGCGCACAGCGGCGCCAAAACGTCCGCGATAAGTGCTGAATACGGACGTGCCGACGAGAATAAGCAGCGTGGCAACGACGACCACCGACATAAACTGGGCGGTCTCCATCCCGGCAATGGTACCCTCGTCGCCCTGGATGAAGGCGGCCGCCAATGCAATGGCCATGACGGCGAGGACGATCCAAAATTTCATCGCGCCGCACTCCCGTGCGCTTTCGCTGACACAGCGGCACGCAAGCCTTGCTCGCGTGCAAGCAGCCGCATTCGCACTGGTAATTGGCTCATGATTTCAGAACGTTCGGGGTCCGTCATCTGCGACCACCCGCCAATCTCCGTGAGGGTGCGTCCGCACCCGATACAAAGCTGACTGGGCATATCGAGCACGCAAATCTTAATGCAAGGCGTTTCCATCGAACCTCGGGAGCCGAACGCTGAGATCTATCGGTATGTAGGCATTCGGCGCGATACTGGCAATCAGGGGGCTGCGGCTGATGCCGAAATCGGCGCCCGAAGTCGCGATGGCCGGGCCGGCCGGGCGGCTTCGATCGATTGCCGATGCCGCTCTTGGCCAAGCGGCTGCAATGGCGGCACGGCCTGCAGCACGCGTTGCTTCGGAAAGGTTACGATCGCCTCGGTGCCTTTGCGCATCTCCGACTGCAAGTCAAATGATCCGCCATGCAACTCGATCAGGTTTTTGACGATCGGCAAGCCCAAGCCGGTGCCACCTTCGGCGTTCTGATGAGCAAGCGAGCCCTGGCCGAACACCTGCATGACCTTGGGTATTTCGTCCTTGGGTATGCCGGGGCCATTGTCGCGAACGCTCAAGATTTGGCCGCCATCGGGGCCAGGGCGGACGCTGAGGATCACCTCGCCACCGCGCGGCGTAAATTTCAACGCGTTGGACATCAAATTGAGACAGATCTGGCGCACCGCCCGCTCGTCCACCCACAACTGCGGGAGACGCATGTCGAACTCTTCGATCACCTGAATACCTTTGCCTTCGGCGCGAAGCTTCAACAGGCGATGACAATCCTCGACGATATCGGCTAATCGCACCGGTTCTTCGGTGAGTTCATATTTGCCGGCCTCGATGCGCGATAAATCCAAGATCTCGTTGATGAGGTGAAGAAGGTGGCGGCCGCTATCATGAATATTGCCGGAGTATTCCTTGTAAACCTTGGTCCCGATCGGCCCCATCAGTTCGGTCTTCATCACCTCCGAAAATCCCAGGATGGCATTGAGAGGGGTGCGCAGTTCGTGGCTCATGGTGGCGAGGAAGCGCGACTTGGCGATGTTGGCCGCTTCCGCCCGCCTGCGGGCCTCATCCGAAATCGACTTCGACTCTTCGAGTTCCGCAATCAAGCCGTCCTTCTCGGTGCGGAACTCGAGCATCGCGAGTGCAGTGGAGTAGAGGCCCTTGGCGAGGAAGATGAAATAAATCTGCACACCGACAGCCATGGCGGCGAGTGCCAGATAAAACAGGTCTTGCAGAAGCGCCAACCGAATGACGACGGCAACGGTCATGGGGATCGTGCCGAAATACAGGATCGGCATCATCGTCGAGGCAAATGTCATCCGGATTGCCAGAACGACGATCAACGAGGCGAAAATGAACACGTGGGAGGAAAACGCGAAGCCGACCGTGCCGGTATATTGCAGGTGAATGCCGACCAGTGCGAAACCGGCCCAGGCGCAACCGTTGATGGCTTCAGCCATCAACAACCGCCGCCCCCAAATCGCGACATTGACGTCGGCCGCTGGCAGCGCGTTCAGCTGCCGGC
Organism: Hyphomicrobiaceae bacterium; assembly: GCA_031365375.1. Lineage (GTDB taxonomy): Bacteria > Pseudomonadota > Alphaproteobacteria > Rhizobiales > Hyphomicrobiaceae > JAKFWF01. The sequence goes on along the minus strand of JANLXZ010000157.1, from coordinate 5,130 downwards.
ACACCAACAGCAGGATCACCTTGGCGCTGATCAAGCTGACCAGCCATATCGTGGCATGGAGGGGCGGTGCCCAGAACGTCGATGCCAACGAGAAAATGATCGCCAGCAGCCACATATGCGCTTGCGCCGACAATTCGTTGCGCACGAACATCATCATCAGTTCGTATTCGAATTCGGGTTTGAGCGTTGTCCCCAAGGCCAGCCGCTGACGCGTATCGCGCAGATGTGCAGCATCGGCACGGCGCAGCCGCCCGCTGCGCGCATGACTATTGCCATTCGCTGCCGTCTGCCCTCGATCGAGGCTCGCGTCTGCCATCCCAGCCCACCGTTTCCAAGCCGGCAACTGATCACCGCTGGAAGGCGGGGACCGGCGCAATCGGCTCCTGCTCACGACTGTTGACGCAAATTCCTAAATTCGCGTTTACATGTTGGCGTTGCATCGGCGACCGCCGACCGCTACGCGTCGATGCAACTCGAACAATCAGAGGCCGGCCATGAAGATCATCGAGCAAAAACAAGCGCCCAATCCGCGTCGCGTGCGTATATTTCTCGCCGAGAAGGGTCTGACAGTTCCTTTCGAGCAGATCGACATCATGAAACAAGAGCATCGCCAGCCGGACTTTGCCGATAAAAATCCGATGCAGCAGGTGCCGGTGTTGATTTTGGACGACGGCACCGCAATCTCGGAGAGCGTCGCCATTTGCCGGTACTTCGAAGAAACCAATCCAAATCCACCTCTGTTTGGTCGCGACGCTCGCGACAAGGCGCTCATCGAAATGGCCAATCGGCGCGTGGAACTGGGGCTCTTGTACCGGGTCGCCCAGGTGTTCCGTCACGGCCACCCGGCGATGGCCGAGCTGGAAAAGCCACAGATCAAGGAGTGGGGCGAAGCCAATAGGGGGCGGCTGGCCGAGATGCTCGCGCTTGTCGACCGGCAGTTGGGCCGGCACGCTTTCATCGCTGGCGATCATTTTTCGATCGCAGATATAACGACGCTCGTTGCGATCGATTTCATGCGCCCGATCAAGTACGATCGACCGCCGGAATTGCAGAACTTGGCGCGCTGGTACGGGGAAGTGTCGCAACGTCCCAGCGCCAAGGCTTGAGGTGCGTGCATGCGATTGACAGTGATCGGTTGTGGCGATGCGTTCGGCACGGGCGGGCGCTTGCAAAGCGCCTATTTGGTCGAGGTGCCCGGCCGCAAAGTTTTGCTCGAGTGCGGCGCAAGTACACTGATCGGCATCAACAAGCTCGGTATCGATGCCAACACGATCGACACCGTAGTGATTTCGCATCTGCATGGAGATCACTTCCCTGGCCTGGTGTGGATGGCATTGTCGGCTCAATTCGCGACTAAGCGAACGGCGCCGCTTCGGGTCATTGGCCCGCCGACGATCGCCCAGCGTTATGAAGCGGCCGCCGAAGTTCTGTTCCCAGGCATGACCAAAGTGAAGCGTGCATTCGATCTTGAGTTTGTCGAGATAACCGGAGCGGCACCTTATGCCGACGCCGATTTGAAGGTCGAAGCGTTCGAAGTGAGCCATCCGTCCGGCGCACCATCGTATGCTCTTCGCATTGAAGCCGCAGGTCGGACGTTGGCGTTTTCGGGCGACACGGAATGGGTTGAAGCTCTTGTCCGCTGTGCGGCTGGTGCAAATTTATATCTCACCGAATGCTGTGCCGTGGATCAATCAATTCAGTTTCACATGAATTGGCGGACGATCGAGCAAAACTTGCCCAGATTGACTGCTGGCCGGATCATGCTGACCCACATGAATGCGGACATGCTGGAGTTCGCCGCCAGCATCCGTAGTGAACGCATTTTAATCGCCGAGGATGGTTTGGAAATCAGCGTATGACGCAGGCGTGCAATCGTCAGATCGATCCCAGCGCGGGCTTCGCCGACTTGCTAAGCGAGATCCGCGCTTGCCGGGCATGCACGGAGGCGCCGAGCGGTAAACCGCTGCCACACACTCCACGCCCGGTTATCAGGGCATCGATGAGCGCCACCATCGCTATTTGCGGACAGGCGCCGGGAACGCGCGTTCATGCTTCCGGTCTACCGTTCAACGACGCATCAGGCGCGCGGTTGAGGGATTGGATGGGCGTCACGCGGGAAGAATTTTATGACGAACGGCGCATGGCTTTTCTGCCGATGGGCTTCTGTTTCCCGGGACAGGATCGTCATGGCGGGGATTTACCGCCAAGACGAGAATGCGCCCGATTATGGCGCGCGCGCCTCTTGGCGCAACTGCCGAACCTCAAATTGATCTTGTTAATCGGTGGCTATGCTCAGCGGTGGCATTTACAGCAGCTTACGGGCAAGCCCTGGCGATTGAATTTGAGTGACACCGTTCGCGATTGGCGATCGCTGAGTGACAGCGGCAGTCAAGCGGTTCTACTGCCACTCCCCCACCCGTCTTGGCGCAACAGTGGCTGGATCAAGAAGAATCCGTGGTTCGAGGCGCAATTGGTGCCGCACTTGCGCAAATTAATGGCAAAATACTGATATCTCGAAGTTCGCATTAATCATTATTGAACGCTGGTAATTTTACCTTCTGATCTAGTTTATGAGAAATATGCCACATCGCATGCAAAATGCGTCGCGCTGCCAGGAACAGCACTATGTTTTTCTGACCGAGCGCGCGCATAATAATTCCATACGATAACGCGTTGCATTATACATACTTTGTAATAACACTTTAGAATATGATTCATTGGCTCATATCTCGTTTTCAAACAAAAATGATGAACTTCATGTCCATTACGTAAGGATTTTCTAATGCACAAAGCCCGCCGAGGTGCGCACCGGGAATTTAACGTTGATACGTCGATTTGCGCTTTAGAGGCGGATCGCCGGGGAATTCATTGCGATTGGCCGATATGGCCTCTGGGCAATCCCATCGAGGGGTCATGGGAATGGCTTTTCGATCGCGTCGACGAAGGCGTTCTGCCCGATATTCCTTGCCGGTGGTGCGAATCTGTCAGCGAAGGGCGCAGCGTGATCTACTGGCTCGATACGGGGGCGCGAACGCGGCATATCATTGTTGGTTATGGTGCCCGCATTCTCACCGTTCCCGCAAAATTGCATCAGGCACGTAGTCGCATGCAGTGACGCTGGTCGACCTCAAAACTCGAGCTTCCGCCGGACTTCAAAAATCTCCATGATGCGCGCGCCACGATGTGGGCCGTCGCAAACGAACTGCCACTTGCCGGCTGAGTAGGTATCACACATCTTGACGCCCTTGATCAGGATCCAGTGACCCTCTTTGCCTTTGTGGATTGCCAGGATGTAGTGCGACCAGGCGTTGCGAGGTTTCTGCATCCACTGCCACACCGTCGGGCGTGCCTTGCGTTCGAGGTGCATGTAGTCCTGCTTCAATTCCATCTTGAAGCCGAAAACGCCGAGCGTCGCCTCGACCTCGTTGGCATAGGTGCCCTTGATCAGCGCGTTCGAATGCTCTGGCGTCGCGCGCAATTCGTGGATCTCGGCCTCGACACGGCTGATGGAGTAGCCGGTTATTGCAGACAAAACGTACGGGCCGCAGAACGCGACCCGTCCTGTGTCGTTCGATACTTCGTTCAGGCTGGAGGTTACGCGCGCGGCGCTAATCGCTTCCATGTCAGCACTCCCAAAATACGATGTATTAACGAGAGTTTACCAATATGCCCTTTACGAGCGGTTAACGGTGGGCTCAATTGCCCCCAAGATTGCAAGGCGCGCGCGCCGGGGAGAGATGATGACCGACACTAAGAAGGCGCCGGAAAGCGGGTTTTTGCAGGGTCTGCAAAGCTACGGCGATCGCGATTTCTCGATCTACATGCGCCGGGCCTTTGCGCGCAGTCAGGGGTTCAGCCTCGATGAGCTGGCCCGGCCGGTCGTCGGCATCGCCTACACCCACTCGAAGTTTAACCCCTGCCACCGGCATTTCCCTGAGTTGCTCGAAGCGGTGAAGCGCGGCGTAACTTATGCCGGCGGCCTCGCCCTCGAGTTTCCGACGATCTCGCTGCACGAGAGCACGCTCGCGCCGAACTCGATGAAGTTCCGCAATCTCATGGCGATGGATACCGAGGAGATGATACGCGCCCAGCCGATGGACGCGGTCGTCCTGATGGGCGGTTGCGACAAGACGGTGCCGGCGCAGCTGATGGCGGCGGCGAGCGCGGGGAAGCCTGCGATACAACTGATTGGCGGGCCACAGATGACCTCGCGCTATGAGGAGCATCGGGTAGGGGCGTGCACCGATTGCCGCAAATTCTGGATGCGCTTTCGCGCCGGCGATATGACCGAGGATCAGATCGAGGCTGTCGAAGGACGGCTTGTCACCACGTCCGGTACCTGCGCGGTAATGGGCACCGCATCGACGATGGCCGCAATCGCCGAAGGGCTCGGCATGATCTTGCCCGGTACCGCGGCGATTCCGGCGGTCCATGCCGATCGCCTGCGGGCGGCCGAGGCGACAGGTGTCGAAGCCGTGCGCATGATCGGACGTCAAATCACGCCGGCACAGATCATCACCGAGAAGTCGGTCGAGAACGCCGTCCGCGTGCTGCTGGCGCTGGGTGGCTCCACCAATGGCGTAATCCATCTCGCAGCGATAGCCGGCCGGGTCGGCCTCAAGCTCGACCTGCGTCGCCTGAACGAGCTCTCCGACACCACCCCGGTGCTGGCCGCAGTCAAACCAGTCGGGACTGAATTCTACATGGAGGACTTCTTTGCCGCCGGCGGTATTGGTGCGGTGTTGCGCGAATTGAAGCCGCTCCTCCATCTCGACTGCATGACGGTCACCGGCGAAACCATGGGACAGCGGCTCGCGTCCGAGGAAAAGCATTACGTCGATCGCCGGGTGATCAAGACCGCCGCCGATCCGGTCGAGCCGCAGGGTGGTCTTGTTGCGTTGTTCGGCTCGCTCGCCCCAGACGGCGCCATCCTCAAGCGGTCGGCGGCGACGCCTTCGCTGTTCGAACGCGAGGGCCGGGCCGTGGTGTTCTCCTCGCTCGATGATCTCGCTGCGCGCATCGACACCGACGATCTCGAAGTCACGGCCGACGATTTCCTGATCCTGCAAAACGCCGGTCCGCGTTCGGCCTACGCCATGCCGGAGGCCGGCTTCCTGCCGATCCCAAAAA
>JANLXZ010000153.1:0-3453 GCA_031365375.1 Hyphomicrobiaceae bacterium | reverse complement strand
TCTTTCAGCGGAATGCCGAGCTTGGCATACATCTTCAGCAACTCGGGATCTACGTCGGCAAGCGACTTCGGACCGTCGGTGGTGCCCTTAGGCTGCGAGTAGTAATAGAGATCCTGATAGTCGATCTTCGGATAGTGAACCTTGGCCCAAGTCGGCTCTGTCATGACCAGCCAACGGCGATAGGCTTCGAGACGCCACTGGAGCATCCAGTCAGGCTCGCCCTTTTTGGCCGAGATATAGCGCACGATGTCTTCGGAGTGCCCCTTCGGCGCCTTCTCGGACTCGATATCAGTCGTGAACCCGTACTTGTACTGGTCGACGTCGATGTCTTTAACCTGGGCGATCGTCGCTTCGACGGCTGCCATTGTTATTTAGCTCCTAAACTTGACTAAGCTACCGCGCGCAGCGCGCGCGGGCGGGTGACGACACCCCATACTTCCAAGAACGCGGTCACGTCGGCTTCGGATGAGTTCCAACCGAGGCTGAGGCGAATTGCGTTGTTCGCGATTTCGGGCGCCAAGCCCATCGCTGTGAGCACGTGACTGGCGCCCACCTTGCCTGACGAGCAGGCGGCGCCCGCACTAACAGCAAATCCGGCGAGATCAAGTTTGATCACCAGGGTCTCGGCAGCCTGCCCCGGCATCGCAACCGACGTCGTATTCGGCAAACGCTGCGATCCCACACCGACGATCACGGCGGACGGCGTGATTTCGCGAATACCCGCCTCCAGCCGATCACGTAAACGGCCGAGCCGTGCCGTCGCCGAGACATCGATGCTTGCCGCCTCGGCGGCCGCGCCGAACCCCGCAATGCCGATCAAGTTTTCGGTTCCGGCTCGACGGCGGCGCTCCTGCCCGCCACCAGTAATGAAACTCGCGAGCTTGATGCCATCGCGAATGATCAGAGCGCCAGCACCCGCTGGACCACCGAGCTTGTGGCTCGACAAACTCAGCGTGTCGACACCCAGCCCAGCGAAGTCGATCGACAAACGACCCGGCATCTGGACGGCATCAGTATGAATATGCAGGCCGTGCTCGCGGCAGATCGGTGCTGCGTCGGCAACCGGCTGCAGCACGCCGGTCTCGTTATTCGCCATCTGCAGCATAACCAGTGTGCGGCCATCGGTTGCAGGAGCGGATAAAGCGTGATGCGCAATCTCTTCCACGGGCACGACACCATCGCCTGAAACGGCGAGCGTTCGAAGTGTGGCGCCAGAATTGGCAAGTGGCCCGCGCACAGAATCGTGCTCGATTTCAGCCGATAGGATCGTAGTCCACGCGCCGCCGCTTACGACCCAGTTGTTCGCTTCCGTCGCGCCGGCGGTGAAGATCACCTCAAGCGGTTTGGCATTGACGAGTTTCGCCACCTGTTCACGCGCGGTCTCGATGATGGCACGGGCGCGCCGGCCCTCGTGATGCACCGACGACGGGTTGCCGCATACGCCTATGGCAACTGCCATCGCGCCCGCAGCTTCAGGCCGCAGCGGTGCCGTCGCATTATGATCAAGATAGGTGCGGTGCGTGCTCATGCGGCGGCAACTCGCGAGTTCTTCAGTATTGCCGGACCGGGCCTGATCGGAGCGCCATCGACAACTTCTTGCAACGACACTCCCGCGAGGAACGTCCGTATATGGTCGCCAAGTGCATGCCACAGACCATGCGTCAGACACTTCGTTTCACCTAGACACCCGCCACCGTCGCCGACAAGATCGAGGCAGCGCGTCATCCGCGTCTCTTCTTCGACCGCAACCATGATTTCGGAAATCGCGATCTCGCGGGCTGGACGCGCGAGTTTATAACCACCACTGCGGCCGCGAACACTTTCGACCAAGCCGCAGCGGCGAAGTTGGGCAAATATCTGCTCAAGATAGGCAACCGACAACTGTTGACGCTCGCCGATCGCGGACAGCGCTACCGCCTCGTCGGCGCCATGCTTGGCGAGGTCGGTCATCGCCATCACCGCGTATCGCCCTCTCGTGTTCAACTCCACGGCAGCTACTCCAACTACAATCAGGCCATCGATCGTGATGCTTGCATAAGGCACCCTGCCTCGTGCTAAGACCCGAGCCCGACACGTTGCTCGCCGGCCTTCAATCCGGCTTCAGCAGTTTCGAACTATTCTAATTCTGAATAGAGGTATGGGAATTCCGAGCGCAGAAGTCAAGTTTTGACTGTAGCTGTCGGCTGCAATTCCGAAACCTTAACGGTGCAAACGAACGAGCTCGAGCCAGAAGGCCAAAACCTGTCATGCCTGAACTAGTCATTGCCGGACCATCCGGCCGCCTTGAAGCGCGCTACCATCACGAAGCAGCGGCCGACGCACCAATCGCGCTCATCCTGCACCCGCATCCACAGTTCGGCGGCACGATGAATAATCAAGTCGTCTATAATCTTTATTATGCGTTCGCCGAGCGCGGTTTCTCGGTACTGCGTTTCAACTTTCGCGGTGTCGGACGCAGCCAGGGCACGTTCGACAACGGACCCGGAGAGCTGTCGGACGCTGCCTCCGCACTAGATTGGCTGCAGATTGCAAAGCCTGAATCGCGTGCGTGCTGGATCGCCGGCGTATCATTCGGTACTTGGATCGCCATGCAGCTGCTGATGCGGCGCCCCGAAATCGACGCGTTCGTTTGCGTCGCGCCGCCGGCGAACATGTACGACTTTTCGTTTCTGGCACCTTGCCCCTCGTCCGGCTTAGTGATCAACGGCGAGAAGGATCGGGTCGTCCCCTCGGCGTCTGTCGCGGAAATGGCGGTCAAGACGAAGACCCAGCGCGGCATCAAGATCGAGCATCAGATCGTGCCGGGTGCGAACCACTTCTTCGAAGGCGAAGACAAGCTGGCGGCATTGAAGGCATCCGTCGGCGAGTATGTCGATCGACGCTCGCTGGAGCTGATCGCCAAGGAAAAAGAGAAAGCCGCAAAAGAAAAGTAGTGTCTTGTTACGCCGTCCGGTATTACCGCGCCGTCCGGCCGGCTGCGCGAAGCGCTGTCGGACGGCGCAAACAAAAAGCCCGGTGCTGAGAAAAACTACCTGTGGCTGGTGTTGAGCCTGCGCTCCATATACTGCGAGTAGCGCGACATGCCGAAGCAGAAAGCCCAGAAGATCAGACCGACGAACACATAGCCGGTCATCGACGTCGATGGTGAGAACCATTTCACATCCGACAGATTCGTCTGGACGATGCCGAGCAAATCGAACAGCCCGATAATCAGCACCAAACTGGTATCCTTAAACAGACCGATGAACTCGGAGACAATGTTCGGGATCGATACCTTGAGCGCTTGCGGCAACACGATCAGGCCCATCTTCTTGCCGTAGGAGAGGCCGAGCGCGTCGGCCGCCTCGAACTGTCCGCGCGGGACCGCCTGCAAACCGCCGCGGTTCGTCTCGGCCATATAGGCGCCAGCGAAAAGCGACACGCCGATCAGCGCGCGCAACAACTTATCCGGAT
>JANLXZ010000130.1:0-2822 GCA_031365375.1 Hyphomicrobiaceae bacterium | reverse complement strand
AGCCGGCGACCATTGCTGGAAACCCATTTGCAGGGCAACACCGGTCAGCTGGTTATACAGCGCCACCAGAACTGGCACTCGGACTTGCGCCATCTGACGACGACTGCTGAGCCGCGCCTTCGTAGCCCAGGAACGAGTTTGGATCATCGGGCTCTTCACTGGGTTTGAAAGCCTCCGAGATAGTGCTCTCTTCGCCCGACGATGAGCGTAGGCCTGTTTTCGAATTGACACGCACGAGTTTAAGGCCAGGCGGTTGACGGAAAATCGCGGGCTTCTTATCGGCCAAGGCCATCTTGATGAAGTTGGCAAAGATTGGAGCCGTGATCTGTCCACCAGTCGCGGTTTTTCCCATTGGTTTTGGATTGTCGTAGCCGACGAACACACCGACCACGAGATCGGGTGCATAACCCATGAACCAGACGTCTTTGCTTTCGTTGGTCGTCCCGGTCTTGCCCGCGAGCGGAACGCCCGGCACCATCTGCTTCACAACAGTTGCCGTACCGCGTTGAACAACGCCTTCGAGAATAGACGTCATTTGATAGGCCGTATGCGGGTCCATCATCGGCTTGCGGTCGTCGGGGATTTCAGGTTCTGCCTGGCCACTCCAGACCTCCGCTTTGCAGTTGGCACAGTTGCGTTCGTCATGCCGCCACACGGTGCGGCCCCAACGATCCTGAATGCGATCGATCATTGTGGCGCGCACTTGGCGTCCACCGTTGGCCAGCATCGCATACGCCGTGGTCATACGCAGCAACGTCGTTTCGCCGGCCCCGAGCGACATCGACAGCACCGGCAGAAGATCGTCGTAAACACCAAACCGGCGCGCATATTCCGTGATCAGTGGCATACCCATGTCTTGCGCTAAGCGTACCGTCATCTGATTGCGCGACTTCTCGACGCCGGTCCGCAGGGTCGAGGGGCCGTAGGATCTATCTTTGTCGCCGTAATTCTTCGGCGTCCACGCTTCCTTACCGGCGCCTTGATCGATTTCAATCGGTGCGTCCATTACGATGGACGTCGGCTTATAACCGTTATCGAGAGCTGCGGCGTAGACCAAGGGCTTGAACGCTGAGCCCGGCTGACGGCGGGCCTGCACCGCGCGATCGAATTGGCTCATCGCGTACGAGAAACCGCCAGCGACAGCGAGCACGCGGCCGGTGTGCGGATCCATCGCGACCAACCCACCACCGACGTCGGGGATCTGCATGAGCGTCCACGCGCCCGCGAGGTTCGCTGAATCTTTCGGTGCAACGTAAATCACGTCGCCCAACGCCAACACGTCGGAGGGCTGTTTTGGCGGCGCACCCTTGGCTTTGTCGGTCGCGATAAAGCGACCAGCCCATTTCATCTCATCGAACGCAACTTCGGCGGCCTCGCGGCCAGCAACCAAGCTGCCGTCCTGCTGCCGCTGCGGACGAAGGCCGACGACAACCTTGGTCTTCTGCACGTCGAGCACAACCCCTAAGCGCCACGGCGTAATGTCGCTCGCGACTTCGATGCCACCGAGCGCCGTTCCCCAATCGCCAGCAATGTCGATGCGATTGATTGCCCCACGCCAACCCTTGTCGCGATCGACGGCTACCAGCCCATCTATGAGGGCGCGGCGTGCATAGCGCTGCATCTGCGGATCGAGCGTCGTGCGCACCGAGAGGCCACCGCTATAGAGCTTTTCTTCACCGTATTGGCCAAGGATGCCGCGCCGGACTTCCTCAGCAAAATATTCGGCAGCGAAGATGTGCGCTCCGAACGGGCGAATATTGACTTGCAGCGGCTTTTTGCGAGACGCCTCGGCGACCTCCCTTGTGATGTAGCCATTGTCGGCCATCTGGCCAAGAATCCAGTTGCGCCGCTCGGTCGCCTTCGCCGTGTTACGGAACGGATGATAGTTGTTCGGCCCCTTTGGCAAAGCTGCGAGATAGGCTGCCTCCTCAGGCGCCAGATCCGACAATTCCTTGCTGAAGTAGTTCAGCGAAGCTGCCGCCACTCCGTAAGAGTTGATGCCAAGAAAAATTTCATTCAGATACAGCTCGAGTATTTTGTCTTTCGAGTAGGCGCGCTCGATGCGCACTGCCAGGATCGCTTCCTTGATCTTGCGCTCGAGCTTGCGTTCGTTGGTCAATAGGAAGTTCTTGGCCACCTGCTGTGTAATCGTCGAAGCACCCTCGGCACGACTGCCGGGATTAGTAAGCTGCTTCATGACGACACGCCCGATACCGACGAAATCGAGCCCGCCATGCTCGTAAAAACGCTTGTCCTCGGCGGACAGAAACGCCCCGAGCACTTGTTTCGGGACCGTATTAATCGGCACGAAGATGCGCCGCTCGCGCGCATATTCGGCGATCAGCGAGCCATCGTGCGCATGGATACGCGTCATCACCGGCGGTTCGTAGTTGGCGAGACTTTCGTAGGACGGCAGGTCTTTCGAGGCTTTCCACAACAGATAGCCGACGACCGACGAGACGCCGATGAAGGCAACCACCCCGAAAGCAAACATGAAGCCGAGGAAGCTCAACAGCGCACTTTTGCGCCGCTTCTTCTTGCGAGCCCTTGGCTCGATCGGCGGCGGTAGCACAGGCGCGCGCATGTTCCTCGAATCCAGACCTTCAAAGGTGTGCTTAGTCGGGGCGATCGCTGGCAGCAAGAGCGATCCAACTTCGATCCGCAGAATACCGGGGAATGTGGATATAAGCAGTCGGCGTTAAACCCTTTGTACCCATATTCGAATTTCTATTTCGCAGCGGTTGCCGGTCGTTTCGCGAAAAATGCATTGACCGCGGTCGCGATTGAGGTCCCAACCTGCTTTTGCCACTCTGCGGATTGCA
>JANLXZ010000098.1:0-6824 GCA_031365375.1 Hyphomicrobiaceae bacterium | reverse complement strand
AATGAAAAAATTAGCCCCAGCCATGATCGTAGCGTTGCTCGCGGGATCATCCGCGGTGCTGGCTCAAACCACCACGACACCGACAACCCCAACCACGCCTCCATCAACGACAATGCCAAGTGCCCCGTCCACGATTACGCCTCCTCCCACAGTGGATACGACAGGCCGGATGTCGCCAACTGCGACTGACAGCATCATGTTGACTGACGAGCAGGCGAAAGGCTGGGTAAACAAGCCGCTTTATAGCAGCGACGGCAAGAATCTCGGCGAGGTGGCCGCGTTCACCCGAGACGGCGCAGGCAAAGTTACAGAGATGCACGCCGACGTGGGCGGATTCTTGGGAATTGGTGAAACTCGCGTTCGCCTGATGCCATCGCAATTCGCATTAGGAAGTGATCGTGTTGTTCTTTCCATGACGTCTGAGCAGGCAAAAACGCTTCCGAAGATTGCCAAGTAACTTTCTCTTATACATGTGGCTGAAGAAGTGCCTCGGTTGTTCCGGGGCACTTTTTTCATTCCCGCGCTCCAGCTGCATTAATGCAGATCAGTGCCTATCGAAAATCAGCTAATTCGAATAGCCGCAAAGTATCCCGTGGGGAGTCGAACAGCAATTCGTCAGACGGCGTTTCCAGTTATACGTGCCGGATGTTTGCTCCGTCTTAAAGATGCCAGATCGTCATCCATCAACCTATTGCAAATCTCGACCACCCCGCAGCCAAAACTGCTCACCACTACGTCAGATTTTTCTTTGACGCTGGGGAGCGCATTGCCAACGGCAACAGCACATCCGCAAGCGCTCAAAAACGCTTGGTCGTTTTCAGCGTCGCCAATTCCGACCACATTAAGCATAGATAGTTCCAGGTGATGGAGTGCTCGCTGCAAACCAAACGCCTTATTGACATTGATCGGGAGCACCATAATCGCACCCTTATTGAGGATGATGTGGTATTCTAGCGAAAGCTCGCGTATCGCGTGCATGACCTTGATCTCATTTGGCTCTCGGGTTGCAATGATCGAGCGGCCTATCGACAAGGGCGTGATTTCCATTTCAAGCAGCCGCTTGACCAAGGCGGGCGGGGCGGGATCCGCCAAAACGATTTCTTTGTTGTTTTTAGGGTTGAAAAGCACAGCGCCGTTTTCAGCCACAATGAGGTCGAATAAACTCATGGCAGCGAATACGCTTTTCAAATCCGGAAGTTCGCGGCCAGTGACCAGAATAAGCTTTCGACCCGAAGCACGGACTTGCTCAAGCGCTCGGAGCGTCGCCGCAGCCACACGCCCGTTCTGGGCAATTGTATCATCGTAATCAGTTGCTAGGGCCATAAAATACATTACCCGCGGTACCTCTCTCCACGCTGCGACGCCGCTGCGAATACGACACCTGGCTGTCAAAGCGAAATCAATTTTGATTTAGCGATGCTTCATGTCGCGGGCGGCGGAACGGGTATTGGATGCAATCCGTCTCAAATTGCACATCGGCACGCAGAAGATGCCCGATTCGTGCCAGCATAGGGCACCGATGCCCCGCCTCTCCAGATTGACCGCAGCTTTAAAACTTCATGCGCTGTGCTGACTTGTGAGCCGTAAGCGTGATGCAGCACGACTAGCACCCGCGACCTACAGGAAGGCGGCCGCGGGTGTAGGGGAAGGCAAATTGAACTAGCTTTCCAGAGCGGCCAATAACACTACCTTATCTAAGTTCTGCAATCTCAGACCTAACGTTGAGACTATTTCGAGATGTAACTGCTTGAATCGTGCGGCTATTACTCACATTCTTCTCTGTCCCGTGCACGCTGGCCGCCAGTCAGCGAAGACCCAGAAAACCCAATATCGCCATTACGACAACGATCAATCCAACCAAATATATGACGCTATTCATTGCGCGCTCCTTCACAACCTCAACCATTCGGATAGTCCAACTGCAAGCTGAGCAAATTGTTCCCTAATATCTATAATCCGAAAAGGTCAGTCACGCATCCACGCTCGCCAGAACAACTACCGAGCCGAGTCTAATACCAAAGTAACTTTGATTGAACCGATTGCTCGCAAAACGCGCAAAGCGACAGAAGAGCCTTCTCCGTGAACCGCGAAATCCACGATCGCATCTCCCAAACGCAAATTCCGGATGATTACTTCGCCCAAATAAGTCGGCACCAATGGATTACAGAGCCTAATCTCTCGCGCATCGAGATCAAACTCCAGTCCCAGCATCGCTTGAAGCATCATAAACGGTGCACCGCAAGCCCAAGCTTGGGGGATGCATGCCACAGGGTAAAGAATTGGCGCTCGCCCCCGTTTACGCGGAAATCCACAAAACAGTTCCGGTAACCGCTTATGGTCCATGCTGAATGCCGCATTACAAACACCTTTGAAAATCGTCGCGATTGCTTCTTTTAAACCGTATTTTGCCAGGCCGGCAGCGATAAGTGCATTGTCATGCGGCCATACCGAACCATTATGATAAGACATCGGATTATATCGCAGTTCGTTTCGAGCCAGCGTACGTATGCCCCATCCAGAATCGAATTCCGGGCGCATTAGTCTTAGAGCCACCTTTTTGGCCTGCGTATGTGACGCGATGCCAGCAAAAAGAGCATGACCAGCATTACTGCTATCGACAATGCAAGGGCGTTTTGCGCCGTCGAGGGCCAGAAAATAAGTTTGGCGCTCTTCGCACCAAAACGCTTTTTCAAAGCTGAGGCGGAATTCATCTGCAGCTGCACTCAGTTCGAGAGATAACTCGAACTTTCCGAGCCTCTTCGCACAGCTGGCTGCTTGAACTTTAGCGGCATAAACATAGGCCTGTACTTCCACCAGTGCAATCGGACCGTCAGCTAGCCGACCATCTGCATGGAATACCGAATCATGCGAATCCTTCCATCCCTGGTTAGAGAGGCCAAGTTCGCCTCCCCGTTTGTATTCGACAAACCCATCACCATCGAGATCGCCGTAGTTTTCAATCCACTCGAGCGCCCGCTCTACATTCGGCCACAACTCCGCAAGCAATACATCATCCCCGGTACGTTCTACGTAAAGGCCGACAAGTATTATGAACAATGGCGTGGCATCTGCACTGCCGTAATAACGCCCGAATGGCACCTCCCCTAACTCAGCCATTTCGCCGCCCCGCATTTCATGCAAGATTTTGCCGGGCTCTGCATCTCTCGCGGGATCCACCGAAGTGGCTTGATAAGCAGCGAGCCTGCGCAGCACGCCACGCGCGATACGCGGATCAAGCCACAGCATTTCCATGGCAGCAATTATTCCGTCACGCCCGAAAGTGGTCGAGAACCAGGGAATACCAGCATATGGGTATGGCCCCTCTGGAGTTTCGGTAACAAGCATATAAAAGTCAGCCCTGGCTCGGGACAAAACTTCATTGATAGCAGCGTTCGACGTCTCGACGTCTGCCGCAAATTTCAATTCAGTACGACGCTCGACGAAAGCTTCGCGAAGCTCGGCCGCGAATGATCGCGGTTGATCAAATATCCTTTTTCCACAACGGATGCTTACTGCGAGATCCTGGCGTCCCCCGGCCGCTAACCTCAAATTAAAAGTTGCGTTACTAACGCTTAAAGATGACGGCGCCGGTGAAAAAAGCACGGCAGTGGAGCGGCTTTTCCCGTCCAGGCCGACATAGGAAAGCAGACACCTCTCACTGGTTTCCTTCACCCGGCGAACTTGCCCCCGGCGTGCTCGAGTTTGGCCCCGCACTTCGAAAATATCGGCAAAATCACTGTCGAATTGTATGGCTAGAGAAACTCGCACTTCGCTGTTTGAGTGATTTCTTATCGCTATACGCTGATGCAGCTTACCATTCCGAAGAATGACCGTTTTTGCAATGTGAATTGAATCTTTTGCTAGAACGACAGCACCGTCCACGATCCGATCGGCATTGGTTAAATCGACATACATGCACAGATTATCATTTTGCATCGCCGATCCGAGCAGGAGAGGCGCTTCACCATCTATCGTCATTTCCAAACGGGAGAGATACCTTGTGTCGCTTTCGAACAGACCATCGGGGCCGCCGGAAACCACGCCGATGTCGCCATAATTATCCATCACTGCGAAAGCGTCGTTGTGCTTAATCGTTCGACGTGGCCGAAAACCTGGACCTTTTGCGGCGATATAGAAGGGCGAGATATTTATCGCACTTTCTTCGGCGTATTGATTGGACCCCATGATAATCCCCAGTCTCTTTTGCCCGCGTTACATCCGGAGCTCATTGACCTTAGACGGTCGATTCAGAGGCAGATAATGGTGATTCCAACCGAATAGAGTTGCTGTCACGGATGCTAGTGACGCTCGGAGATGCCCCGTTCGCAATTCCCGACTTCGCGGACCGATGCTCAAGTCGATGATAAATCTTCGTATAATCCAGTGCCATCCGATCGGCCGTAAACCGCAGCTCGAATCGTTCGCGGATTTTATTTCGATCGTAGCTCAGCACACTCGGTAGTATTTGAACCGCCTCTTCCACCGTATCGACGATCGCTCCCGTAACTCCAGCATCGATCACCTCTGTCACCGATCCATTACGAAACGCAATGACCGGGGTTCCGCAAGCCATAGCTTCGATCATCACCAAGCCAAATGGCTCCGGCCAGTCGATGGGAAACAGCAATGCAGAAGCATTTCCGAGAAACGACGCCTTACGGCGCTCATCGATTTCGCCTATATACTCAACACCTGGCTTTTCGAGCATCGACTGGATCTGCCGAAAATAATCTTCGTCCGTTCGATCGATCTTCGCGGCAATCTTTATCGGCAAGCCGGCGGCCTGCGCGATCTCAATCGCGCGATCGACTCGCTTCTCAGGTGATATCCGCCCAAGGAAAGCCAAATATCCGTCGCGCGACCCTGACGATGGTCTAAGTAAATTTCGTGGAATTCCGTGCAACACCGTATCAACCACGGTCGCATCGGGTATAGGGCGTTGTTGCGCCTTGGATATACCAACTAAAGGCATCTGCGGGAAGGCAGAATAAAGATATTGCAAATCTGGCAAATCCTGGCGGCCGTGAAGGGTGGTCAAGGTATTGGACGGGATCTCGCTGAAGATTGGAAAATGAAATTGGTCGATGTGGAAATGCAATATATCAAACTGTGATGCTGATCGCTTTACCAGATCCAACATCGCCATATAATAGGGAATAGGATCAACCACGGTTGGCGTCAATCGTAACGCTTTTGGGCAACAAGGAACCAGCTTCGCCAAGGTCTTCGAGTCTGCACTTGCGAACAAAGTCACGTCGTGACCTTGAACCGTCAGCTCATCCGTCAGATAGCCGACGATGCGCTCTGTTCCACCATAAAGCTGCGGCGGAACACTTTCGATCAGCGGAGCAATCTGGGCGATTTTCATGTCGAATACTCACGTTGTAGAAGGCCGATCCGATCGATAATCAAGCAACCTTGTTTTTTTGGGGGGCTGATTCTTGAAAACCGCGAAGGGTCTGCAATCGGTTGATTGTCGCCGCCAATATTTCACTTGGCGCCTTAGCCTCCGGAAGCGACGCCGGCTCTCGGACCAAAGCTTCCAGATATCGACTAGACCATTGCAGAGCATCCTGCCGCTCTATTTTCGCCAGTAGAGCGCCATGCCGCCGCTTTCGCTCGTCTAACGGCATCTCAACCGCCACTAGAATTGCTTCGCCAACCTCTTCCCGATTGTACGGATTGACAATCAACGCTTCTTTAAGCTGCTCCGCCGCTCCAGCAAATTGCGAAAGGATCAGAACCCCAGGGTCCTCTGGATCTTGACTGGCGATATACTCTTTCGCAACGAGGTTCATACCATCACGCAAGGGCGTGACCAGCCCTATCCTAGAACCTCTGTAAATTGATGCGAGGCTATCCCGCGGGATCGTGCGATTAATATAGTGGATAGGGACCCAGTCGAGTTCGCTGAGTTCGCCATTAATCGCGCCCGATAGACTTTGCAACTCCTGCCGAATATCTGCATATGCCTCGACGCTTTCGCGCGAAGGTGCGGCTATTTGCGTGAGAACAATTCGGCGCCGATATTCCGGATGAGTTTCCAAGAAATATCCAAAAGCGCGAAATTTTTGCGGCAAGCCCTTCGTATAGTCTAGTCTGTCTACTCCGATTATCCGAATCTCCGCTGAACTCTGAATGGTGCCAACGAATTCCGTGGATTGGGTTTGAAAATAGCACGGCTCAATTCCGACCGGAAAAATCTCTACGGCCATTTCGCGTTCACCCACCCGAATGTGGAAATTCGGCAAGAGCCTTCCATTCGCTTCGTGTTCCAAGTAATCGATCATATTACTGGCGTCCGTGGATGTTTGCAATCCGACCAAGTCATAGGCACTGAGTGCGACAGCTAAATCTCTATGCTCTGGTATTGCCAAAAAAGTTTGCGAAGGTGGGAATGGGATGTGCAAGAAATAACCGATTTTGTTCGTAACGCCCAAACGCCTCAATGATCGTGCCATATCTATGAGATGATAATCATGCACCCAAATCACGTCGTCTGGACGCAACAAACTTTTTAACCGGTCCGCGAACCTCCGGTTCACACCAACGTAAGATCGATAGTAGCCAGCTTCAAAACGGGCCAGATCTAGTCTGTTATGAAACACCGGCCACAGGACGGAATTTGAATAACCCAAATAATAGCCTAAGTGCTCTTCCTCTGTAAGAGAAACCGTCGCGATGGTGATTTCCCCATCATCTTCAACGTTTGTGGGCTCGGAAGATTGAGCCGCAATTTCGCCGGACCAGCCAAACCAAAGACCGTTCGAATTTCGCAAAGTATCGGCGATCGCAACGGCAGCCCCACCCGCCTGCGCGACCTG
>JANLXZ010000094.1:0-6609 GCA_031365375.1 Hyphomicrobiaceae bacterium | reverse complement strand
CTATTTTTTGTTCATATGAGAAACAGCCAGGTTTGTCAGCTTATTATTAGCGGCCTTCTCCTGATCGAGAATTTGCGACAAAAGATCGTGTGCCTCATCTTGGCCTAAAACTTTAGCCCACTCCTTCAAAGTGCCATAGCGAGCGATCTCGTAATGCTCGACAGCTTGGCAGCATGCAATGATGGCGATATCCCGAGCCTTGTCAGTTTTGGCCTCTTTGATTACGCCGTCAGTTTCCTTGATCAACCCTTCGATTGCGTCGCATTTCTCGGCAGCAGGCTTCTTGCCGATGGCCTTGAACACCAAATCGAGCGTCTTAATCTGCCCCTTAGTCTCAGCAAGGTGCTCCGTTATGCCGGTTTTTAATTCAGCGTTTGATGCGGCTTCCGCTACCTTTGCCAAGGCCTTTGTCAGGGCATTTTCAGCATAGTAAATATCATGCAACGTATGTTCGAATACGTCTGCCAGTGTTTTCATAAAACGCTCCTTGTGGTTAGTCGTTTGGATCGGTGTTTATGCTGAGGGAAGTCGATTTTTTGGGCGCTCGATTCAAATTTGCGCGTCCCGCAACCTCTGTGGCGATGCAGTAATCAGATCACAAACGTGCGGTTAATAAATTCGTTCCTGTTCTGCGAGGGAAAAGGTGCGCAGCAGGCGAATGGTTCGAAGTATATCAAGTGCGCGTCCAAAAGAGTTTGGCTCGCGCGATTTGACTTGCACCGAGACCATTTCGAAGAGCGTCGACCGAAGGCGGCCCTCGGTAGCGATGCAGTAGGACGTTGATGCCGATCAAGCAGCTGCTTCTGACGGGAACAGCACACTTGCCGGCATCGGTCGGCCGGTGAAATATCCTTGCACTTGATGACACCCCACTTCCCGAACGGCCGCGAGCTGCTCTGCGGTCTCTATGCCTTCAGCCGTCAAGGCCATACCCAAACCATTCGCAAGGTCGGCGATCGCTTTCAGAATCGCCATATTCTGTGCACTTGCGCCAACATCCTTGATCAAGCTGCGATCGATCTTGATTTTGTCGAACGGAAAAGTGCGCAGGTAGCTCAATGACGAGTATCCCGTGCCGAAATCGTCCATGGCAATACTTACCCCCAAAGCGCGTAAGCGTCGCAAATGCTCAAGGGTGCTCGCTTCGGACTTCAAAAGCACACCTTCAGTCACTTCCAACTGCAACCTGGAGGCGGGAAGGCCCGTCGTTTCCAGAGCCTCGCTGACAAGATCAACAAAATTGTGCTGTTTCAGCTCGATCGGCGAGACATTGACAGAGATATAGAGATTGCCTGGACCTGCCATCATTTGCCGGCACGCATCACGCAGCACCAGGTTGCCGATGGCTTGGATGAGACCCGTTGACTCGGCAATCGGTATGAACGTGATCGGCGGCACGAGCCCCTTCACCGGATGGCGCCAACGCACGAGCCCCTCATATCCTTCGAGTGCTAGTGAAACCGCGTTGACGATAGGCTGATAGTGCACCTCGAACTGTTTTTCGTTAATCGCCTCGCGCAGTTCTTGCTCAATGTTGCGTCGCTCCTGAACCTCCTCGCTCATGCTGCGCTCGAAGAATCGATGCGTGTTGCGGCCGGCGTGTTTGGCTTGGTACAGCGCAATATCTGCTGCTTGGAGCAGTTTTTCGGCGGAGTCACCGTCGTTAGGCGCACAGGCGATCCCGATGCTCACGCCGATCAAAATCTGATGCCCGTCAATCAAGTAAGGCCGTGTGAGCGCGGTCTTTAGGCGCTGCGCCAGCGCTTCGGCAGCGGCTGGTCCGAGAATTTTGCGCTCGACGATAGCAAATTCGTCGCCGCCAAGTCTAGCGACGATGTCGCTGCTGCGGGCGGCTGCGCCAAGTCGTTTGCCAACCTCAATGAGCAACTTGTCACCAACGGGATGCCCTAGAGTATCGTTCACCACCTTGAAATGATCGAGATCCAGCAGCAGCACAGCAAATTGTTCGCCGGTGATTAGCGCGCGAGTATTGCGCTCAAGCTCGTCCTGCAACTTCACCCGGTTGGCTAGGCCCGTCAGCGAGTCGTGTTGCGCAAGATGCTCGATTTTTTGTTCGGCCAATCTCCGCTCAGTGATGTCTTCGTGGATCGCAACCCAACCTCCTACCGCAAGTGGATTGTGCCGGACGCTAACTAAGCGCCCGTCTTCGAGCGGCGAAGTCCGTGTGTGCACTTGATTTGTATTTGCCGCCTCAATCATCCTGGCGATCATGCTTTGCTGATCTTGCGCCTCGATGCTGCCGACATGTTCGCGGCGTTGCAGTACCGCGCTCAAACTTGTACCGCGCTTGGTTTCGAAGTCTGTTAGTCGATACATCTCACGGTAGCGGTCGTTGCAGACAATGATGCTGCTTGCTGCGTCATACATGACGAGCCCAATCGGCATGTTATTCACAGCGGTCTGCAAATGCGCACGCTCCAATTCCGCCTCGGCTGAGAGGCGGGCGATTTCGGCCTGGGCGCGGGTGCGCCGAGTGATGTCCGTCAGGGTGCGAATGAAGCCCCCATCGGCGAGCGCCACCGTCTTCAGATCTAGAACGGCGCCATTTGGCCGCGTGTGCGTAAAGGATGGGAGACTTTCCGCTGCGTCGCAATTGATAAGATAAGAGAGTGGCGTCATCCCCTTAGAAATGACCCCGGCAGCATACTTTGTGTTGGCGAGTATATGGTCGACCATTTCTTGGTAACTCAGCGGCCTGCTGAAAATATCTTTGTTCATTCCAAGGAGCTCAATGGCGCGTTGATTGATGAACTGAATAGATAGGTTCTTGTCGACCGAGATGATGCCCTGGTCCATATTATCGAGTGTCAGCTGCAGAGCGCACGATTTGCGCAAGGCATGGGCTCGACTGCGGACCATATTGATGTTCGCCAACCTTAGTCGGGTTTGATAGCCGGCGCCGGAGAGGCTTGCCGCCATAATCAACATCGACAATGCGATACCAAAGAAGCAGTTGCGGACGAGTTCTGTACGGGCGTCAAACTCGAATTGGCTTTTGGCAACGCTCATTGCGACGAGCAGCGACTGGCCACGAATGCGCCGGAACGATATCAGTCCGCCGCGATCCTCGTCGGTTGGGGATATGAAATAATGACCCGAGGGGTGCTCGGCCGCCTCGCGCAACAGGCGAGAACTGGCGATGCTGTCTCCCAGATGGTGGCGGTTTTGCCCTGCGGTGCCGCTGGTCGCTCGCACTATTCCGTCCAAGCCGATCAAGGAAATCGAACCCGTGGGGCCGAGATTGACCGAACGATAAGAGTCAGCGAGGTGCGCGGGATCGAGGGACGCAACGACGACGCCGGCGAATGAACCATCTTTATTCAAAAACCGGCGCGTGAGCTGGATCGACCATTTGTTGGAAACCCGTCCTAGAACGGGCGCGCTGATGAACAAGGTGTCACTGGAACTGCCAACATGAACCTTGAAGTGCTCACGATCATTTAGATCAAGCGGTGTAGCGGGACCGATGCTGGCGCTCGACGCGCGCATGATGCCATTAGCGTCAATGATCGCCGTTTGCACGATGATCTCGCTCAGGATATCGGCCGTGCTCACGAGATCGTGAAAGTCCATCGACCCAAGTCGAGTTTCGATGACGCGGCGCAGGTAAAGAAGGGCCTTGTCGACTTCACCGATGGATCGAAGCGTGTTCTCTTCAAATATTTGGGTTAGATTTTTTCCGGCAAGCACAGCCTCTTGCTGCTCTAACACAACGCGCTCTTCGTATTTCAGGTAAATCACTGCCCATGAAATCGCAAGCGCGACGAGCCCTACGCTTATCGCCGATTGACGAGCGATGCGCGCGCTCCGGTGCCAGGTAAATTGGCCTCGAGCGCCAGATTGCCGAACCTTCCGTATTGCATCAACAAATAACCGGAAAATCTCGCCCGGTCGTTGATGAATATTGGCCGACAACATGGCGCCCTCAATTCGAATGAATTCAATTATACTAATAATGAACACATACTGTTTATTGTTAGTTACCGTTTCGCCAGAATAGACATCGTACCGTAGCAACTGGAACGCGCTTTAGCCGCCCGGGTTGAAAACTGCCATATCGACGACGCCTGGAAACTCGAGTTATGCGACAGTGTTCTCGCGTCACTCGCGACGCAGCATCGTTAACCATGACCTCAGCTTGAGCCGTAAGGCAACACGTTCGCGTCTCGCTCGACAATGTAGCGATAATCATTGGATGCTGTGAACCAAATGGAGGGCACGACGTTCAGCTCATACTTCATAGGAGGAAGTCATGAAAACCGTAACGAAAACACTTATTGCCGCGATCGGTGTCCTCACAATGAGTACAGCTATTGCGACGGCCGAAGTTGTTTGCAACGAAGACGGCGACTGCTGGCGCGTCAAAGAACGGGCTGAATATAAGCCGGAGTTTCGTTTGAAGGTCTATCCGGATAACTGGAAGTGGGAAGAGCGCGAGAAGGACAAGTATCGCTGGAAGGAATCCGGCTCGGCTAAGCGCGGCTACTGGCGCCAGGGCGTTTGGCTTGAAATTGGCGACTAAAAAATGTTGCAGCAACGTTAGCTCGCAAATTGTCTGGCAAACCTATTCGCGAAGATGCGTTTAAGACCAGCTGGACGTAATTTAAGGAGGTCAGAAGGCGTCATGCAGCGATGACGCCTTCTGCTCCGTCAGCAAACGCACGCCTATCGCAGCGGGTCTCTGATGAGCCCTGTATCAAGACCGGAGAGCGTCGCCGAGACCTTCGCTTCATCGCAATAGACCCCTCGCCACAGATCTCGCTTCTCTGCGTCTCGATCGCATCCACGATGACCGCAGCGCAAGCGGAAGCGGGAGCGTGCTAGCGCAATAGAACTCTGACAACGATCCGATTACCGGAACCAACCCGGCCGACAAAATCGACGGCGGCGGCGGCAACGCGGATGCCGGCCGGCCTCCGCCGACGCGAAACGCTCGGCGTCGATGACCGCAATCGCCTGCGTCGAGGCGGGCGCGACCGGCGATACGACGGCGGGAGCCTTGGCCAATGCATTTGTTCCTGCGGGTTGAGTTCCAGTGACACGTTTGCAAGGGCCGCGATTGTGTCAAGATTGCCATACCGAGTGAGATAACTCTGTGCACATCGCAGAGGCGATTGCGTTGGCGCCGCCGACGGGCCAATGGTGGCGAGGTTAGTGCAGCGTCCGGCGACCGGGACCACAGTCTCGAGGCACACGGCTACGATCGAGTGGCCGCGCATAACAATCAGAAAATCGATTCCATCATGCCGGAATCGGCGCTGCGGACCGCTGTCCGGGCGTGATTCTGCTCGACGATTATCAGGCCTGGAGGCTCAGACATGAAGCGGACGACACTTTGCAGCGCACTTGCTGCCCTTTGCGTGACGATGGTAGCGGCCGGCTCAGCTAATGCTGCCGATCTCGGCGGCGGCCCCCGCCACAGCGTCAAGGACGACCTTCGCGATTACCGCCCGGCCTGGAGCTGGACCGGTTTCTACGCCGGCGTGCATGCCGGCTATGCCTTCAGCAACGACGGCAGCTTCGAGACCACCGGCCAAGTCCAGGCCAACATCAACACCGTTAACGCAGGGGCCCGCCCTGGCAGCGTCGACTCCGACCGTAACGGCTTCATCGGCGGTGGTCAGATCGGCTACAACTGGCAGATGAACGGCATCGTGATCGGCGTCGAAGCCGACATCTCATACGTCGACAACGAAGATTCGGTGCGCGTTGTCACCACCGTCGGCGGCGTGACCCGCAACAACGATTTCCGCTCGAAGCTCGACTATCTCGGCACCGTGCGCGGCCGTCTCGGCTACGCCCACGACAAGACGTTGCTGTTCGTCACGGCCGGCCTCGCCTACGGCGACGTCGAAGTGTCCGGCGACTTCTCCGGCCCGGCAACCGCAGGCTTCAACCGCCAATTCACCGGGTCGAGCTCGGGCTTCGAAACCGGCTACGTCGTCGGCGGCGGCTTCGAACATGCCTTTACCTCGAACTGGACGTTCAAAGGCGAATACCTCTACTACGACCTGGGCAGCTCGACGGTCGGCGTCAATCGCATTGAAACGGCTATTCCGCTCGGCGTCGGCACTGGCTACAACACACGCATCGAAAACGATGGCCACATCGTCCGCGCCGGCTTGAACTACAAGTTCTGATTCCGACGCGCTTATTCAGGCACACAGGCGGGCAACCGGCTGTGTGTCTTTTTTTGCGTCTTGACGAACCCGGCCGGATGCCCATCGGTTCAAGGACTGGCCGATGAGGTGCGGGCGCGATGCCAAAGCTCTTCACACCAAGTACGCCGGAACGATCCCTGCAAGTCCCCCGCCTAGCAAGGCTTCTCACAGGAGAGCTGTGCCGATCACTGCGGCCTACACCGGACTTACATCAGTGGTATCGAGCGTGGCTTGCGGAACCCGATCGTTATGATCCTGGATCGAATAGCGAAGGGGCTGAAAGTGCCTGCGGGTCAGCTCCTAGATTCCAAAAGATCAAGTGGTCGCCTTCCTCGTCTTGAGCAAATTGTCTTCGCGCGTTGCGACGATTCCCATGGGGGTCACAATGACAGAGATCTGCAACATCGAGGAATTAAACGCACACTAC
>JANLXZ010000081.1:0-7304 GCA_031365375.1 Hyphomicrobiaceae bacterium | reverse complement strand
GGCGCAACTTGCCGCCGCCTGTGACGGGGGCCGCGGTGACATATTCCTTCCAATGTTGGGCGTGCGCGGTGGCACGCACCCGTCGCACGTATCTGGGAAGCAAAACGACGGTGACGGCGACGATGGTGTTGGCGAGGCTCGGCCCCAACACGGCGACGATCAGTATCGCCAGCACCAGTCCCGGCACCGCCATGATCAAATCCATCACCCGGGTGATAACCAGGTCCAGGGCTCCACCTTGGAACGCTGCGATCAGGCCGAGCAGCACGCCCAGCACGAATGACACGCCCATCACAGCGAGACCAATGAACAGCGACACGCGCGCGCCGTAGATGATGCGGGTGAGCATGTCGCGTCCGAGGCCATCGGTGCCGAGGATGAAGCGCCATGAGCCGCCCTCCTCCCATACCGGCGGCGCCTTCACCGCATCGCGAAATTGTTCGAGTGGCGGGTGTGGCGTGATAAAATCGGCGAGTAGCGCAAGCAGGACGATAAAGCTCAGCACAACGAGCCCGCCAACCGCGCCCTTATTTTCACAGAACGCGGCCCAGAACGCGGCGAGCGGCGATTGATCGGCGGTCGCGCCCGCTAGCGGTGTGGTGATCGTCACATCAGTGGCCATGGCGAATCCTGGGATTGATGACGCCGTAAAGGAAATCGACGAACACGTTGACCAAGATGACGATCGCAGAAACGAGCATGACGCCGCCTTGCAACGCCGGGTAATCCCGCCTGCCGATCGCCTCGATCAACCACTTGCCGACGCCTGGCCACGAAAAGATCGTCTCGGTGAGTACCGCGCCAGCCATCAACGAGCCGGTGGAAAGTCCGATCACGGTGACGACGGGGATCAGCGCATTGCGAAGTGCATGCAACCCGATGACGCGGAACGGTGACAGCCCCTTTGCGCGAGCGGTACGGACGTAATCCTCGCTCAGCACTTCCAGCATCGAGGATCGTGTCATACGCGCGATAACGGCAAGGGGCACAGTTCCGAGCACAATCATCGGCAGGATGAGATGGTGGAGAGCGTCCTTGAACGCGCCTTTCTGGCCCGACAGAATGCTGTCGATCAGCATGAAACCGGTAACCGGTTCGAAGTAATATTTGATCAGATCGATGCGGCCCGAAACTGGGGTCCAGTGTAGCCGCTCGGCAACCAGCATGATCAGCAGTAATCCCCACCAGAAGATCGGCATCGAAAAGCCGGTGACGGAAATCCCCATCAGCGTCTGGTCATACCAGCTGCCGCGCTTAACCGCTGCTGTCGCGCCGGCCGGAACGCCGATCAGGACAGCGAACAACATGGCGGCGAGCGATAGCTCTACGGTCGCCGGAAATAACGTAAAAAATTCCGTCAGCACTTTCTCGTTGGTAACTACGGAAGTGCCGAAGTCGCCGTGGAGAAGTGCCCAGACATAATCCAGAAATTGTTTCCATACCGGTTGATCGAGCCCGAGATCCTTACGGAATTCGGAGAGACGTTCGGGACTGATACCGCGCTCACCAACGCGCACCTCGACTGGATCGCCCGGCACCATTCGGATCGCGACAAAGGTGATGAACATCAGCGCGACGAACGTCGGGATGGTCAGGGCTAAGCGGGTGAAGAGGTACTTGATCATGAGTTTCGCTAGATTTCGGGCCGGCACGAGGTTGTCCCGGCCGGCCCGCTGGTGTTGTCACGCAATCTGCAAAAACGTCACTTCACGTCGACGCCCTTGAAGTGATGGGCGCCAAGCGGGCCTTGCTTGTAGTTTTCTACTTCCTTGCGCATCGCCTCGTAGACGACCGAATGGGCAAGCGTCAGGTCAGGTGCTTCTTCCTTCATGATTACTTGCATTTGCTCGTAGAGCTTGGTGCGCTCGGCAATGTTCGATAGGCCGCGCGCCTTCACGAGAAGCTCGTCGAACTCTTTGTTGCACCACTTGGTAATGTTCTGTCCGCCGGCGCGCGCGCCAGAGCAGCCGCGCAAGAAGAAGAAGTTGTCAGGATCGCCGTTGTCGCCGGTCCAACCGAGTTGAGCGGTGGTGTGCTCGCCTTGCTGGGCACGTTTGCGATACTCACCCCATTCGTAGGTGACGAGCTTGGCATTGACGCCGACCTTGGCCAGATCCGCCTGCATCATTTCGGCGATGCGCTTTGCGTTCGGATTATAAGGGCGCTGCACCGGCATGTACCAGAGATCGATTTCTAGCGGAGTTGTCACGCCGGCCTTGGCCAGCATTTCCTTGGCCTTGGCCGGATCATACGGGTAGTCCTTCACCGCATCGTTGTAGCCCCACAATGTCGGTGGGATCAGGTTCTTGGCAGCTTGCCCGGCACCCAGATACACGTCGCGGATGATGGTCGCTTTATCGATCGCCATGTTCATCGCTTGGCGCACTTCCTTCTTGTCGAAAGGAGGCTTCTGTACGTTGAATGCCCAATAGGCGATGTTGAGGCCGGAAAGGTGCGAGGTTTTCAGGCTCGCATCTTTGGCGATCTCGGGTAAATCCGCCGGGCGTGGCGCAATCGCGAAGTGGCACTCGCCGGCTTTCAGCTTGGAATAGCGGGCGGTTGGATCCGGCGTGATCGCATAGACGAGATCGTCGACCAGGGCCTTCTCACCCCAATAGTCGGCGTTCTTCTTGTAGCGGATGACAGCATCCTTCTGGTAGGCCACGAATGAAAATGGCCCGGTGCCGATGGGGAGCTGATCGAGTTGCTCTTTCTTGCCGGCCTTGTCGAGCATCTCTGCATATTCAGCGGAGTGGATGCTTGCAAAGTCCATCGCGAGGTTCGCCAGCATCGGCGAATTAGGTTCTTTCAGCTTCAACACCAAGGTGTAGTCGTCGGTCTTGGTGAGACTATCGAGTAACTTCGCCATGTCCATGTCGGCGAAATAATCGTACTTGCCGCCAGAGACTTTGGCGTACGGGTGATCAGGCCTCCACATCCGGTTGAAGGTCCAGATCACGTCATCGGCGTTGAAGTCGCGCGTCGGCTTGAAGTTGTTGACGGTCGAGTGAAATTTCACGCCCTTGCGCAATTTGAAAGTGATGGTCAGGGCGTCGGGACTAACTTCCCAGCTTTCGGCGAGGCCGGGCACGATTTTGGTCGAGCCCCGTTCGAAGATCACCAGCTGATCGAAGACCGGGCGGGCGGCATCGAAGCTCGTGCCGGTCGTGTTGATTGCCGGTGTGAAGTTTTCCGGCGAGCCTTCAGAGCAGTAGACGAGCGTCTTGGCGGCAACTGGTGTCACCGTGCCGACAAGCACGGCCAAGCCGGCGCCAAGCAGGCGTTTCACAGTTCCTTGCATCTATACCTCCAGAGTTGTCTCGGCGATTGGTTACGGGCATGCCTCAGCCCATCAAAGCCGTCCTCAAGCAAACTTGCAATGGCGCTGTTACGTTAACGGAGCAAGATTGCACACTTGCCCGGCGTAAAAAAAAGGCTCATATCAGGGCTGACGGCGGGCGTAGCATAGTGGTAATGCGGCAGCTTCCCAAGCTGTTGATGAGGGTTCGATTCCCTTCGCCCGCTCCAGGTTGATCCACCTGATTTAGCTAATTAGAGTTGATCATCGATGCCGTTAGCGACGGCGGCGACGGTCTTGCGGCGTGCCGCATGTTCCGTCTTTTCCCAGAAATGCGGTGCGACCGCCAACTGCACCATGGCACGCCACGCGGCGAACGATATCAGCAACCAGTAAATTGGCATCAACAGGACGTAAGGCGATAACCGGGATCTGCCGTTGCGCATCGTGGCAATGGCGGCAAGCGCCATGGCACTTACGTAGCCGGCGATCATGTTGAACCCGGCCAAAACCAGGAATCCTTGATCGAGCAGCGCGCCGCTCGTTGCCAGAAAATCGCCCGTCCACAGTTCCCAGGCGATCAAGAGATAGAACAACGGATGAAACAGACTCGATAAGAGTACGCCACCCATCAATGCCTGAAAGGCTGCAAAATCGACAAAACCCAACTCGCGCCAAAGTCGGCTTGGGCTGCGCATGTGGACGAGATAAGTTTGCATCCAGCCTTTGAGCCAGCGCGTACGTTGTCCGATCCACGGTCGCAACCGCGTCGGTGCTTCTTCCCATGTGGTCGATCGGATCATGACGATTTGACCATGCGCTCGAGCGATCCGCATGCCGAGGTCGGCATCCTCAGTGACATTGTACGGATCCCAGCCGCCGATCGCCTCGAGGAAATCGCGACGGAAGTGGTTCGATGTTCCACCCAATGGTACTGGCAGCCGATAGCGTGTCAGCGCCGGCAATAAACCTTCGAACAAGGCTGCGTATTCGAGAGCAAATTGTCGTGTCAGCCAGCTTTCCCGTGCATTTTGAATTGCGAGGCTCGCTTGCACGCAAACGACCTTTTCGCCGCCGGCGTCAAAGGCAGCGACGGCTTTTCGCAATTGCAGTGGATCGGGCACGTCTTCGGCGTCGTACACCGCAATGAATTCGCCGCGCGCCAACTGCATCGCGTAATTGAGGGCTTTCGGTTTAGTCCGGGGCGCACAATCCGGCACCACGATGATCCGCATGAAAGCGGGCAGTGCGAGCTTGCGCGCAAGTGCGATGGTTTGGCGATCGCTTGCCTCCAGGACCAAGATGCAGTCGAGCTTGGCAGCGGGATAATCTATGCGCGACAATGCCTCAATCAGATCAGGTAAGATTTCGAACTCTCGAAACAGCGGCACCATCACGGAATAGACCGGTAATTCGCTGTCGGTTCTGGGGCGAGCGCTATCCCGTTTCAGCGGCCCATTTCCCCGCATCGCAATCACCAACGCGGTGACGCGAAACAAGACGACAAGAAAAAACGGCACTGTGATGCAGACCATTAGAGCGGTGCGCGTGGCGGCCGGCGCGACGATGCTACCGCCGATCAACAGGCCAATTCCGATCAACAATGCGACCAACTGCCAAAGCGAGATAGCGCCGGCGGCGGAGAGCTCCGGATCGAGATGCCGCAAACCGCGGACAGCTCTATTTAAGCGCCGCTCACGGATCTGTCCGGATTCAAGGCTGTCCAACGCATCGGGTGTCGCAAGCGCGATCGCCTGTCGGTGAACGTGAGAATCGACAGCAATTTTCGCCAGCATTTCTGGTTCAAAATTCGTGCCATCGATCAAGGTTGTCGAGCTTAATGGCACGTGACCCGGCTTTAGAAAATTGATACCGAGATGGGTGGCAACGGATTCCACATACGCGTCTCGCGTGATGATCCCTTCCGACAACAAAATGTCGTGTGGCCGCACGCTCTGCCTTTCGGCCCGGCGCGTCGCCTCGACTAATTCGGCTTCGCTGCAAAGCTGCCCAACCAAAAAGCTGTATTGCCGGCCCGGCCACCGCGCTCTGGCGGAATTGACGGGGGCAAAAACGTCGCGTGGCCCCGCAAAATCAGCACGCCGGATCGAGCTTATTGACCGCACTCAGACACACACTTTATTGGAACGACGCCGATATCACGTGGCAGTGCACGTTAAAATCATTCGAATGACATATTAGTTGTTGTTTCTAGTTGGCGGATACCGAGGTATCCGCCCAGGTATGAGCGCAGATGCTTTGTTCGGAAAAATCAATGATCGGTATACACGCGAACTCTGCCACTCCGATTGCGATTGTCGCGTTTCGGCAAGTGGCCTCGGCCGCGGTCTGTCTGGTTCTGAGCCTGTGTTCTTGTGTTGTGGCATGGTCACAGGAAATCAAGCCACCCGAGGTTACTGCTCCGCCTGCTCCTTCGCGCCGCGTTATTTTGCGCGTGTTGACCGAGGCTGACTTCCCGCCTTTCAATTATTACGACGACGAAGGCGTGCTCACCGGTTTCAACGTCGACTTGGCCCGTGCTTTGTGCCTTGAGCTGACGGTCACGTGCGATATCCAAGTGCGAAATTGGGACGAGCTGCTTCCTGCTGCCGTCAAAGGCGAAGGCGATGCAGTGATGGCGGGCCACGTCGTTACCGCCAAAGCGCTAAAGAGCGTCGATTTCACGGATCGTTATTTTCACACCGCCGCTCGGTTCGCTGGTCGCCGCGATGGAGCCAAGTTGGAAATTACGCCAGATGGCATCGAAGGTAAGCGGATCGGCGTCACCAAAGGCACTGCACACGAAGCTTATTTGACGGAATTCTTCCGCCTCGGTCGGGTGACCGTTTTTGACACCGCAGAGGCGACGCTGGATGCCTTGGTGCAAGGCAAGATCGACCTCGTTTTCGACGATGGCATCGCGCTCGCGTTGTGGATCAACGGCACCGCCTCCCGGGAGTGCTGCGAGTTGCGCGGGGGCCCATTTCTAGAGCCACGCTATTTTGGCGAGGGCATCGCAATTGCTGTTCCCAAAGGTGACCCAGACCTCAAAGTACAGCTCAACGGTGCATTAAAACGCGTGCGCGCGAGTGGCCGATTCGACGAACTCGTACTTCAATATTTCCGCACGCGCCTCTACTGATCAGGCCTGCTTCTTCAGTTCAATTTCAATGAACACGAATTCATGCGCGTTGACGTTGACGACGTTGTGCTCGACACCTTCGGATTTAAAGTAAGGCTTGCCGGCTGTGAGCGGCGCTTCGCGAGTGCCGCCGCCCGGCTCCTCGAGCAGTAAAATGCCGGTCGTCATCGGCACTACGACGTAATCCATTCCATGGCGATGCCAGCCGGTTTCGGCGCCCGGGGCAAATCGCCACTCAGTGGTGACCGTCTGGTCGTTTTTGATCAGCGTCGTGGGCACTGCCTTCGGGCGAGGACTGGTCATGTTCACAATACCTTTCGTGGGAGCCGTTTGTCAGTTTTGCGCGAGACGCCGCACTTGTCGACTGGCAGATCCGTCCGTCTGCCAACATTTCGCTTTAGCAACGCACAAGGATGGTCCTTCAAAGCGGAGTGTGCGACGCTTTGACTTTGTGAAAATCAAAATCGGCATTTGGCGCCTAATTTCAGCTCTATTCGGCCGGTCGAACCCCACTTCAAACGACCGCGCTAACTACTTGTGAACACAGCAGCAGAAATAATTTCGGAAAGGGGAATTTTTCCCTTGCGTGGGGGGGGCGTTAGCCTCATATGCAGCTCGTCCGTTCGTTCGACTGCCCTTAAGGTCAAGGTCTGCCGGAAACCCCAAAGGTAAGGATCGAGCGGGTCACATCTATCTACTGGTTGGGGAGGGTCCTATGGCTTACGCCGATACTCTCTTCCAATTGGGGATGGACTTGACTCGTTCAAGCACCGCCCAAGAGGAAGATTATGCCGCCGATGCGCTAGTTGCGCGTGACTCTGGCTCCGTGCAGTCGCATGAAGACAGGAAAGACTTTTTTATCGA
>JANLXZ010000016.1:0-33855 GCA_031365375.1 Hyphomicrobiaceae bacterium | reverse complement strand
ATAGTTGACGAGTGGTACACTTTTGACAGTATTGAAGGAAGTTTTAAACTGACTGAGGCATGGGACAAACCATGAAACGAAGGCTTGATCTCGACAAGGTCGAAGCTGCCTTGAAGAAGGCAGGACGGGACGCTCTGACGGGACCGAAGGATGTCCGATCAGGCAAATTCGTTGCCCGCGATGCTACGTCGGGCAAGTTCGTCGAGAACGTGAAACGACAAAATCAGAAGCTTAGCAAATAATTGCAGAAACCCTCGCCCAACTCTGCGACCGACAGCGCTATTTAAACTACCTCACGTCGCCTGGCCAAAGCTCCTTTGTCGGCTGCAACGCCCAGATCATGATCAACCCCATGCCGGCAAGTATGGCACCTAAGCCCCAAAGCGCGCTTCTTTCCTCGTCGATCACACATTGCTCGATCACGGCGACTTCCCGATCCTGTCGGCGTATGCACTCCATTGACGATCATGCAACGAATGGCAGACACGTTTAAGATGGCAACGAGTGGTTGGGCGAAACTGAAGGCAATCACCCGAACCTTTCGCGCGCGCGCTCCTTCGCCTTCTCCGCCTCGACCTCCCGGTCGCGGGCTGGCGCATGCGTTTGCAGCGACGCCAGTAGGTTTCGCGCAGCCTGCGAGACCTCGGCGACAGCACGGTCGAACGCTGGCTCATTCGCCTTCGACGGCGCGTTGAAGCCCGATAGCTTGCGCACGAACTGTAGGGCGGAAGCCGCGATTTCATCGGCGGTCGCGGGAGGGTCGAAATTAAACAGCGTCTTGATATTGCGGCACATGCGGGCTCCTCTCTGCGTCGAGGGTTTACCCGCTAACTTAGGTACTTTACCTAAATAGAACAACTCGGAAGAAGACTTAGGTTGACGAGAGGATCCACCCCTATCGCCCAGCAACCGTCCGCATGATCCGGCGCGGGGCGCGGTGCTCGACGATGATTGGCGCACGCGGCTGGCCGTGCGCGGATTGAGCCTGAGTGATTGTAGCGGTGATGCGACGCCGGCTGCGGCTTTTGAAGATCGCCTCGGCCTCTTCCCGAATCTCGTCGACGGGCAAACTCATGAGTTCTGCCGCCAGCACGATCTGCTGTTTGAGATCGGGCGACAAGTCGGACGCTGCATCGAGCGCCTCGGCAAGCGTCGGCGGTTCATAGCGTACGCGACGCGGTCCCCACTTCGTCATCCATGTTTCGCCCATACCCGCCTCCTAGGTGCGTTGACGCTTAACTTATCGTAATTTGTGCAGCGCACCAATTAAAATAGTGCGTCGCAGCATCGCATGCAAGGTCCTCAGCTTCGCAGCCTTTCATTGCCCGGATCGAATGGGCTCTCGGCGACAATTACCGCGAGATGTGATTTGCCAAGAATTGTTATGTCCAGTTCCTGGCCGACCTCGCCAAGGTCGGGGCGCACCATGCCTAGCGCCAACGACTTGCCCACCCGCCAACCGTAACCGCCATTGGTTGCCCGGCCGATCATCTTTCCTTTGTGCAGTATTGGCTCTGAGCCGCGAATATCGGATCCCTCATCAGTCACCCCATGGATTTCCATCGTGACAAAGCGATTGGCAAAGCCCTTTTGCTGCCAGCCGACCAATGCGTCACGGCCGATGAATTGGCCCTTGTTGAGATTGACGAAACGGTTGAGCCCCGATTCAAGCGCGGCATACTCGATCGATAGTTCGCGGCCGATCAGCCGGTAGGATTTCTCGATCGACATCGCGATCATCGCCTTGATGCCATACGGCTTGATGCCGAATTCGCGCCCCGCCTCCAGCAGCTTGTCGAAGATGTAGTTCTGCATCTCGATCGGATGGTGCAATTCCCATCCCAGTTCGCCGACGTAGTTGACGCGCAGCGCCTTCGCCGATGCCGCACCGACCGAAATGTGCTGGCCTGACAACCACGGGAACGCCTTGGTCGATAGGTCCGTGTCGGTCAGTTTCTGCAACACGTCGCGCGATCGGGGACCGGCGAGAACGAGCACACCCAATTGCGAGGTAATCTTTTGCAGATCGACCGAGCCGTCGCGCGGCCGGGCCTTTTGCAGATAATCCCAGTCGTACCGCTCGAGCGCGCCGGGCCCGACGAGATAAAACTGCTCCAGTCCCTCGCGGAAGACCGTGAACTCAGAGCGCACGCCACCATTCTTCGACAGTAGATGGACGAGGCCAACCCGGCCGATCTTGCCCGGCAACTTATTGGCGACGAGCCCGTCAAGCCATGCCTCAGCGCCAGCGCCCGAAACCTCGTACTTGGCGAACGGCGTCATGTCCTGCACGCCGACGTGCTCTGATACATGGCGACATTCATCGCCAACAAAATCGAAATAATTCGAGCGCCGGAAACTCCACTTTTCGCGCGGTGGCTTGCCGTCGGCCGGGACGGCTGGATGATTATGATTGAGCAGGACGTCCGGATAGGCCTTGTCGGCATCGCTGAGCTGGTAACCGGCAGGTGCGAACCAGCCGGGCCGCTCCCAGCCATAAACTGAGCCGAACACCGCGCCCAGCGCCGCCATCCGGTCGTAGCAGGGCGCTTGCTTCAACGGCCGCACTGCGACGCGCTCCTCGTCCGGATAGTGCATGGTGAAGACGTTGGCGTAGGCCTCTTCGTTTTTTTGGCGCAAATATCCGCGACCGGCATACGGGCCAAAGCGGCGCGGATCGACGCCCAGCATGTCGATCGTGCTTTCGCCATCGACGATCCATTCGGCGAGTTGCCAGCCCGCGCCGCCGGCGGCTGTGATGCCAAACGAGTGTCCTTCGTTCAGCCAGACGTTCGGCAGATCCCAGGCGGGGCCAATGATCGGCGAGCCGTCGGGCGTGTAGCAGATCGCGCCGTTATAGACCTTCTTGATACCGACCTCGCCGAACGCCGGCACGCGCACGATGGCAGATTCAATGTGCGGCGCGATGCGCTCCAAATCTTCCTGGAACAGCTCGTACTCGCTCTGATCACTTGGACCATCGAGGTAGCAGCACGGCGCGCCCGGCTCGTAGGGGCCGAGGATCAGGCCGCCATTTTCCTCGCGCATATACCAGGAGCTATCCGCCTCGCGCAGCACACCCATTTCGGGCAGGCCCTTTTTTTGACGTTCGACGATCGCGGGATGCGGTTCGGTGACGACGTACTGGTGTTCGACCGGGATTACGGGGATATCGAGGCCAAGCATCCGGCCAGTTTGGCGAGCGAAGTTTCCGGTCGCCGAGACGACATGCTCGCAGGTGATCGTGCCTTTGTCTGTTACAACTTCCCACTCGCCGGAGCGTATCCGCGTGATGCCGGTGACGGTCGTATTGCGATAGATCTCGGCGCCCTTGGCACGCGCGCCTTTAGCCAGCGCCTGCGTCAGGTCCGCTGGTTGTATGTAGCCGTCATCGGCATGCTGAATAGCGCCGAGGACGCCGTCGACGTTCGCCAAGGGCCAGATCTCCTTGACCTGTCCGGCGTTCAGAATGTTGACCTTGACGCCGATCGTTTCGGCGATGCCCTTGTAATACAGGAACTCGTCCATGCGGTCGGGCGTGCGGGCAAGCCGGATGTTGGACACCTGCTTCAGGCCAACGGGCTGTCCGGTTTCCGCCTCCAGGGACTTGTAGAGCGCGACCGAATATTTGTGGATCTGGCCAACTGAGTAGGACAGATTGAACAGCGGCAGGAGACCGGCCGCATGCCAAGTCGAGCCCGACGTCAGCTCGCGACGCTCGACGAGGACACAGTCGCCCCAACCCTTCTTGGCGAGATGATAAAGGGTCGAGACCCCGACCACACCGCCCCCGATGACGACCGCGCGCGCATGACTTTTCATAGTTGATCAACTCTTAATGCCGGACCTGTCAGACGTTCGCGACGAAAGGCCCAGGTGTCTAGCGAACAGGCGACCGGTGCTACCGTGTCGGCGACCATTCGTTGATCGCGTCCCGGCAGATGGAAAATCATCGGAGGGTGAAGCTAGCAGCGATGCGCACCTAATCCGAAACGAGAAAACACCACTCGGGAACTGCGAACAATATAATGAGTCACCTTAAACCAATCGAAACCAAACTTCTGCTCTACTCCAAAAAAACGATCTTTCGTCCGCGCGCCATTGGAGTGCATTTGCGATTGCCATGTCCGATCTCTTGATATTCGACGATTTAGGTACACTTTGGGATGGCGGTTCAACCCGCTTGCGCGCTTCATTCGGCGCCGATCAGACGCACGAGGAATTCTCTGCCTATGTCGTCAAGAACATGGGCTTCATCGCGATCAATATATATGGACGCTCGTGCGAGATCCGACTGCGCCCCAGTTTGCTGAAGCAGTTGGCATTCACAGCCTTGTGTGAATGGCTTGCAAAACGCACCTTCGACCGCATAGTCACCGTGCACTTCGAGGCCGATTGGGTTTATGGCCTGCACGCCACCCGGCAGATCGCAATCGACCGGCTGGAGCAGGCGTTGTCAAAGACACAAGCTGTGCGCCCCGGCGACTACCTTATGCGGTCGATTGCGCTGTCTGAATTGCCACGTACGACACCGCAACATCAGGCCCTCCATTCACTCATCGAGAATTGGCCTGCCCTTTCACAATCTGTACATCGTGACGGGCTGTGGAACATCATCAAGCAGTCGCTGCACGGACGTTATCACATCATCGATGCCAACGATGAATGCCAAGACATGACGTTTAGGGAGATCGGGACTGGCTTTGTGAGTTACTCAACCGATTGGGTTGCGCGCGCGATCGGTAAGTCGATAGCCCAGCAGGAGGATCAAACCTACGGTCAGTGGGTGGCCTCGACCTATCGCACAGCCCTCAAGGAAGGGCGGCCACTCGTTTGCGACGTCGACACGATCATGAATACGCCGACTCTTGGTCGGGCAAGGCTCCGATATAAGCGGGTTCTGCTACCTGCCCGAAGCTCTGGCGGGGGTATGTGGTTGCTGAATAGCTCGATCATCGACGCGACGATCGACTTGCGGGCTGAGCTCCTCGATAAAAGTGCGTAAATCCTCAAGCATTTGCTCGGTTTGCATGGTCAAAAGTGCGCATCGCACGGTGCCGGTCCGCGTTTCCCGCAGCGTCAGATCCCAGTTTATCTCTGTGTAGCCACAGCGAGCCGCAACACCGCATTCGGCGAGCTTCTCGGCCATGATCGTCACCGTCACGTCGGTGAACCAGCGTGTGAATGCATAGGCACGCGAAATGCGAGGCAGTATCGCCGTCAGCAGTCGACCCCGGTAGTTGGGATGAAACCAAACGCCACCTGAAAAACAAACACGGCCTGTGATCAACTCGGCCGCTGGCGTCGTAACATCAATCCGTTCGGTGCCAAGTTTTTGAAGTTTTGGGTCAGGGTAGAATAAGCGCAAACTGCCAGCTTCAGCGGCGAAGTTTGTATTCGACCAATTGTACAGGCGCGCGGCCTGCGTCGCGACCACATCGCCGGCTGCATTACGCCCGATGATCGCGAACACATTTTCATCATTCAAGCCACCGTGGACGGGATCGAAAATCGGCAGCAGTGGACGCCACGTATCGGAATTCAGCTTATTGATGCGCACTAGATCTTGGACTGTTCCAAATGACAAATTCACGCCGCGCTCTCGAGCGGCTGTATCTGCCACTAGGAAAAATCGGCCCAGCACATCGACCGGACCGTAGTCGAGCGTGATGCCATCGAGCAACGAGCGCCCAGCGAGCGAACCCGCCGCACGGCTAGCCTCATCGATTCCGGCGCGGGGGACACTGGTTCCGCCCGCGCGCACTGCAACGCTCATCTTATCCCCTCGACGCATCCCGCCCGTAACTGAGCGAAGATTTCATCAGGCAGCGGTCAATGACAAGCGCAATTCTTCACAGTTTCTCAACTAACTCATTTCGCGAGATAGGTCCGGTGCACTTCCAATCCATCGGCGCGCTTGGTTGCAACCGCAAGTGTTGTTGGCGCATCCATCAATTGGCGCGCCAGCCCAGGGGCAAGTTGTACGTCGGCCTCGGCCTTGCCCTGATCTGCGGTTTCCAGGAACTTGGCGACAATATCGACGGTTGGTCGTTCGTCCACCTTACCGTCGTTCTCGGCGATCGCTTCCGTGGCGGCAGCATCGAGCAGCTTGGGCCACATTTTCTGGAACAGGCCGGAAGAAGGATAGACTTCCGCGCTTGCAATGCGCCCGTTGATGGCAAAGGCAACTCCGACAATCTCCCCATCGTCGTGCGGAGCGCCGGTCAAGGCTTTGATGTAGGCGGACCGCGCTGCGATCAGTGTTTCGTTTTCCAGGGACAACTGCAGGCTCGACGCAGAAGCACCCGAATTTACCTTTGCCTTGAGCTTCGAAGACAACTTATCCTGGATCTTACCGACGTTGGCCCACACTTCACCTTGACGTCCGCCCGCCTCCGATTGACCGAGCCCTCGCATCTGAGTGCGGTTCGCGTGTGCCGCGGTTCCACCCTGGGCCGGCGTTGGCTGCTCGATTTTAGGCTTCGCTGGCGCCAGCATGGCAAGCTTCGCCTCGCGGGAAGGGACCGAATTCCCCGAAGTGGCAAATCGCTTCACATCCTCTTTGCCGCGCGCCGACCAGCGACCTTGCTCGACGCAGAACGCCCCTATCGGCAAACGGCCGGACTTGGCCGGCAACAACAGGCTCACTGTCAGTACGCGATCTTGCTGCCCTCCCTTGACAATGTCACCCGCTTGGATGAACACATCATCGTCACCCTTATTCTCGACTTGAA
The DNA here is from genome assembly GCA_031365375.1 of Hyphomicrobiaceae bacterium. GTDB lineage: Bacteria > Pseudomonadota > Alphaproteobacteria > Rhizobiales > Hyphomicrobiaceae > JAKFWF01. Next base: position 27,121 of record JANLXZ010000016.1, on the reverse strand, counting down.
GCTGATTTACGTTTCCCGTCTCATCGATGATGACGGTGCCTTTGTTGAGGGCTTCCGCGAGTGTCAGCGGTACCTGACCAGGCGCCGAAGTGCCACGCAGGAAATAGACTGACAGATTGCTATGATATACTGGCTCGGTGACCCGCGGAGTTGGTGCAGCAGCTACGCTCGCGCCAAACACGATCGAAAGCGGGCCAGCCCCGATAGCGGCACTAAGTAAGAAAATTGACCACGACAGCAAACGCGACATCGACGTCACTCCTATGAAAACAGTTATATCGATGAAGCAATGTTGTAAGCGCTGTTTGAGGCCGAAGCGCGGGGGCCGCACGGCGGGATGGTGGCACAAGCGCGGCAATCCGATTCGCAGCGCTGGATGCGAACCAGCCACAGCTTAAGCAAATGCTACTCACGAGAGATGAGAAATCGTCTCAAGTTCGCCTCGAACGTGATAGCTGGAATCAACGATCCGAGGCTTTGGAAGCGAGGATTTCGAAAACAGATGACGCTGATGGACCATCCGGCGACGCCGGAACAACAAGATGTTACCGCACACTCCGAAATGGCACCGCCATCGCGAGCTGCCGAGCTGAAGGCTGCGGCCCGTAAATTAGCCGCGCATTGTGCGGCATACCGCGGCGCATCGATCTCAGATGCCGTGTGGCAGGTGGGGACGACAACGGCTGCATTCGTTGCCCTGGTCGCGGTGATGCTCTACACCATCGAATTCTCGTACCTGCTGACGATTTTGTTCTGTCTTCCAGCAGCCGGTTTACTGATCCGGTTTTTCATCATTCAGCACGACTGCGGACATGGCTCATACCTTCCCAGCCGAGCTGCGAACGACATGCTGGGTCGTCTAGTCAGCGTGCTTACGCTCACCCCGTATGGATTGTGGCGGCGCGAACACAACGTCCATCACGCGGCATCAGGCAATCTCGACCGTCGCGGGATTGGTGACATCACGACCTTGACCGTTAGCGAGTACGCAGCACTTCCTCTCGCGGGCCGCATCCGATATCGCATCTATCGCCATCCCGCGTTCCTATTCGGAATTGGCTTGCCGCTTTATTTCCTCGTGCTTCAGAGGTTGCCGTGGTTCCATCCGCATCCCGCCAAGCAAACCTGGGGTAGCGTGATGCGACTCAACGCGGGTCTCGTTGCCTTCTACGCGCCGTTGATCTGGCTGTTTGGGTGGGCGCATATATTGATGCTCGCCGTCCCCATCCTGATTTTATCGGCGGCGATTGGCGGTTGGCTGTTCTTCATCCAGCATCAGTTTGAAGATACCCATTGGGAAAATGGACCTGATTGGGATTTCCAGGTCGCGGCCATCCATGGCAGCTCCTATTACGTGCTGCCGCCGGTATTGCAGTGGTTCACGGGCAACATCGGCTTGCATCACATCCATCACCTGTGCAGCATGATCCCGAATTACAAGTTGCAGGCCTGTCTCGACGCCAGCCCTGAATTGCAGGCGATGAACCGTCTCACACTGTGGCAAAGCATCATGTGCGCGCGGTTGGCGCTATGGGATGACGCGAACCGCAGATTGATTGGCTTCCGCGAGTTCCGGGCGCTGCAAGCAGCCTGAGAGACCAAAAAGGCCCGATCGCACGATCGGGCCTTTATCTATTATGAGGGGCAACTTCGGCTACCGTGCTGCAGCTTTCTTTTTTGCAGCGGGTGCTTTCTTCAGGCTCGGCGCGTCGGGAGTCGGGTCAAGCGGACCGCGCCTTGGACCAGCCCCGCTGGTCCCGTCGTAAAGCTCGGCCAGGCCACGGGGCCCAACGTAAAGCACGTATCCCAGCTCTTCCGTCTTGGCCTTCGCCACGGTGATGAAATCTTGCTTGGTCAGATACTCGATGACGAAGATCGCCTTGCCCGCTTTCTTCGCGCTCGAAAGCAGCTTGCTGGTGTGCGCGATGTCTCCGGCCGGGTTCATCTTCTCGGTGTGGCTGATGCCAAAGACCAAGTCTTCCTTGGCAATGCCGTCGATCGCTTTCACGTAATTCGGATAGTCGAGCAACTCTTCCGCGTTTTGAGCGAGGATGAGCGAGTCTGGTTTTTTCGAGCGAATGTAATTAGCGAGTTTGATGATGAAGTCGGTCATCTGCACGCGCTTCTCAGCGGTGTCGCCATAATAGTAATAGGCATCCACGCGATCGATGTAGAACCCGTCGAAGCCCGAATTGACCACCTGATCGGCGAACGACTTCGGCCCCCCCATGATGATATTCTGCCAAGTCGGATCCCAGTACTTGACCAAGAAATTGCCGCCCCACTGCTTGTTTTCCTTGCCGACCCAGGAAGGTTTCGCGCGGTTCCATTCGGGCTTCCAATAGTAACGGTAATTTTCCGCTTCACCGACGCTGAAATAGGCGATGACGAGACGACGGCTGCCATCGGGCTTGACTTTCATCCGCTCGACTTCGGCGCGCGTCAGTGGAATTTCCTTGTCGGCGGGGAATTGCTCGCTGTCGATCACAACGAGATCATAGGGCGAAGCTGCAATCTTGGCTTGCTCGTCGGGACCCAAATTCTTCAGCTGGAATGCCCAGGACTTCGCTTTGAGAAGGCCGTTTGGACGATCCTGCGCGACCGAACCTGTCGAGACGAGCACGATGACCGCGGCAATCGCCGAGAATCGGGCAGCGAGTTTACGCAACTCATGCATATGTACGTTTCTTTCCTTTGGTCGGCGGGACGATCGAAGAGATACTGCAATAGCTAGGCCATTCGAAGCAACTGCTTGCCAAACCGGCAGCCAGAAGGCGCCGGCATTTACCACGACTTTCCCTTTTCGCAGTTGGCCTTGGTGTATTCGTTCGTGCCGATATTCTTTGCAAGGTCAATCGCGGCTGTCGGGTCGGCACCATCGAGTGCCCGTGGCTGGACGGTGCCGACGAGACCGCGCCTTTTGAGCTCTCGCGAGGCAGCCGTGATCGCATCGGGCGTTTGCAGATATTCGACCGCCAATACGGGTTTCCATTCCCATAACAGCAAGTCGAGCCGCTCTTGCGCCTCGTTAATCTCGTGGCCTGGATTGCGCGTGCCAGTGCCTTTGGTGCCGTAGAGCAAGTCTTCCCGTCCGAGCCCGTCTATGACGGCGCGGTATTCCGGCTCGGTCAACAGGTCGTCGGCGTTCTGCGGGACGATGAGAAAACCAGGGTTTAACTTTTTGGCCGTGCTCGAAAGGTCGGTCACAAAGCGGATCATCTGATCACGGGCATCGGAGTTGTCGGGATACTGATCGTAAATGTCGACGCGATCTAGATAAACGCCATCGAAGCCTGCTTCGATGATCTGCTTGAGATACGCCTTGCGCCCGCGCCAAATGATGTCTTTCCAGCTATCGTGCCAGAATTGCACCTTGAAGGCGTCGGGCCAAGAGCAGTTTTCGGCGCCTAACCATTCGGGTGGATCAGTCTTCCACTCATCCTTGAAGTAGAACCGAAAGCGCTCGGCTTCACCAACCGACATGTAAGCCAGAACGATGCGCTTCGTACCATCTGGTTTCAGCTTGAGCCGGGCAACTTCGGATGCTGGCAACGGCATTTTACCGCCCATCGTGCCATAATCGGTGACGAGCACATCGGTATTGATCTTGACGAGGTTGTCGACAACGACCTTGTCGAGTTGATAGTGCCAGGTTTTGGCTGCGTACAGTGGACGCTCGCCGGACTGATAGGCGACCCACTGGCCAGGCACGTCGCGCCACGTCCACGCATAGAACAATACGAGGATCGCGCCCAGACCAAGAAAATACCGGCGCTGCGTTGCTAGATCGAGCGCCGACCACCATCCCCAAAGTACCTTCGGCAAAGCTGCGATCGCGCGGCCTGCCGCAAAAATAATCGGTTGGATCAGCACCCAGGCGGCGAGCATAATGATCCAAATGCCTTCGCCGACCTCGACAGCCTTTTCGCGCCAACTTTCCATGTTTCCGTCTTTCCTCACGCCTTCCACCACGTTCTTGTCGATCGTGCCGGCCGTATCTAATGTGACACTTCATGCCACGCTATCGTCAGCGATCCAACTAAGTATCACGTCCCAAGAGCCCCCCTCATGAACGCGCCCGAGCATCCAATACTCAAGCCGGCCCACAAGTCCCACATTGACGGTGATTATCTCGACGAGGAAGTAGGCCTCGCGCATCGCAACCATGGGATGTTGCTGGAGGGTCTACGCCACGACGTGACGCCGGCCGGGATGCACTACCTGCTGACGCACTTCGACGTGCCGTTCGTGCCCGAACCGGAATGCTGGACGTTGTCGATCGCCGGTTTGGTAGAAAATCCGATCAAACTCAGCCTCGCCGACATAAAGGCGTTGCCACAAACGACGCATCGCGTAACCCTCGAATGCGCAGGCAATGGCCGAAGTCTCAGCACTCCGCGTTGGCCGAGCCAGCCATGGCATCACGAGGCGGTCGGCACTTCTGAGTGGACCGGCACACCGCTTAAACCGTTGCTTGAAAAAGCCGTCCTCAGGGCCAGTGCCTACGATGTCGTTTTCACCGGCGCCGACCGTGGCTTTGATGGTGGTGTCGAGCACGACTACGGCCGCAGCTTGAGGCCTGCGCTCGCGCTGAGCGATGACGTTCTTCTCGTCACTGCGATGAACGGTCAGGCGTTGCTGCCGCAGCATGGCGCACCGCTGCGCTTGTTGGTGCCCGGCTGGTACGGGATGGCGAGCGTTAAATGGCTCAACCGCATCGAGGTGATCGACTACGCCTACCAGGGGTTCCAGCAGGTCGAGACTTACGTGTTCAAGAAGACCAAGGACGACGACGGCATCCCGGTCACGGCCATTCGTGTAAAGTCGCTGCTGGTGCCTCCAGGCATCCCCGACTGGTATACGCGGCGGCGCTTACTCGAACACGGCAGCGTCGAATTATTCGGTCGCGCCTGGTCGGGTGCTGGTGTGCCAATTTCCAAGGTCGAAGTCGGCATCGAAGGCCGCTATGCCGATGCGGCGCTCGACACCCCTTCGGGCAAGTATGCGTGGCGCGCTTGGCGTTTCGTGTGGAATGCGGCGCCGGGCGAGTACGAACTCTCCTGCCGCGCGACCGATGCCAACGGCGACGTGCAACCGCTGGAGGCCCGCTTCGACCGCGCCGGCTTCGGCAACAACGCGGTGCATCGTGTGCCGGTGACGGTGCGTTAGGGAGAAGCGATTTACATACGCCGCCCCATCACGACTTTGGCGACGCCTTCCGGTGTGGGCGTTGTGGCAAGATAGCCTAATCCAACGAAGATCATCGTAACGGCGAACCAGAAGATCGCCCGCTCGCGCCGAAATGCAATCCACGCCAACAGGATCGCTGGAATCGCCATGATTAGACAACCGAGTAGCGTTGGGATGTAGGCGCTCACGTTTTCCGTCTCCGTCAGCTGACAACGATTAGCACTTAAACCAGGAGCATCGTGCGCGCATCTCCGTCAACTATGGGATTTATTCGCCGCATGCGCTATAGTTAGGTGAGAGGTCCGCAGATGTCCGCACGCTCCAAATTAGCGCCAAAGACCAGATGACGATCGAAGAGTTTCTCGCCTTCACCGAGACGCGACCCGACGAAGAACGTTGGGAGCTGATCGAGGGAGTGCCGGTTTTGAATGCGTCGCCCGTGGATTATCATCAGATTGTTGTGACGAATATTGCCACTCGGCTTATGACCAAAAAACACGAACGAAAATCGCTTTGGCTCCCGCGGGCCAGTGAGGCGGCGTGAAGGACCTCAACCCGCATGATAGGGAACTCCCAATCTCGCCTGCGAGCATTACCTAGCTCCGCCGCCCTCCGTCTGCAACCAAGCGGCGCAGCACGCTTTGGCCAATTCCCGCACCCGCAGTATGTAGCTCTGCCGTTCGGTGACCGAGATCACGCCGCGGGCATCGAGCAGATTGAACCGGTGTGACGCCTTGATGCACTGGTCGTACGCTGGCAGCGCCATGTCGTGCCGTCCCTCGCGTTGCCCCTTTTCGAGCAGCGATTTGCATTCGGCCTCGGCATCCTTGAAGTGCTGCAACAGCAAATCTGTATTGGCATGCTCGAAGTTGTGGCGCGAGTACTCTTGCTCGGCTTGCAGGAACACATCGCCGTAGGTGAGGCGCCGCTCGTCATCGCGGCCATTGAACGACAAATCGTACACCCGGTCGACGCCCTGCACGTACATGGCTAGGCGCTCGAGGCCGTAGGTCAACTCGCCCGACACCGGATTGCAGTCGAAGCCGCCAACCTGCTGGAAGTAAGTGAATTGGGACACCTCCATGCCGTCGCACCACACTTCCCAACCCAAGCCCCAGGCGCCGAGTGTCGGGCTCTCCCAGTCGTCCTCGACGAAGCGAATGTCGTGCACAAGCGGGTCGAGGCCGATGGCTTCGAGGCTCTTGAGGTAGAGGTCCTGAAGGTCCGGTGGCGACGGCTTCATAATGACCTGAAACTGGTAGTAGTGCTGCAACCGGTTCGGGTTCTCGCCATAGCGGCCATCCTTTGGCCGGCGCGAGGGCTGAACATAAGCGGCGTTCCAAGGCTTGGGGCCAAGCGCCCGCAACGTGGTCGCCGGGTGAAAGGTGCCGGCACCGACCTCCATGTCGTAAGGTTGCAGGATCACGCAGCCCTGTGCCGCCCAGAACTCCTGCAATGTCAGGATCAAATCCTGGAACGCAGCCTTCGGACGCAATGTCGGATGCGCAGCGGAGGCGGCAGGCGAAGCGGCGGCTTTCGGCATGGATTGAGCGTCCCGGATCGAGTTTCGCCCGGACTATAGGGATAAGTCAGCCGCGATCAACGGGGGATGGCATCATAGGATTGCATCCAACCCCGTTGCCCTCGAAGTGAGACGCCAGCGATCAGCTGTTTGCTCGCGGCCGATATACCCCATTGATGGCATCCCATTCCAACTGGCCGAGATCCTTCGGTTGGCCCGAGCCATGTTCAGCCGCGCGGCGAAGTTCGGCTTCGGCGGCGTCAGCTGCCCTTGTAATGGCGTCCAATTGGCGCGCAAGCCAGCGATATCCCGCGATAGCGCCGGCTCCGATCAGCGCCAGGGCGAACACTTGCGGCATGGAATTCCTCCCCGTGCGCGTCAGCCTTAAAGACCGTAACGGGCCCAAAGGCTGCGGATCTCGTCCGCCGATAAAGCGTCATCGGCGAGGGAGAATTGTAGACCATTTACGCCGCCACTGATACCCGTGACGACACTGGGCAGGCGCCGGAGCCGCCCGAGTAGCCCACCGCCTGGTCCCGGCACCATCCGTAGCCGTACCTTGGCGCCAAATAACTCCTGCATCTTTGTGCGCATGTCGCAGACGCCATCGATCAGCCCCAACTCCATCGCCTTCGGTCCGGACCAGAACGCGCCCGAGAACAACTCGCTATCCGCCCCTGTCAACTTGGCTGCGCGCCGATCCTTGACGACCCCGATGAACACATCATGCACGTCCCGCTGGAGCGCTTTCAAGCGCTCGATGTCATCCGCTTTTTCTGGCAGGAATGGATCGAGCGAGCCTTTGTTGAGGCCCGAGGTATAAACTCTTCGCTCGATGCCCCACTTCTCGATCGCTTTATCGAAACCAAAGCCAGACGAAATCACGCCGATCGAGCCGACAATCGACGATGCATCGGCGTAAATTTCATCACCGGCGATCGCCAGGTAGTAGCCGCCTGATGCTGCAACGTCCTCGCAGAAAACATAGACTCGCTTTCTGTTTTCCTCAGCGAGTTGGCGGATGCGCTTGAAGATCATGCTCGATTGCACGGGAGATCCACCAGGCGAATTGATCGAAATCGCCACGGCGGGCAACGTCGACATTTTAAAGGCTTTCTCGAGCTGGCCGGCGACAAGCGGCAATGACAATCCAGGCCGGAGCGGCGACGCCATGCCGATTGCGCCTGAAAACCGCAATACGGGAATTACTCTCGTTTTCGTGAAAGGCCACATGAGGGCGACAACCTTGGGTACGAGGAGGAGGTAGTCCAAGGTGAGAGATAAACATCATCACCATCGATCACCAGGGTCTGCTATCGAAAGAAAAACGCTCAACGGCGTGAGCCAAGTGCAAACCAGACAGCAACTGCGACGAGCACCAAAGCCATGAGGCGCTTAATGTGGCCAGTCCGTTGCCGATCGTCCAGCAGGGGGCGAAGCGCTCCTGCCAACATCACGATGCAGGTGTGGATTACGGTCGCGATGGCAACATAGATGATCGACAGCTGCACCGTCTGGGCAAGAACGGGGCGAGCGGGCTCGATGAATGTTGGTAGGATTGCGACGTAGAAAACGGCAGCTTTCGGATTGAGAAGATTGGTGATCAAGCCGCGCTGGAACAGCCCATTTTGAGTCGACTCCGAGATGGCACCTTCTGCGCCATTCCGCCATGCCTCCCAGGCGAGCCAGAGCAAATATGCAACGCCAGCCCAGCGCAGCAGTTCGTAGAGCAGGGGTGCCGCGGAAATGACTGTGGCCAGTCCCAACGCGGCGGCAATTCCCACAATCAAAAGGCCCAGCGCGATGCCAATCACCATAGCGAAGCCCGCGCGCCGTCCTTGCGTCGCCGCCACCATTGCCAAATAAGTCATGTTCGGACCCGGCGTAATCTCGATCGCAAAGCAAGTCACAGCGAAGCTCAAAAGTGTTTGCCATAGAACCATTCTCGGGCCGTTCTCGCTTGCGGTCGGTTCAACAAACCCGTCGTTCGTACGATATCTACAGTTGAAATTACGTGGATTATCAGTTTGATGCTATGGCAGAGATGAACGATCCGGGGACAGATCAGCGCGAGTGGATGATTAGCGATGGGTAGTTTATCTGGGCGTACCGTACTGATAGTCGAGGATGAACCCTTGATCGCGCTGGATTTGGGCCAGACCTTCGAGGACGCCGGAGCTTCGGTCAACTACGCTTTTACACTTCGTGAAGCGCTTTCTGCTCTGAGTTTGGGTAGTGTCTCTGCGGCTGTGGTTGATCGCAATTTGCCCGATGGAGACGGCTCCTCCCTAAACAGTTTGCTCACGGCTCGGGGCATACCGTATGTGATCGTCACCGGGCAGCACGCTGGTCATTATGATACCGCGGGTGCTTTCATCTCTTTCGCCAAGCCCGCAGATCCGGTCAAGGTTCTGCGCGCGTTAGAGAACATGTTCGAAGTAGACGGCCAACGTTATCTCATCAGCGACAAAGTGTGACCATCGCGTAGAACCGCTTGTAACTGCGGCGTGAAGCCGTGCCCGTCACACTCGTGCAGAACAAGGCCCGGCATGACGCGCAGGGGAGCCCGGCTACCTTTGATGCCGTGGACGATGACACGCACAGCCGCCTCTTCCACCCTTGGATAAAGTGGCAGGACGATGATACTGCCAAACCGGCCCTTGAACGCCGGCAACATTTCGCCCAACGCGTCGGCCCGGTGGATCATCGCCGCCGTGCCACCAGGCTTGGTCAGCCGAGCCATGACGCGCACCCAGCGATCGAGGCTGCCAGCCGGCATCGCATGAGAGCGCGCCTTCAGCTCGTCCGGTGATGCGTGCCCATGACCCTCAATTTGGTAGGGCGGATTAGCCAAAGTATGATCGAAGTTATCCGAGTTCAGACCAAGGGCATCGGCTGGAAGATCCAGGTCTCCTGCAACCACGCGCACACGTTCGAGCATGCCGTTCTGCGCGATATTTTGCTGGGCAAGCGCTACCAACGCCGGCTCGCGCTCCAGCAGTACGACGTCGACGTTCGGCAAACGGGCGGCAACGCACAAGCCGACGGTGCCGACGCCGGCCCCCAAATCGAGTACTTTTGCGTCCGACGTGTTGGCGACTGTGGCCGCGAGCACCACCGCATCGAGGCCGGCGCGGTAACCGGAGCTGGGTTGCAGGACCATCACTCGGTCGGCCAGGAACGCATCCAGTGTCACCTGATAGGCTGGCTCGGATGGCTCAGCCGTGCTCATCTGCGCTCATCCATTGGCCGAGATCGCTATCGATTAGCACGCGGCGCGCTTGGGTGAAATCATGTGACGCGACCATCAATCGGCGTTGCAAGATGCCGATCGAGCCTTCCAAGATGCTCATATTCTGATCCATAAGCACGGCTTCAAGGCCGGCATCACGCAACAGCACCTGCGCGAAGCCGAGTAGAATGGGGTCGTTTGAGCGAATTATTTCGCGCATCGGCAACGTTTGACCTTATAGCTGCAGAATGCCTCTGCGGCACTATGCCGGACAAGGCGTTATGATATTGACCAGTACTGTAAATCAAACAGATGCGAACGACAGGATGGCACACGTGGGTCTAGCTGCAACTCTAGATGCTCCGCGAGACGCGACCGAAAATCTTGCGCCCATTCTCGAGTTGGTTGCAGCCGACATGACGGGTGTCAACACGCTCATCCTTGATCGAGCTGTGTCCGATGTCGAGTTGATTCCGGAACTCGCCCATCACTTGATCGATTCGGGCGGTAAGCGCTTACGTCCGATGCTGACGATAGCAGCAGCCAAGCTGTGCAACTATGCCGGGGACGGGCACGTAAAACTCGCAGCCGCCGTTGAATTCATGCACACCGCGACCCTCTTACACGACGATGTGGTTGACGAAAGCGACGTCAGGCGAGGCAAGAAAGCAGCCCGATTACTGTGGGGAAATCAGGCTAGTGTGCTGGTTGGCGACTTCCTGCTTGGCCATGCTTTCCGCATGATGGTCGATGTCGGATCGCTCACAGCACTGCGTATTCTGTCCAATGCAGCCGCGGTGATCGCCGAGGGCGAAGTGATGCAATTGGCCGCTGCCAAGAACATAGCGACGAGTGAAGAAGACTATCTCGTAATTATCAACGCCAAGACTGCCGCGCTTTTTTCGGCAGCCGCCGAAGTTGGTGCCGCAATCGCAAATCGCCCCGAGCCTGAGCAACAGGCTTTGCACGCTTATGGCGCAGCGCTTGGGATCGCTTTCCAGTTGGTCGATGATGCCCTCGACTACGCGGGCGATAGCAGCAAACTCGGGAAATCCGTTGGCGATGATTTCCGCGAGGGCAAAATTACGTTGCCAATCATCCTGTGCCACCGCCGTGGCACAGCGGAAGAGCGCGCATTTTGGACGCGTACCCTGACCGAGGGCGAAATCCAGGACGGCGATCTAGAACGCGCCATCGCCTTGATGCGCCGGCACAAGGCGATCGAAGCGACCTTCGAGCGCGCGCGCCATTACGGCGCAATTGCCCGTGAAGCGCTTGGCGAATTTCGTGACAGCCCAGCCAAGAAGGCGTTGCTCGATGTGGTGGGCTTCTGCGTCTCGCGGGCTCACTGATGGCAGCTTGCTAGATGTGGCCGCCCAGTGTCACGGCGCGCACCCACCACGACGGTTCTTGCTCGCTTAAAATGTGCGCCGCGATCTCTGGGTTGTCGAATATACCGAAACACGTTGGCCCACCGCCGGAAACTGCCGCATATCGGCAACCAGGAATGCCGAGCAGTGCCGTTTTTATCGCAGCCGCGATCGGCATGACCGCCAGCGCAGCCCGCTCGAGGTTATTTCCACGGCTGGCCATGAAATCGATCGCCGACTGACCGGAGGTGGGCGGTAGCGGTTTAGATCTCCCTTCGAGTGCAGTCGGCGAGAGCCGGCGAAACACCTGGGCAGTCTTGTCGGCCGGAGCCGGCACGAGTGGATTGACCAATACGGCCCGCAGCGCCGGCCAGCCGCGCAGGGGCAACACAATTTCGCCGATGCCGGTCATCCAGGCGGTCTCGCTGACAAGACATACTGGCACGTCGGCGCCGAGCCGCTCTGCGATTTTCATCCAGTCGACCGTTGCCGAAAACCGGGGATTGGCGCGACGCACTGCGCGGAGCACTGCCGCAGCATCGGCCGACCCACCACCGATGCCGGCCGCCACCGGTAACTGCTTGTCCAAGTGGACATGACCAAGCGTCAAGCGCGGCTCGACTTCGCTCAATCGCCTGAGGGCTACAGCCACTAGATTTTCGCCGGCGAGGGTCGGTGCGAAACGACCGTCGACGCTGACGCCGGCGACGGCGGTGGTATCGAGGACCAGCGTGTCGCCGATATTCGCGAACACAACGAGGCTCGCTAGTTCATGCATGCCGTCGGGACGCCGAGCAGTGACCTCAAGTGTGAGATTGACCTTTGCCCGCGCGACTTCGGTGATCATGTCCTACTGAAATGGACTGAACTGTTTGGAGGGCACAAGCTTAGTTTCGGCGCGCTTGCGGGGTTGTTCGGTGCGCGCCTGCTGGCGCTGCTTGGCAGCCGCCGGCGCCCGCTTTTCGGCTAGCCCCTGATCGAGCTTGCGTTTTGTGCGATTGGCATCTTCCATCTCTGGCTTCAGCGTCAGCGATTGCTCCCACTGATAGCGCGCCTCACGCTCGCGGCCGACCCGCCACAAGGCATCGCCGAGATGATCGTTGAGAACCGGATCTTCAGGACGCAACTCGACCGCACGTTCGAGGAAACGCACCGCATCTTTGTAGTTCCCAAGCCGATAGTGCGCCCAACCCAAACTATCGACAATATACCCGTCATCAGGCTTGAGCCCGACGGCCTTCTCGATCAATCCCATGCCTTGCTTGAGGTTTTTGTTCTGATCGATCCACGAGTAGCCGAGATAATTCAGCACCATCGGCTGATCCGGATACAGTTGCAGCGCACGTTGCAGATCAGCCTCGGCCAACTGCCACTTTTTTACACGCTCAAAACTTGTGCCGCGCGAATACCAATACGACCAATGCCGTTTCTCGGCTTTTGGAATAAGCGCGATCGCGCGCGAATAATATACGATGGCTTCGTCATAACGCTTGCGCGCCCGCATGATCGATCCCAACGCATCCAGCGGTTTTACATCCGTCGGATCGCGCTTCGCAACAGCTTCCAACAACCCCTGTGCGTCATCGACCTTATCGAGAAGATTAAGATTGATTGCCTTGCGGATATCGATCGAGGCGGCAAGAGGGGTGCCTTTTGGAATGCGATCGTAGACCGCAATCGCATTCTCGTAATGCTTGGTGGTTTCCTGAACATTGGCGAGGGCTGCCAAAGCGAACGGGAAATCGGGGCGCAAATACAGCGCCATTTGCAAATAGAGAGCGCCTAAAGCAACACCGCCCTCGCTCGTCAGTGCTTCGCCAAGGCCATAGAAGACCTCGGCCATTCCGTCTTGCGCATTACCGATCAACAGGGGGAGTTGCGCGTTGCCGACCAATTGCTCGCGCAACGCCACCGCCATCGGGTGACCATCCGAGGCACTACGATCCATGTGCTCCTTCAGGATTGAACGCGCGAGCTTGAAATCGTTGGAATTAGCAGCGTGCTGGGTATAGGCCAATGCGGTGCGCGGTGTGCGGCTATCGGTCTTGAAAATACGCTCATAATTCGAGCGAGCCTCGGACCGGCGGCCGCCGATATCGGCAATCAGCGCGCGGTGATAGCGCATGTAGAACTGCGCCCATTCGGCCTGCTTCTGCACCTCGATCATCTGCAAAGCTTCGTCGGTTTTATCCTGCGCCTGCCGTGTCCAAGCCCGGGCAAGCGCACTCGTCAACTCACCGATTGGACCCGAATTCGCGGCGTTGAAATGCTCGTCGGCCTGCTCCCAGCGCTTCGCCTTGAAATCAACGAGGCCGAGAAAAAGCCGGGTCATACGATTTTGATTGGATGACTTCGCCAGCTTGTTCGCCAAATCGGCTGCGACGGCGTAATTGCCCTCGGTCAGCTCCATGAGGAACGCTTGCTCGATGAGCACCTCGTTGTCCGGATCGACCGCCAACGCATTGCGATAATACTCGGCAGCAACTGAAGTATCATTGAGGCCGCGCGCATGACGCCCGGCCAAGTAACTACCGAGCAATGAGGTTTCGTCTTTGACGCCGCCCGCCGCGGCCGCGACCACCATAGGCGCCATGCCCACGCCTAGCGCACAGGCGACCAGGACCATTTTCGAGATCCGTCCAAAGGCACGCGAACCGGAAGCGCGTAAACAAAAAACTCGGGAAAACGTGCGCATCGCACCTCGCTCGCGCGGACAAACATCCGCTGGTGATTCCTGAATAAGTATTAATCTAGCAAAGAGACCTATCGTTTGGCGACTCTAAGGCTGGATTTATCCCGAAGTTCGAGTGGTCAATTCAAGCCAGCGTCAAACGCCCGGTGTGTGTCCACCGAGCACCTGACCAAACGCTGAAGCGTCGATGTTTCCGCCGCACAATATTACGCCGGCGGTTTTGCCCTCCAGAATGGCTTTCTCCTGGATCAGACCAGCCAACGGAGCGGCGCCCGCCCCTTCAGCCAAATTGTGAGTGTCACAATAGTAGAAACGGATGGCGTCGGCGATCTCTTCTTCACTGAGGCGCAAGATTTTTTTGACGCCTTTCTGGATGATCGCGAACGCCTCCGGGCTCGGCACGCGCACGGCCATGCCATCTGCGAAGGTAGCTGCGCTGTTGGTCGGCACGACCCGTCCAGCCTCCAATGATAGCGCATATGCTGGCGCTGCTTCGGCGACGACCCCCACAACTTCAGTGTTCAGCCCAAGCAAATCGCGTACGGTAATCACTCCGCAAATGCCCGAGCCAAGCCCGATTGGCACATAGAGGCGCTCCATCGGCGGTGCCGCACGAAAAAATTCGAGCGCATATGTCGCAACGCCGAGCACGAGTCTTGGATCGAACGAGGGCACGAAATTCAAATTACGACTCGCCGCGAGTTCTGCCGCGTGTGCTTTTGCGGCATCGAAATCGGTCCCGTATGTGATCAATTCCGCGCCGAATGCGCGCATCGCCGCATTCTTTTCGACGGAATTGCCCTCCGGCACCACGATTACCGCCTTGATGCCAACCCGGGCAGCCGCAACCGCGATCGACTGGCCGTGGTTGCCACGGGTTGCCGAAATCACACCCGCAACGCCGGGCTGCGTGCGTTTCAACCATTCCATATAAACGATGCCACCGCGCACCTTAAAGGCCCCGGTCGGAGTATGGTTCTCGTGCTTGACCCAGACGTCCACGCCCGTGCGCTGGCGCAGAAGGGGCCAAGCATACTGCGGCGTTGGCGGCATGATCGTGTGCACGAGATCAGCTGCTGTTTCGAGTTCGGCGAGAGTGAATAACGTCATAGGTATCTACTCCAAAGCCGGCGACAGACAGCACCCATTGCCTTATGCGAGGTTGGGCTGCATATCGCAACAGCTGTGCAGTGGCACGCGATAGCGCGTCTGCGCTTCGATGAAACACGATACGAAAACCAAACCCCTGAGATGCCGAACCGCTCCGTCAACTCCGTCGATTTCTGGCGTGGAATTGCCCTCATTATGATCTTCATCGATCATGTGCCCGGCAACGCGTATGGCAATTTCACGCTGCATAAAGCTGCCTTTTGCGATGCCGCCGAGCTGTTCGTATTTTTGGCCGGATGGTCGATCAGTCATGCAACCGGTGGGCCCTTTTCGCCACAATCTTCCGGCCGCGTCTTGATCCGCTTATTGGCGCGTGCGATCGAAATTTATCGCGCTCAGTTGGTCTTGACGGCAATTGCGCTGGCTATTCTTGCCGCCACATCGCTGTTGCGGAACAATCCGATTTTTCTCGAGTGGCATAACGCCGGCCCCGCATTCTACGATCCGGTGCGGACAACAGTCGGGTGGGTTCTACTCACGCACCACTTATGGTTTTTCGATATCTTGCCGCTTTATGTTGTCGTGTTGCTAATGGCGCCCGCGTTCGTAATTCTAGCGCGGAGGAACCGGTTGGCAGCGCTCGCAGCGTCGTTAGCACTGTACGGTACCGTGCTGACGCTGAACCTGCAGTTGCCGACGTGGCCGGGCGATTCCGGCTGGTTTTTCAATCCGCTCGCTTGGCAGTTGCTGCTGGTGTTGGGATTCCTCGGTTCGGAATACGCCCAGGACAGCGCTCGGTTTCGGGAAATTGCGCGTTTGAGTGTTCCCGGCGCAGCGATTCTGGCTGGCATGTTCACAGCTTTGACAATCTGGGGCTTCGATCCGGACCCGTTGTCCGTTCCTCAGCCACGGTTTTTCTTCCTGATCGATAAAACCAATTTGTCGCCCTCCCGAGTGATCAGTCTGCTGGCGCTTGTGATTGCATTTTATCCAGTATTTCCAATTGTTTCTAGATACATTGGAGACGTCGGGAGGTGGATTTGCAGTCTCGGCAGAAACTCGCTAGCGGTGTTCGCAGTTGGCTCTTTGTTAAGCTTGATTGCTCAACTTTTCCGCTTTGTTGTCGGTGGCAATTTGACCGTTGACACATTTACGGTAGTATTAGGCATTATCGGAATGGGGATAACCGCATGGTTCGTCGAATGGCGCACGCGATCGCCAAGCTCTCGGTAGGCATATTTCTGGCGTGCCCGCTTTCTGCAGAAGCGCAGCAGGTTGCTGTCGCCATGGCGACGGTCGATCAACAGATTGCTACGCTGGCAAAGGCGCCGCCGCCATATTCGCGTGATTGCCGCATCACAGCGCCAGCGCACGAAGGACGGACCGCGCTGCGGCAGATGCGCCGGGCCCTAAAGGAACAGCGCGTCGTCAAAGTTCTGGCGGTCGGGTCGTCATCGACATCGGGTGTCGGTGCGTCGTCACCTTACGCCACCTACCCTGTACGCCTCGAAGCTGATCTCGAAGGCTTGTTCAAGGGGATCGATGTCGACGTCGTTGCCCGTGGTGTGCCCGGCGAAGTGGGCCTCGGCGCGTGCTCGCGCATGAAGCGCGAAGTGGCCGAAGTCCGGCCCGATCTCGTCGTCTGGCAGGTTGGCACCAATGACGCCATGGCCCGCGCGGATGTTGGAGAGTTCAAATTGAATTTGTCCAAGACGCTGCAATGGCTGGCGAAAAACCACATCGATGTCGTCTTGATCGATCCGCAGTACGTCGAACGCTTGGCTGCCGACGCGCATTACGTGACGATGATCAAAGCCATTGAAGATGTGGCGCGTGAGGAGCGCGTGATGCTGGTCCATCGATTCAGTGCGATGGCCGATCTTTCGAAACAAAAAGGTGAACAGGCAATTCTTGCCACCGACCGGTTTCACCTGAACGACTTGGGTTATCGTTGCATGGCAGAGTACGCTGCCGGCGCCATTGTCGCCGGCATCATCCAGGCACAGTCGGACGCGTTGGTGGATTCCGGCCCGCATCGAGCACAGGCGGTACAATAACCGCCGGCTCGATCTACAACGATCCTGTCACATTCCGGCGTAATTCGGGCCGCCGCCACCTTCCGGCGTCACCCACGTGATGTTCTCGCTTGGATCTTTGATGTCGCACGTTTTGCAGTGCACGCAGTTCTGCGCATTGATCTGAAAGCGCGCTCGACCGTCCGCATCCGTTAAAATCTCATACACCCCCGCCGGGCAGTAACGCTGAGCGGGCTCGGCATATTCGGGCAGATTGACGGCGACCGGAATATGCGGATCGGCAAGCTTGAGGTGCGCCGGTTGATTTTCTTCGTGGTTCGTTCCGGAAAACGCCAAGCTCGTCAGACGGTCGAACGTCAACACGCCGTCCGGTTTGGGATATTCGATCGGTTTCACACGCCCCGCTTTAGACAGCGTTGCCGCGTCCGGCTTGCTATGGCGCAACGTGAACCCTAGGCCGATACCGGGTATAATCGTATTCAACCACATATCGAGACCGCCCAAAGGTACGCCGATCTTAGTGCCGAAGCGGGACCAGAATGGCTTGACGTTGCGGACCCGCTTCAGATCCTTGGCGATCGGGCCGTTGAGGACAGCTTCCTTGTAGGCGTCGAGTTTGTCGTGCGCGCGACCAGCCGCGACCGCGTCGAACGCGGCTTCGCCCGCGTGGATGCCCGATAGGATCGCATTATGTGAGCCCTTGATGCGAGGCACGTTGACGAAGCCCGCCGCGCATCCGAGCAGCGCGCCGCCCGGAAACACCAATTCCGGGATCGACTGCCATCCGCCCTCGGTGATTGCGCGCGCGCCATAGCCAATTCGTTTGCCGCCGGCAAATGTCGGCGCAATGCGTGAATGCGTCTTGAACCGCTGAAATTCATCGAACGGCGACAGAAAAGGGTTCGTGTAATTGAGGTGCACGACGAAGCCGACCGACACCAGGTTTTGCCCGTAGTGGTAGAGGAATGACCCGCCGCCTGTAGCGTTGTCGAGTGGCCAGCCGAACGAGTGCTGCACTAAGCCAGGGTGATGGTTCGCGGGCTTGACCTGCCACACTTCCTTGAGACCGATGCCGTACTTCTGCGGATCCCGGCCCTGGTCGAGTCCAAACTTGGCGACCAATCGTTTCGTCAACGATCCGCGCGCACCTTCGCCAAACAGCGTGTATTTGCCTCGCAGCTCCATGCCGCGGGTGAAATTGTCCGTCGGCTTGCCGTCGCGACCGACCCCCATGTCGCCAGTCGCAATGCCAGTGACGCGACCCTGATCGTCATACAGCACTTCCGCTGCAGCAAAGCCTGGATAGATCTCGACACCCAATTCCGTTGCCTGTTCGCCAAGCCAGCGGACCACGTCTCCGAGGCTGCCGATGTAATTACCGTGATTGTTCATCAGCGGCGGCATCAAGAAGTTTGGCAAGCGCATGTCACCTGACGGCCCCAGGAATAGAAACTGGTCGTCCGTCACTTGTGTCTGCAGCGGGCAACCCTGATTGCGCCAGTCGGGCAATAAACGGTCTAGACCACTGGGATCGATCACCGCGCCTGATAAGATGTGCGCACCGACCTCAGAGCCTTTCTCCACTACTACGACAGAGACATCGCCGCCGGTTTCAACGGCTTTTTGCTTGAGACGGATCGCCGCCGCCAAGCCGGCCGGTCCCGCACCGACGATCACCACGTCGAAATCCATACCTTCACGGGGCGGCAATTCAATTCCGTCGTTGGCCATCGTCGTAATTTCCCTCGAGTGCAGAGTGTGTGGCTGAAACTGTCACTGCGCATAGCATATGGCCTTAACGCACACGTCAAGGCACCTCGGGAAGTTGGGGGAAATCGTCGCGCAAGAGTACCGCAATCAAGGTGCCGCGAAGGCCGTCCGAAGCTCTCGCGCGATGCGTATTGGTTTGCCCGATACCGAGACCAGGACGACAGTTACCTCAGCCTCGAAGATCGCTCGACCGTCGCGGGCGATGCGTTGATCGAGAACCATGGTTGCAGCGCCTAGCTCTTTGACCGAAGTCGCCACCTCGAGAACGTCGTCGATGCGTGCCGGACGCAGGTATTCGAGGCTCATGCGGCGCACCACGAATGCGGCCGGCTCGCGCCCATCCGTACCGTCGATCAATCGCCGATGATCGTTGCCGCCAAGCCGCAAGAAATCTGAGCGACCCCGCTCGCACCAGCGCACATAGGACGCGTGATAAAAGAGGCCGGAAAAATCGGTGTCCTCAAAATAGACGCGAATGGGCAGGATGTGCGTCCGCCGGCCTCTGCTCTCGATGAGCCGGCCAGCAAGATCAGGCCAAGAGTTCGTGAATGGGTCGGTCAAGCTCCAACATCCACCAGCAGCACCTCGGGCGGACGGCCGAATCGCACCGGAAAGCCGGAACAGCCGAGGCCACCCGATACGATCAAATGTCGGTCGTCCTCGACGATGTGACCGTAGAGGAACCGGCTACCATAACGGCTGGGTACGACCGGCGCGTAGCCGAAGAACTGCACCTGCCCGCCGTGCGTGTGGCCGGATAGAGTGAGTGAAACGCGCGACGAAACGCGGGGAAATACGTCGGGCTCATGGGCCATCATGATCACCGGTGCGTCGTCGGTGATCTTGGCCAGCATGCCCGGCATGTCGTCGACGCCCCGATTGCCGAAGCGCTCGTCGTTGCGGCGATCACGCAGCCGATCCCGATTGCGATAAAATGCCCACTGATCGCCAAGGCCCGCAATCCAGAAAGCTCGGCCGTCCTTTTCCAACCGCAGGACATCGTTCTCGTAGACCTTGAGACCCGCATCTTCCATCGGTGCACGGCATTTCGCGGGCCCCGAAAATGACTTCTGCGCTTGACGATCGTTCCACCAGTCGTGATTGCCGAGCACGGCGTGCACCCCGAGTGGCGCGCTTAAACGGCCAAGCGCTGCCGCCCAATCCTGATCGGGGACGGGCGCGTGAATCATGCGCGGCTCGCTGGTGTAATCACCGAGCAGCAATATCGCGTCGGCGTCCAGCGCATTGGTGGTGGCGACGATTTCGGCGATGCGGGACAGCGGCATCCACGGTTCGCTGGCGTGTAGATCAGCGATCACAGCCAGCTTCAATTTCAGCCCTGCCGGCCAGTTCGGGGGGGAGACCATATAGCGGGTGATCGACAGCCGCCGGGGCTCGATGCCGAACGCGTACGTGCCGAGCCCAACGCCGCCGGCAACGAAAGCACCAAGACCCTTTATGAGATTACGCTTGGAAATCACAGCTTACCCGATCGTTGTCATATGGCTCTAAAGCGAAAACCATGCCGGATTGATGCCAGATGAGGCAATTCGTGGACAGTAACACCACCGACGCTGAATAAGTTCTTACGCCGTGCCCGCCTCGTCATCTGCGGCTTTATCGGGATCAAACAGACCGAATTGGGGCGCTGAGGCTCGCGATGGCCCGGAAAGGCCGAGGTGCCGGTAGGCGCGCAGCGTCAGCATTCGACCACGCGGAGTGCGGCTGATGAAGCCTTGCTGCAACAAATATGGCTCGACGATCTCTTCCAGCGCATCGCGTGGCTCAGATAGCGCCGCCGACATCGTCTCGATACCGACCGGTCCGCCATCGTAATTCTTCGCGATGCAATTCAGGTAACGGTGATCAAGAGCGTCGAGCCCTTCGGCATCGACCTCGAGTTGTAAGAGCGCCTTATCTGCTACCGCTGCCGTGACCATTCCGTCGCCAGCGACCGCCGCAAAATCACGCACCCGCCGCAGCAGCCGTCCGGCGATTCGAGGCGTGCCGCGAGACCGGCGCGCGATCTCCATGGCGCCATCTTTCTGCATCGGCACGCCGAGCACGCGCGCTCCACGGCTGACAATCAGCTCTAGTTCGTCGTGGGTGTAGAAGTTCAGCCTTACCGGGATGCCGAAGCGGTCACGCAGTGGGTTGGTCAGCAGTCCGGCGCGGGTGGTCGCCCCCACCAGCGTGAACTTGGCGAGATCAATGCGTACCGAGCGAGCTGCCGGGCCCTCGCCGATGATTAGATCGAGCTGGAAATCCTCCATCGCTGGATAGAGGATTTCCTCCACGGCAGGGTTCAACCTGTGGATTTCATCGATGAAGAGGACGTCGCGCTCTTCTAGGTTGGTCAGCAGTGCTGCGAGATCACCCGCCTTGCTGATCACCGGGCCGGAAGTGGCGCGAAATCCAACGCCCAGCTCCTTCGCCATGATTTGCGCCAGCGTGGTCTTGCCCAAGCCCGGCGGCCCCGCGAATAGCACGTGATCGAGGGCGTCGCCGCGCGCTTTCGCAGCCTGAATAAAGACGCTCAGATTGGCGCGTGCCTGCTCCTGGCCAATGAAGTCGCCGAGCGCCTGCGGGCGGATCGTCGCCTCATAGGCGTCAGCTTCTTTTTTGGCGCTCGTTACCAGCCGATCGGTCATGCTTTGTTCCTGACGCTGTTCGCTCGCGACGTCAAGATCACTCAACCTAAACAACGCAGATGATCGGCATTGGCGGTCATGATAGCGATACCCGGCCACATCGGCCACCGGCCCAAAGGGACACTTGTAAACTGATGGATCTCATAATCCGTAACGCCCGCTGCGGCGCGACCACAACCGGCACCATTGATATCGGCATCACCGATGGGCGGATCGCGGCGATCGAGCCGAACATCGCTTCCGAGGCGCGCGTGATCGATGCCGGCGGCCGGTGGGTGTCGCCGGGTTTCGTCGAAACGCACCTCCACCTCGACAAGTCCTGTATCATGGATCGATGCAAGGCCGAGCGTGGCGATCTGGCGGAGGCGATCGCCGAGGTCTCAGCCGCTAAGAAAGCGTTCACCATGGACGACGTGTATGCGCGCGGCAAGCGTACGTTGGAGCGCTGCATCTTGCAGGGCACGACGCACATCCGCACACAGCTGGAGATCGATCCGACCATTCGCCACATCGGTTTCGAAGCAATCAAGCAACTAGCGTCCGATTACAAATGGGCGGTCGATATTGAGATCTGCGCGTTCCCGCAGGAAGGGCTGATCAACAACCCCGGCACGGAAGAGTTGCTGGTTGCTGCCATGCACGACGGCGCGCACGTGATCGGCGCCTGCCCCTACGTCGACACCGATCCGAACGGGCAGATCGACCGCATCTTCGATATCGCGCGGGAATTCGACAGTGACATCGACATGCATCTAGATTTCTCGCTTGGCACGGACAGCCTCGATCTCGATTACGTGTGTGCTGTGACCGATCAGCGCCAATGGGGCGGGCGCGTCACCGTTGGGCACGTGTCGAAACTATCGGCGGTGACACGCGATGTTTTCCACAACTACGCGCGGCGGATGGCCAACGCCGGCATCGCGCTCATCGCGCTGCCTTCGACCGACCTTTACCTGATGGGGCGCGAGCACACGCACAACGTGCCGCGTGGGTTGGCGCGCGCGCACGAACTGCTCGGTCACGGCGTGAACTGCGCGCTATCGACGAACAACGTGCTGAATCCGTTCACACCGTTCGGCGATTGCTCGCTGCTGCGCCAGGCAAACCTGTACGCGAATGCGGCGCAAGCTGGCCGGAAAAGCGACCTCGTCGACTGCCTGGACATGATCACAACCAGAGCCGCGCGCCTGATGAACCTGACGGGCTACGGATTGCAGGTCGGGAACGCCGCCGACATGGTTGTCCTCGATTGCGAAAGTGCTGCTCAGGCGGTGGCAGAGTTGGCACCGGTTTTGGTCGCGATCAAGCGCGGCCGCGTGACAGTGACGCGCGAAGCACCAGTGCTGCATCGTCAATCGTAAAGAATATCGCGAAAGCGATCAGCCCCACGTTTCGATGCGCAAGGTTTCGCGGGCGTTTGGCAACCTAGAGTGGATTTCGACCCGTCCCAATAGTCCCGATTGGGTATCGACGACCTCGACAACGGACGCCGCATTTATGCTCGCGGCAATCATCGCTTCGGCAATGCTTTCGCCCGCAGACAAGCCTGCAGCAAGGGTGGAGGCGAAGGCATCGCCCGCCCCCGCTGTGCCAGCCACCGCGGCGGGAAACGCCGGGCAATAGACCAGCCGGCCGTTACCCGACACATAGGCGCCCTTCGAGCCATCGGTCACCGCGACGAAGCGCGGGCCGAGCGCGTGCAACAACGTCATGAACGCGGACAGTGTCACGTCGGCGTTTCTGCCAGATATGCCCCGCCGCAATAAAGGTGGCAACTCGACGGCCGGCGCGATTCGGGGCGCAGGTGGATGAATTGCAGCGTGACCTCGATCGGACTGCGCAATCAGGCCGGGCAATAGGGCTGCTGCCTCGTCCTTGTTCAAAGTGAGTAGATCGAGCGCGCCGATAACACCGAGAAATGCTTCGCGCCTGGAACTCAACTGACGAATTCCCGGGTTGGTCGCGACGAACGCGCCGGCAGCTTTTGCCGATCGTATGATGCCGGGAAAACAGTCGGCCGACGCATTGCTCAAGCCCGATACGTAGACCAAGCTGGCACCCTGAAAGGCATCGGTTGGAATGTCGCTTTCTTTCAGCGCCGTGTTCGCGCCGCGGAAGGTAAAAATCGATGGATTGCGATCATGCGCCGAAATCATCACGGCGACACCGGTCGCAAGCCTATCGGAACGACAAACCAAGTGCGTGTTCAGGCCCTCGGCTGTGAGCGTTTCCATCACCTTCGACGCATTGAGATCGCGGCCGATTTTGACGAGCGGCGACGTCGCATAGCCCAGGCGCGATAACGCGACAGCCGTGTTGATGGCGCCGCCTCCAGTGTGGATCGAGATACTGTCTGCCTCGATCTTGCGGTCTGGCTCCAACAATAGGAACGAGGCGGCCGAGTTCTGCAACGTCAACTGCTCAATGTCCTGATCGGCGACGACCGCGATGATGTCGACCACCGCCGACCCGACGGTCACCGCTTTCAACTTAGTCGTCTCAGCCATAGCCTCCGGCCCCCGAAATTTGCACGCTGATTGCGTTCTGTGATTGTCAGAGCTTGCTGGTGCGACATACAGGTGGATAAGGCAATTCAAAACAACAAGGTGGACACTCCGCGTGAGGGGCGGGTAGCGTCCGCAGCTCGAAGGGTGGACGGGGGAAGAAGCATGCCAGAACAGCGCGCGCCACAACGTGAAGCCGCAACGGAAGCGCGTGGCGTCAAGTCGCCACAAAACCTTGCGGCCGGATTGTTGCTTTTGGCGATTGGATCCTTGGGCGTTTGGGGAACACTCGGATTAGCCGGCGGGACACTCGCTAATCCGGAAGCCGGAATGTTGCCGCGTGCGGTCGCGATCCTGGTGGCCGCGTGCGGCGCAAGCCTGTGCGCTTTGTCGCTGATCACGCCGGGCGCAGAACTGGAACGCTGGTCACCGCGGGGGTTGCTGTTCGTACTCGGTGCGGCAGTCGCCTTCGCAGCTACCATACGCGGTTTCGACCTGGGTTTTTTCAAAATTCCAGCCCTTGGTTTGGTGATCGCCGCTCCACTCGCCATCGGGTTGGCAGCCGTTGCCGATGAAGAAACACGGTGGCGCGAGCTCATCGTATTCACGGTTGGCCTAACCGCACTTTGCATACTGATGTTCCGGGTCATCCTCCGCCTGCCAATCCCGATCGCACCCTGGCTACTTGGCTATTAATCGAGACACGGCAGATGATGGACCTTTACGCAAACTTGGCGCTCGGTTTCGGAACGGTTTGGAAGGTCGTGTGGTTGCCATGGGCCGCAGCCGGACTTTCTATCCCGCTGCCGATCAACTTGATCCTTTGCTTCGTCGGCTGTCTCGTCGGCACGTTGATCGGCGTGCTGCCCGGCGTCGGGCCGATCGCGACGATCGCGATGTTGCTGCCGATGACCTACGGCCTCGAACCGGTCGGCGCGCTGATCATGCTTGCCGGCATCTACTACGGGGCGCAATACGGCGGCTCCACCACCGCGATCCTCGTCAATATTCCGGGCGAAGCGACCTCTGTCGTTACCGTGCTCGACGGATTTCAAATGGCAAGACAAGGTCGCGCCGGTGTGGCCCTCGGCATTGCAGCCATCGGTTCGTTCATCGCCGGCACGGTTGCGACGATCATCATCGCAGCACTCGCCGTGCCACTGTCACGCATCGCGCTTCAGTTCAGCCCGGCCGACTACTTTTCCTTAATGATTTTAGGGCTGATGTTTGCGGTCGTGCTCGCGCGCGGATCGCTGCCGAAAGCGATCGCGATGATCTTCGTCGGCGTACTGCTCTCGACCGTCGGCACCGACCAGGAGACGGGCGTCAACAGGTTGACATTCGGGTTGCCGGAGCTCGCCGAAGGCTTCGACTTTGCGGTGATCGCCATGGGCTTATTCGGCTTTGCCGAGATCATCAAAAATCTCGAAAGCCCCGAAACGCGCAATGTCGTGCAGAACAGGATTGGGCGGTTGTTGCCCAACCGGGAGGACCTGCGACAGTCGGCATGGCCAATCGCGCGCGGCACCTTCATCGGATCACTGTTGGGTCTGTTGCCCGGCAACGGCGCGGTGCTTGGACCATTCGCGTCTTACGCGGTCGAGAAGAAACTGGCCTCCGATCCATCGCGGTTCGGGCGCGGCGCAATCGAGGGGGTCGCTGGACCGGAATCGGCCAACAACGCCGGCGCGCAAACGGCATTCATTCCGCTGCTCGCACTTGGCATCCCGCCCAATGCCGTGATGGCGCTAATGATCGGGGCGATGACCATTCACGGGATCACACCTGGCCCTGAGATCATGACGAAAAAACCAGACCTGTTCTGGGGCATGGTTGCTTCGATGTGGATCGGCAATCTGATGCTGCTCGTGATCAACCTGCCGCTGATCGGCATGTGGGTGCGCCTGCTGAAGGTGCCTTACAGGCTGATGTTTCCGGCGATCGTACTGTTCTGCTGCATCGGCATCTACTCGGTGCAAAATTCAGCGATCGACGTTCTTCTGGTGGCAGCCTTTGGGCTCTTTGGTTACGCGCTCTTAAAGTTCGGCTTTGAGGCGGCTCCGTTGTTGTTGGGCTTTGTGCTGGGCCGGCTGATGGAGGAGAAATTCCGCCTCGCACTCAACATGTCGCGCGGTAACCTTTGGACTTTCTTCGAGAATTGGAAGTCGGCGCTGTGCTTGGCGCTCGCCATTATCGTTATCGTCGTCGCGGCCCTGCCGAGCATCCGCAAGAGCCGCGATCAGGTGTTTACCGAGTGAGCCCGCGATCAGAGCCCGAACAACCGGGGCATCCATAGTGAAATCGCCGGCACGTAAGTGACGAGCATGAGCACGACGAACATCACGATGTAGAAAGGCCAGATCGTTCTGGTCACCTGTTCGATCGTCACCTTGCCGACGGCGCATCCGACGAACAGCACCGAGCCGACCGGCGGCGTCAGCAACCCGATGCCGAGGTTGACGATCAACATGATGCCAAAGTGAACGGGATCGACGCCAAGGCTTTTGATCACCGGTAGCAGGATCGGCGTACAGATCAGGATCAGCGGCGCCATGTCCATGAGACAACCGAGGATCAACAGCAAGATGTTGATCATCATCAAGATGGCGTACTTGTTGTCCGAAAGGGTCAGGAAGAAATTCGTCGCCCGCGCCGGCAACTGCATCAGAGCAACGATGTAGCCGAAGGCCGAAGCGAATGCGATCAGCATCATCACCATGGCAACCGTTTTGACGACACGGTGCAGCAGATGCGGCAGCTCGTACCACTTGTAGTCGCGGTAGACGAACATGGTGACCAGGAACGAATAGATGCACGCGACCGCCGCCGACTCGGTCGCGGTGAACACACCCGACAAGATGCCACCGAGGATGATGACCATGGTACCAAGGCCCCACAGCGCGTCGCCGGCAATACCCACCGCTTGCCGCAGAGGAATGGCTTCACCCTTCGGGTAGCCATTCTTGTACGATATGAAGAGCACGTAGAGCATCAGCGACGCACCGAGCAACAGGCCCGGCACGACGCCCGCGAGAAACAGCGCC
>JANLXZ010000495.1:0-3157 GCA_031365375.1 Hyphomicrobiaceae bacterium | reverse complement strand
CGGCGCCTGGACCCGCGTGAACACGGCGACCGGCCAGCCATTCGATCATGAATTCTTCAAGCGTGAAAGCTTCGTCTACGACACCGAGCCCGCTTGCCGGGCGGTCGTTGCCATGCGGAACCTCGCGCCTGATAAAGCACTGGCCTTCCAGGGCGCAATTTCATCGGCATTTTACGGGCACAATCGCGATACGACCTCGGCCGAGGTGCTGGCCGATATTGCGTCTGAAACCGGTGCCGATCGCGCAGCGTTCCTCGCGACATTCCTCTCACCCGACATCCGCAACGAGACGTTCCGCGATTTTCTGCTGGCAAAGGACATGGGCGTCGAGGGCTTCCCGTGTCTTGTCGCCGGTACTGGCGGCAATGACTACGGCCTCGTCACCAACGGCTATCGGCCCATCGACGGCATGATCGAGGCGCTGGAAAAGTGGCTGGCGGCGAAGGGCAACACTTGAACGACACTCCGTTCGATGTTGCCCGTGACACCTCCCCGATCTTTGTCATCGCGCCGAAGGTCGGGACACGCGACAAGCTTCCGCATCCGATCTGTCAGAGTTCGTGACACAGTGGTAGCTCGGCTTGAGGCGACCAGCACTGAACCAGATTTGAGTTGCCGTATGTCCCGGCCACCGTTTACCCCGGACGGCGATCCGGGGCCGGGATGACGGTTTTTGAAGGGCGACATCGAGTTTTCCGACGCACGCGAATAGGCCAATATCGATGAAACTACGCACATTGATCCTCGCGTGTCTGACGACGGCGGTCGTTCTTCCGGCCGTAGCTGAGACACCGCCGCATCTGTTGGCCGGCAAGATCCTCGATACGCGGACGGGTGCACTGACCGGCTTGACCGATCCGGCGCTAATACCGGCACTACTCCCTTGCGGCGCGATCACGTTGCTCGGCGAAGTGCATGACAACCCAGATCATCACATCATGCGCGCTCAGTTAATAAAAGCCGCGACCGGAACGACGGCAAGTAAATGCGCACCGAGCGCCTTTGTGTTCGAACATATCAATGCCGACCAGCAACTGGGCTTGGACAAGTTTAGCGCTTTGCGACGTGAGGCACGCCGCCCGGCGACGGCTAGCGATTTGTTCCGTTTCCTGGAGTGGGACAAATCCGGTTGGCCCGCATCTAAGCTATACGCGCCTTTGATACGGGAGGTACTGCGCTCAAAGGCGTGGATCCTCGCCGGAAATCCTGCCCGCGCTTCGACACGCCGGGTCGCAAAGGAGGGCCTTGGCGCACTCGATCGAGACCATCCTAGTTCACTTGGCCTCGACCAACCACTCGCTGCCAGCCTCTATGACGATCTGCTAACGGAGCTCGAAGCCAGCCACTGTGGGCTGATGCCCAAAACAGCATTCGGCAATATGGCCGTCGCCCAGCGTTACCGTGATGCGCAATTGGCCGACGTGGCGCTGAAAGCGGCCGCATCGACCGGCACAGTTATCATCTTCGCTGGCAACGGACATATACGTGCAGATCGCGGCGTTCCCTACTATATCTGGCAACGTGCTCCGAACCGACAAGTCATTACCGTTGCCTTCGTGGAAACAGAGGATGGCAAGATCGATCCCACCACCTACGGCTCACGCTCTCCCGACGGTCAGCCCATTAGCGACTACGTCGCTTTCGCTGCTCCCGCCCCCCGCGGTGACCCATGCGAAGGCATGCGCGAACAGTTCAAGGCAAAGCCCGCCCCAAAACTCTGATTTCGCCGTCAGCGGCTAATCACCAGCCTCGTGAATTTGCGGAGCTTAAAAACCATCGCACCGGAGCTTTGCCGTCGCAGGGAACCGGCATCGCATGAGATTGCCGGAACATCGTCTGGCATTGGACAACATTGACGCCGAGACTAGTCAACTGTGCTGCGCTGCACTATTAAGCGCGGCATGCCAAAACGTTCAGACATCAAGTCGATCCTCATCATCGGCGCGGGCCCCATTGTCATCGGCCAGGCGTGCGAGTTCGATTACTCCGGAACGCAGGCTTGCAAGGCACTGCGAGAGGAGGGCTATCGCATCATCCTGGTCAACTCGAACCCGGCGACGATCATGACCGATCCGGAGTTGGCCGACGCAACCTACATTGAGCCGATCACGCCCGAAATCGTCGCCAAGATCATCGCTCTTGAGCGCCCCGACGCGCTGCTGCCAACGATGGGCGGTCAAACAGCGCTCAATACCGCCTTGGCGCTCGAAAAAATGGGCGTTTTGAAAGAATACAACGTCGAGATGATCGGCGCCAAGGCGGAGGCGATCCACAAGGCCGAAGACCGTCTGCTATTCCGCGACTGCATGGAAAAAATCGGCTTGGCAACGCCGAAGTCGCGGATGGCACACTCACGCCAGGAAGCCGCCGAAGCGCTCGATGCCATCGGCTTACCGGCAATCATCCGGCCGTCTTTCACGATGGGCGGAACCGGTGGTGGTATCGCCTATAATCGCGCCGAGTTCTTCGAGATCATCGAGCGCGGGCTCGATGCGTCACCGACCTCACAGGTGCTTGTCGAGGAGAGCGTATTAGGGTGGAAAGAGTACGAGATGGAAGTGGTCCGCGACCGGAACGACAACTGCATCATCATCTGCTCGATCGAGAACCTCGACCCGATGGGCGTGCACACCGGCGATTCGATCACGGTCGCGCCCGCGCAGACGCTCACCGACAAGGAATACCAGATCCTGCGTGACGCCTCGATCGCATGCCTGCGCGAGATCGGGGTGGAGACCGGCGGCTCCAACGTCCAGTTCGGCATCAACCCGAAGGACGGGCGCATGGTCATCATCGAGATGAACCCGCGCGTGTCGCGCTCCTCGGCGCTGGCGTCGAAGGCCACGGGCTTCCCGATCGCGAAGATCGCCGCGAAGCTCGCGGTGGGCTACACGCTGGACGAGCTGAAGAACGACATCACCGGCGGGCTCACTCCGGCGTCCTTCGAGCCCACCATCGACTACGTGGTCACCAAGGTGCCGCGCTTCGCCTTCGAGAAATTCCCGCGCGCCGACGACCACCTCACCACCCAGATGAAGAGCGTGGGCGAGGTGATGGCCATTGGCCGCACCTTCCAGGAATCGCTGCAAAAAGCGTTGCGCGGCCTTGAGGTCGGCGTGGATGGGTTCAATCTGAAATCGGTCGACGTCGACAAAAT
>JANLXZ010000485.1:0-4645 GCA_031365375.1 Hyphomicrobiaceae bacterium | reverse complement strand
CCAGTCGTGGATCGGCACGTCGACGTTGAGATAGGTCTTGGCGGCCGCTTCCAGTTGCTCCGACTGCCACTGCTCGGGATAGGCGCGTTCCGGGATGGATTTTGAAATGATGCCGTCGATGACGCTGTGGCGCATCTCGGTGACGGTCTCGGCCACGTCCTCGCTGTCCAACAGCTCGATGCGCTCGGCGAAGATCACCTTGCGCTGGTCGTTCATCACGTCATCGTACTTGAGGATCTGTTTGCGGATATCGAAGTTGCGCGCCTCGACCTTGCGCTGGGCCATCTCGAGCGACTTGTTCATCCACGGATGGATGATCGCTTCGCCCTCTTGCAGGCCGAGCGTCTTCAGCACCGAGTCCATCCGTTCAGAGCCGAAAATGCGCATCAGGTCGTCTTCCAGAGACAGATAGAACTTGGAGCGCCCCGGATCGCCCTGGCGGCCCGAACGGCCACGCAACTGGTTATCGATGCGGCGGCTTTCGTGGCGCTCGGTCGCGAGCACATACAGTCCGCCCGGTTTCTCGGTGGTCTTGGCCGGACGCGTTCCTTTGGCAGGCTCGATTTCGACACTCTCAACGATGGCGCGCACGAAATCGCGGTTCTTCGCGATCTCTTCCTTGATTTGTTCGATCTTGCGCGTTTTTTCCGGGCCGTCCTCCATTTCGGAGGCCTCTTCGAGGGTGCGCATTTGCACGTTGCCGCCGAGCTGGATATCGGTACCGCGGCCGGCCATGTTGGTTGCGATCGTCACCGAACCGGGGCGGCCGGCTTGGGCGATAATCGAGGCTTCCTGCTCGTGAAAGCGGGCATTCAGGACTTGGTGTTCAACGCCCTTTTTCTTGAGCATCTCGGAGAGCAGTTCGCTCTTCTCGATCGACACGGTACCCACGAGGATCGGCTGTTGGCGAGCCTTTGCCCGCTCGATCTCGGCGATGATCGCCTCCCACTTTTCGCGGGCGGTGCGATAGATTTCGTCGTCTTCGTCCATGCGGCCGACCGGTTGGTTGGTCGGAATTTCGAGGACGTCGAGGTTATAGATGTCCAGGAATTCGTTCGCTTCAGTTGAAGCGGTGCCGGTCATGCCGGCGAGCTTGTCGTACAGGCGAAAGTAGTTCTGGAACGTGATCGACGCCAGGGTCTGGTTTTCGGGTTGGATTTCGACGTTTTCTTTGGCTTCCAGGGCTTGATGTAGTCCTTCGGAATAGCGTCGGCCCTGCATCATGCGGCCGGTGAACTCGTCGATGATGACGACTTGGTTGTTCTTCACGATGTAGTCGCGATCACACAGGAACAACTTGTGCGCCTTGAGCGCCTGCGTGACATGGTGGACGGTGGTGACGTTGTCGATGTCGTAAAGCGAGCCACCGGGCGTGAGAAGGCCTGCCTCTTCCAGTAACTTCTCCATATGCTCGTTGCCGGTCTCGGTGAGAGAAACCGTGCGCTGCTTCTCGTCGAGCTCGAAGTCACCCTTGACGAGCGACGGCATCAACTTGTCGATCGCCACATACAAGTCGGCGCGATCGTCGAGCGGACCGGAGATGATGAGGGGCGTACGCGCTTCGTCGATCAAAATCGAATCGACCTCGTCGACGATCGCGAAAACGTGGCCGCGCTGAACCATTTCTTCGCGACTCATCTTCATGTTGTCGCGCAAGTAGTCGAAGCCCAACTCGTTGTTGGTCCCATAGGTCACGTCGCAGGCGTATGCGGCCTTGCGCTGTTCATCGTCCATGTCATGGACGATGCAGCCGACGGTGAGACCGAGGAAGCGGTACACGGTGCCCATCCATTCGGCGTCACGGCCGGCAAGATAGTCGTTGACGGTGACGACATGTACGCCAAGGCCGTTCAGAGCATTCAGATAGACGGCGAGCGTTGCGACGAGGGTCTTGCCCTCGCCCGTCTTCATTTCCGCGATCTTGCCTTGGTGGAGCGCCATGCCGCCGATCAACTGCACGTCGAAGTGCCGCTGGCCGAGCGCACGTTTGGCGGCTTCTCGAACAGTTGCGAATGCGGGCACTAGTAGATCGTCGAGACTTGCCCCCTCCGCGATTTGGCGGCGGAACGCGTCAGTGCGTGCCCGCAGCTCGTCATCGCTCAGCGCGGCAACTTCGGGCTCCATCTCGTTGATGGCGTCGACCTTCGACCGGTACGTCTTTATTCGACGGTCGTTGGAGGAGCCAAACACCTTTGCGGCGAGCGCACCCAGGGAAACCATGCGTATATTCCTCAAGCTTCGTGTGATCGGCGGATGTCGCCGCCCCCGGCAAAGCCGGGGTAAGTATGTGTGGGTGGAGGTTGAATATCATCAGGTCGCAGATCGCTCGGGCCAATGTCCAGGGCTCTGCCCGTCCACGCCGAAGCTCTCGGTGGCCTGACAGCCCCGCTTCGTTGCAGTGAAATAAGGACTGCCCCCC
The DNA here is from genome assembly GCA_031365375.1 of Hyphomicrobiaceae bacterium. Classification (GTDB taxonomy): domain Bacteria; phylum Pseudomonadota; class Alphaproteobacteria; order Rhizobiales; family Hyphomicrobiaceae; genus JAKFWF01. Next base: position 2,226 of record JANLXZ010000485.1, on the reverse strand, counting down.
TGGAATGTCAATGAATGACGCAAGAATGGCCGTTCGAGGTGGCCGTAATGCTGCCACGTGTCCATTTGTTAACTGGCAATCGAACTGGCGCCGGTTTATGAGCGCCCGAAAACCATGCCGATCTTGCAGCTAATCAAGGAAACAACCCGTGATTGTCAAAAAGCGTCCTCTCCGTCTGCTCCGCGCAATTGCCGCCGGAGTTTTACTCGCCACTCCATTAGTTGCCGCCTCTATGGCCAGCGCCGAAGAAAAGGTGGTTGCCAAAGTCAATGGCAAGAGTTTGACCGAGAGCGATTTGAAGTATGCGGAGGCCGAGATTGGCGCGGACATCGGCAATCTTCCCGAGGCAACACGCCGGCGGGTCCTGATCGAATATCTGATCGAAAACCAGTTATTTGCGGATGCAGCCGAGACCCAGAAGCTCGGTACGGGAGCGGCATTCGACGAAAGATTACAGTATTGGCGTCGCCGGGCATTGCGTGAAACCTATTTCGATACGAGCGTAAAGAGTTCGGTCTCTGAAGATGAGGCGCGCAAGCTATACGATGCGCAAGTCGCTCAACTCGCTCAGACCAAACCAGAGGAAGAGGTCAAGGCCAGTCACATCCTTGTGAAGGAGGAAGCCCTGGCCAAGGACATCGCGGCAAAGCTGGCGCCTGGAGACGAAAAGGGCTTTGGAGAAGCCGCGAAAGCCAACTCACTCGATCCTGGCAGTAAGGAAGAGGGCGGGAGCCTCGGCTATTTTGGAAAAGGACAAATGGTGCCGCAGTTTGAAGAGGCTGCCTTCAAGCTGAAAAAAGGTGAGATCTCGTCGCCAATTCAGACGCAGTTCGGCTGGCACATCATCAGGCTCGACGACCGTCGTGAGAAGCCGGCCCCGAAGGTGCCGGAGTTTGCTGCCGTGAAAGAGCGGATCATCGCGTCGCTTATGCACAAAAAGGCGCAAGAAACGCTCGACGGTCTGCGCAGCAAGGCGACACTCGAATACATCGATCCCGACGTGAAAAAGCAGGTCGAAGCGGAAAAGGCAGCGCCCGCCGGGGCCCAGCCACCCAAGCAGTAGTCACCAGTCGTAATGTTATCTGTGGATAGGTCGGCCCCGGTGCAAAGCGCCGGGGCCGACGTGTTTCTGCGCTCTAAACAGCGCCGCTGTGCGCTCGGCGGAAATTATCGGCGAAAGAGGGCACGATTGCATCTCGTAACCTTGGTCGGCCATCCCCAAATTGGTGCTTGCAATGACCATGCAGCGCGATAAGGATCGCGCGTATCAAAGACAGTGATCTCGCCCGCGAGCAGTTTGCGGAGTGTTAGGGGAGGGCTTTCGTCCATCATGGCAACAGCTTCCAAGGCGAAGCGGCCAAAGCGCCAGCCGGTGCGCTCTTGCCTCGGTCCCGTCGGTGATCTCGAGGCGCATCTGCCGGCTGAATGGTGGCGCAAGCTGTTTAACGCGATGTACGTCAAGACCGACGGCGATGTCGTCGAAAATAGCGAGAACACGCGTCGGGAAGTCGACTTCATCATGTCTGCGGTGCGATACAGCCGTATAGCACCATTCTCGATCTGTGCTGCGGCCCGGGCCGCCATTGCATCGAACTCGCCCGTCGCGGCTTCAAGAACGTCAACGGGGTCGACCGATCGCGCTATCTGATCCGGCTCGCCAAGAAGCGCGCGCAAAGCGAGGGCTTGCAGGTCGTATTCAAGGAAGGCGATGCGCGGACACCGCGGTTGCCCGAGAGCACGTTCGATTGCGTAGCAATCATGGGCAACTCGTTCGGTTACTTCTCGAACAAGAAGGACGACGAGAAAGTCCTCACGATGGTTGGCAAGATCCTGCGGCCTTCAGGCCAGATCGTGCTCGACATCACTGACGGCGCCTACATGGCCGAGCACTTCGACCGTCGCTCGTGGGAGTGGATCGATGAGCATCATTTCGTCTGCCGCGAACGATCGCTCAGCCAAGACGGCGATCGCCTGATCAGCCGGGAAGTCATCGTGCACGACGAAAGTGGCGTGATCGCAGATCAATTCTACGCCGAGCGCCTCTACACCCGCGACGGTATCACTCGCCTGCTGGAAAAGTGCGGGTTCCGCAACGTGCGTCATCATGGTCATGCCGAAGCCCAGTCCGACCGCGATCAGGATCTCGGCATGATGGCGCGACGCATTTTGCTCACCGCCGATGCCCCGCAGTTGCCGGCCCGCAAAGCCAAGGGTCGCGTTCAGCAG
>JANLXZ010000482.1:0-3852 GCA_031365375.1 Hyphomicrobiaceae bacterium | reverse complement strand
TTCACCGCCCCCTACCGCATCACAAGTCATACCCAGACACCCTATGGCGACGTGACACCATTCGCACATGCGCTCGTCGCACGCCGGCCTGATCGCCTCGTTTGGGGCACGGACTGGCCGCATCCGATCTGTCCGGTGCCGATGCCCAACGACGGCGACCTCACCGACCATCTCGCGCAATGGCTACCCGATGCAGCGGTGCGGGAGCAGGTGCTGGTCGCGAATGCGGCGGCGCTATACCGTTTTTAATACGTGCTGCATTCACGATTTTGCGCGCAGCAGCTCAGCTTCGGATTGCGCTTTTCACTTTGGCGACCGCTGCTATAGTGCGGGCCAAGAGATGCGCCGGCCGATCAAACGAGCGCGCTCGGGAAACGCTATTAGAGGGAGCGCTGCATGACCAGCCGCAAGACCACCACGACCAGTCGCCGCCGTGTTTTAATCGGGGGTTCGGCTGGAATGGCCGCGATCCTCAGTTCTGGTCGGGCACCGATTTTTGCCCAAACAGCGCCAAAGAAATTGGTCTTCGCGCACATAAATGCGATCCCAGAGTCGGCCGCTGTCGCCTTTGACTGGATGGCCAAGGAAACCAATTCGCGCTCAAAAGGCGCGCTCGACATGCAGTTCTTCGGCAAAACGCTGATCCCGCAAGAGCTCGAAATCATGAACGCGGTCAAGTCCGGCAACATCGCCATCGGCAACCCGGCTGGCGCTGCCGCGACCGTGTTCCCCGAGATGGGCGCGTTCCTCGTGCCGTATCTGATCAAGGATTATGCGTCCGCCTACGCCATGTTCAACGGCAAAATCGGCGATGACCTCGGCAAGATCTTCGAGGACAAATACAAATTGAAGACTTTGTCTTTCTTCGACTACGGCTTCCGCCACTTCTGGACCGCGAAGGCGCCGATCGTCGAACCGAAGGACCTGCGCGGCCGCAAGATCCGCGTGCAGCAGGCCAAGATCTTCGGTGACACGATCAATGGTCTGGGCGGCAACGCGGTGCCGATGGCCTGGGGCGAAGTCGTCGCCGCCGCCAAGCAAGGCGTGATCGACGGTGGCGACTTGCCGATCGTCAACTTTGAAGCCCTGAAGATCTACGAGGTATCGAAGTTTTGCTCGATGACGTTCCACAACTACGGTCCGACCGTGAATGTCATGAACCTCGGTATCTGGAACGATCTTACGCCCGAGCATAAGAAACTGATCATGGACGTCAGCCGCGAGGCGCAGCAGAAGATCCGCGATGCGACCGAGTCGGTCGACAACTTCGCCAAGGCCAAGGCGCTGCTTGAGCCGCGCGGCATGACCGTTGTCGAGGCCAAGGTCGATCTGTTCCGCGACATGGCTCGGGAAAAGATCTGGCCGAACTACAAGAGCCAATACGGCGCGCTCTGGGACCAGATCGAAAACTTCAAGGCGTAGGCGATAGGGCTTGGCCCTGTCTTCGCACTTTTCCCGTGCCGCGTTGGGGTCCGATGTTGCCCACCCGATCAGCCGTAGGTTGGGTTAGGCCGCCCGCTTGCGGCTGTAACCCAACAACTTTGACGACCCTAGGACTGTTGGGTTACGCGCAAAACATGAGCTAACCCAACCTACGGTTCATACGGTTCCGCACGCGCTTCACCGCCAAGGCCGCCCCATGAAATTCTTTGAACGAATCCCGCAAATCACGGTGACCGCACTGATCGTGCTCGCCATCGTCAATCTGCTCGTCGGCGTGATCTTGCGCTACGTCGTCGGCGGATTTACGAATTACATGGATTGGGATCCGGTGCCATTCACTTGGGTTGAAGAGATCGGCGAAATGTCGCTTGCCTGGCTCACCTTTATCGGCGCCGCCATCGGCATACGTAGCCGTTCGCATTTTACGCTCTATGTGATCACGCCGCGATTATCAGCCGGCACGCGCCGGGTTATCGAGATTTTCAATCACCTGCTGATTGCTGGCTTTGGGCTTCTGGCCGCCTACTATGCCATCAATTTGTGCAGGCTGAACTGGTCTTTGGCGACACCGGGTCTGCAGATCAGCCTAGCGGTGCTTTATGCCTCGGCGGTGGTCGGCGGTGCGCTTATTGCGATTTACGCTGTGTCGATGATCGTCGCGCCGACGGCTCAAGAATCAAATTCCGGTCACTAAAGGCTCATCGATGCTGTTGCTCACGGTTGCTCTCGTTTTTGTTGCGATGATCCTACTGTCGATGCCGATTGTATTTTCGCTCGGCGTCGCTGGCGTGGCGGGCTTGTGGCTCGGCGGGTATCCGATGCAGCAACTGTCGTCGGCCCTGGTATCGGGCTCACAGAGTTGGGTGCTTCTCGCCATCCCAGCGTTCGTTTTCGCTGGCGGCCTGATGGAGCGCTGCGGCATGAGCCACGCGCTCGTCGAATTCGCACGCGCTTTGGTCGGCTGGGTCAAGGGCGGGCTCGGCATGTCGGTGATTGTCGTTGCCTATTTCTTCTCCGACATTTGCGGATCGAAGATGGCAGAGGTGTCAGCGCTCGGCTCATCGCTGATGCCGCCACTCACCAAGGCCGGCTATAAAAAAGCCGACTCGGCTTCAATGATCGCGGCCGGCACTGCCATGGGAATGCTGGTGCCGCCGGCAATTTTCATGATCGTGATTTCGCAGGTAACGAACACGTCGGCGGTGACGTTGTTTCTGGCCGGGTTCGTGCCGGCGTTCGTGATCATGCTGTGTCTGATGGCCCTCGTTTACATGCGCGCCCGCAAGTACGACTGGCCGGTCGATGCCAAGCCGTCGCTTCGGCGTATCGGGCGAGCCGGCCTCGACGCAGCGGTGCCGCTGGTGGTGCCGATCGTGATTCTCGGCGGCTTTTTCTTTGGCATCATCACTGCGACGGAAGCGGGCGCAGTGGTCGCTGCCTACGCCTTCTTCGCAGCCAAGCTTTATTACAAGAACGTCTCGTGGCCGGAGATGGGCAAGATCGCCTACGACAGCGCGATCCTCACCGCCGCCGTCGTTTTCCTGTTGGCGGTGGCATCGATCTTTCAATATCTGATGGGCGTGCAGGGCGTACCGAAGCTGATCGGCGAAGTGCTGGCACCCCTCAAGGGTCACCCGTGGCTATTCCTGTTCACCACCGCCTTCATCGCCATGCTGTTTGGGATGGTGCTGGAAGGTTTGCCGGCCGCAGTCGTGTTGATACCCGTCGTGTTCCCGATCGCTGAGGAGATGGGCATCGATCCAATTCACTTCAACATTGTGCAGACCGCAGCTGTCGGCATCGGATTGTTTTTGCCGCCGATGGGTGTCGGACTGTTGATGGCGCTGAAATTCGCCGACCTCACGGTCGCGCAGCACTTCCGCACGTATGTGCCCTACATTTGCGCACTACTGATCGGGCTGTCGATCATCATCTGCGTGCCGGAAATCAGCCTGACGTTGCCGCGCCTCGCTGGCATGATCAAGTAGCGCCACGTGATAGTCGCGCCGTCATCATCGCGATGAATTGGTCGATGTGGCCTTTCGTGGTCCGGTGATTGACGATCGCGCAGCGAATGACCGGGCGGCCGTCGATAACCGTGATCGATGGCACCGCTTCACCGCTTTCGTGCAGATCCATGACCAGCTCCTGGTTTCGCGCGCCGGTCGCATCACCCGCGATGCTGAAGCACACGATGTTCGAGCGCGCAGGCGACACCACCTCGAAAAGGTTGGATGCGGAAACGCGTTTCTCAAGATGGCAGGCAACTTCGCAGCAATGGCTGATGCAGGCGCCGATCTGGTCGACCCCATGCACACGCAGTGTGAACCATGTCTTCAGTGCGCGAAACCCACGGCTGAGATCGGGTCCGAGATCGTTCGGCCATGTCTCACCGGCAGCTAGTCCGCG
>JANLXZ010000470.1:0-17506 GCA_031365375.1 Hyphomicrobiaceae bacterium | reverse complement strand
CAGTTGCCGGCCCGCAAAGCCAAGGGTCGCGTTCAGCAGATCGACGTCACGGTGCTGATGGGCGATCCTCGTTTACCTGATCAGGTGAAGCGAGGAGGAACCTTCAACCCGGAAGATCTCGATACTGTTCGCCGCCTCAAGGACGCGTTGTCCGAGCTGCCGAATTACAAATTCCGTTTTCTCGACAATCACGCGACGTTGGAGCGCGATCTCGGCGCTTTGCGTACCGATCTCGTGTTGAATTTCTGCGACGAGGGCTGGAACAACGATCCGTTCAAGGAGCTGCATGTGCCAGCACTCCTCGATGTATTGGGTATTCCATATACGGGCGCCGCCGCGCCAGCGTTGGCCGCCTGTTATGACAAGGGCCTCGTGCGTGCGGTTGCAGCATCGCTCGATGTGCCAGTCCCCCTCGAAACGTATGTGCGACCCGGCGATCAGGGTGCAACCTTGCCCTCGGTTTTTCCCGCGATCCTGAAGCCTAACTACGGTGACAGTTCGCAAGGGATCACCAAGGACGCGGTGGTGCGCAATCAGGGCGCGCTGCTTGATTATCTGGAGCGGCTTCGCACTGAATTTCCGCGCCGGCCCGTGCTCGTGCAGGAGTATCTTCCGGGTGCGGAATACTCGGTCAGCATGGTCGGCAATCCGGATCAGAACCTGCGCGCGCTGCCGATCCTGGAGGTCGATTTCTCGCGGCTCGATCCGAAGTTACCGAAGATCCTCGGCTACGAGTCGAAGTGGGAGCCGGATAGCCCCTATTGGACGCAGATAAAGTATCACGAAGCCCAGCTGCCGGATCACATCCAGGCGCAGATGATCGAACATTCAGCGCGTCTGTTCGAGCGCCTCGGCTGCCGGGAATATGCCCGGTTCGACTTCCGCGCAGATGCGAACGGCGAGGTCAAGCTTTTGGAAGTGAACCCCAACCCGGGCTGGTGCTGGGATGGCAAGCTCAACATCATGGCGGGATTTGCCGGCATTCGTTACTCCGAACTTTTGGGGCAAATTCTGTTGGCGGCCGAGGAACGCTTGGGCATCGTCGCAAGGCCGCAAGTCGCGATTGCCGGCGCACCGGCGGCAGCGAACGGCAATGCTTCACACGCCGGTAATGGACAGGCAACGGTGGGTTGACGCTCCGATGACACTTCATGGGCGCCTGTTGAACGCATGACGCTTCACATCATCAAATTGTGCGTCGGCGTCGAGACCATTGCCGACTTGGCGCAGTGGCAGCGCAGCCGTCTCGCCGACCAGAAGCGGGCGGGCCAGGTGCCTCGCCTGTTTCACACCACACGCATGGTGCCGAAGCGCCAGGACGAGATCGCCGGTAAAGGCTCGCTATACTGGGTGATCAAGGGGATCATCCAGGTGCGCCAGAAAATCACCGGATTTGACAGCGGCGCAAAGAACGACGGCACGCCTTGTTGCCTGCTCATTCTCGACCCGAAATTGGTTCCCGTTCGACCAGCGGTACGCAAAGCGTTTCAAGGCTGGCGCTATCTGACGGCTGACGATGCACCGGCTGACCTCACCGGCGCCGCGCGCGATAGTGTCACGAAACTGCCACCGAAAATGCGCAAGGATCTGGCCGACCTCGGCCTGTTGTAAGCGGCTCTGGCAGCCGTTATGAGACCGTGCTGTCTAAAAACAACCTAGCCGCCAGGAGCTCTCATTCCGTGCAACAGCGTATTCCCGCACCGCGCCAAGCTATTCTGTGCGCTGATTTACCTTCGACGGTACCGTTCGTCGGGCCCGAGGCACAGGAGCGGGCGCGTGGGGCCAAGTTTCGGGCTCGCATTGGCGCCAACGAGAGCGTGTTCGGCCCGTCGCCCAAGGTCATCGCCGCGATGGCGGCCGAAGCTGCTCATGCATGGATGTATTGCGATCCGGAAAATCACGATCTCAAAATGGCGATCGCGGAGCATCACGGTGTTGCGCCCGATAACGTCATGGTTGGGGAGGGCATCGACGGCATGTTCGGCTACACCGTGCGCCTGTTCATCAATCCGGGCGAAGTCGTTGCGACGTCGCGTGGCGCCTACCCGACCTTCAATTTCCATGTAACCGGATATGGTGGCCGCTTGGCCTTTGCGCCGTACGAGAACGATCGCGAAAATCCTGACGCGTTGTTAGCCCTCGCGCGCGCCGAAAACGCTCGAATGATTTATCTTGCTAATCCCGACAATCCGATGGGCTCGTGGTGGCCCGCGTCCGACATCCAGCGCTTCATCGATCGCTTACCACCTGGCGTGGTGCTATGTCTGGATGAGGCCTACGGCGATTTTGCACCCAATGACGTATTGCCGAAACTGGATGTGAACAATCCGCAGGTGTTACGCTTCCGTACTTTCTCCAAGGCTTATGGCATGGCCGGAGCGCGCGTTGGCTATATCCTGGGTGAAGCGAGCGTGATCAAGAGTTTCGATAAGATCCGCAATCATTTCGGTGTGTCGCGCATTGCACAGGCTGGCGCGCTGGCAGCGATCAAAGATCAAGCCTACCTGCGCGACGTCGTTGCGAAAGTTGCGGCATCGAAAGCGCGCATCGCAGACATTGCTTCGGAGAATGGGCTCGAGGCGTTGCCATCAGCGACGAATTTCGTCGCGATCGACTGCAAGCAAGATGGAGCGTTCGCCCGGCGCGTATTGACCGCATTGCTCGCACGCGACGTGTTTGTTCGCATGCCCGGCGTGGCGCCGATGGACCGGTGCATTCGCGTTAGCGCAGGACTGGCCGCCGACCTTGCAATTTTCGCCGAGACGCTGCCACAAGCGCTGAGCGAGGCAGTGAAAGTCTGACACGAAATGGTGATCGTCCTGAGCAACTTTGCCCCCTTGCTGCAGGGCATCTGTAACGGTACCCGCACGGATTAAGCAGGGAACCCAATGCATGAACCTATGGCTTCGATTGATCTGGTACTTGGCGACGGCGTGGCTGCGACCGGCGCTCAAGCAACCTGATGAGATTTCGCGCTTGAGTTTTCGCGTTTGGCCCACCGATCTCGATCTGTCGCTGCACATGAACAACGGGCGTTACTTGACGATCATGGATCTTGGGCGGCTGGATTTTATGGTGCGCACCGGTCTGTGGAAGGTGCTCTTGAAACATCGCTGGACTCCAATCGCCAGCGGCATCGCAATTCGGTTCCGGCGCGAATTGCGGGTGTTCGACAAGTTCAATCTAGAGACGCGGCTGCTGGCTTGGACCGACGTTACGGTGGTGATGGAGCAAGTGCTGCGTTTTTCAACCGGCCCGCGCTGTGGCCAGGTGGCCTCGCGCGCCATGTTCAAGGGCGGACTGTACGATCGGCGAACGAAAGCATTTCTGCCGATTGATCGACTGCTCCAGGAAATAGGCGCCGACGTGATGGCGCCACCGATCCCACCTGACGTCGAAGCCTTTCTGCGATCCGATGAGATGATCCGCGCGGGCTCAAATGCCACCGAAAGCAGCAATGCGGGCGGCAAATAATCCGCCGCCCACTTTTTCTAGAGTTCAAAACTTGCAGGAAAGCAGTGTTGCGGCGCTCGACTTGTCGTGCTGGGGCGGAGCGTCCTCGATGTTCAAAACCGAGACCACACCATTGTCGACGATCATCGAGTAGCGCTGCGAGCGAACGCCGAGGCCACGCGCGTTGAGGTCAATCTCAAGTCCCAACTTCTTCGCAAAGTCGCCGCTTCCGTCAGCCAGCATGGTGATCTTGCCTTCGGCTCCTGTGTCCTTCGCCCAGTTCGTCAGAACGAAGATGTCGTTAACGGCGGTGCAGGCGATCGCGTCGATGCCCTTGCCTTTGAACTCGGCCGAGTTGGCGACGAAGCCCGGCATATGCTGCTTGTTGCACGTCGGCGTGTAGGCGCCTGGAACCGCGAATAAGGCGATCTTCTTACCGCCGAACATCTCGGCTGTGGTGATCGGTTTCGGACCGTCTTCGCCCATGACGGTGAACGTCGACTCTGGCAGCTTGTCGCCGACTTTGATGGCCATGCTACGTAACTCCTGTTTTGATTGATGGGGGGTTTAGGCGAACCTCGGGTCAACCGTATCGCGTAGTTGAGCCGCTTCCAAGACATGGGCGGCGTTTTTGTTGTCCGATTGCGTTTCACGCTTGGCCGACACCGCCGCCGGTCGGGGTTTCAATGATGATCGCTTCGCCGGCCTCCAGTATCGTCTGGTCGCAGCCCTGCAGTTCCTCCTCGACACCCGATAAGCGGCGAACCGCATTGCGGCCGCACTGGCCAGGCTCTCCCCCGTCCAGCCCGTAGGGACGAACGCGCCGGTAACCGGACAGGATCGCGCAATCCATGCGCTCGAGGAAGCGAATGCGGCGGTACGTGCCATCGCCGGCGTGCCATTTACCCTTGCCGCCGGAGCCGCGCCGAATGCCGAACGTTTCCAGCAGCACAGGATAGCGCAGCTCCAAAATCTCGGGATCGGTCAAACGCGTGTTGGTCATATGGACATGCACGCCCGATGTGCCGTTGAAGCCGCGACCGTCGGAGAAATATCCCGCCGGTGAACCCGAGCAAATGGTCTCGTAGTACTGCACGCGGTCATTGCCGAACGTCAGATTGTTCATGGTGCCTTGGCTCGGTCCCATCGCACCGAGTGCTGCCAATAGACAGTTGGTCACGATCTGGCTGGTCTCGACATTGCCGGCAACCACCGCTGCCGGATAGACCGGAGCCAGCATGGAGCCCGCCGGTATTTTCAGTGTAATGGGTTTGAGACAACCAGCGTTCATCGGGATATGCTCGTCGCACATGATGCGGAATACGTAAAGCGTGGCTGCCCGCGTGACTGGTGCCGGTGCATTAAAATTATTCGCAGGTGATGGACTGGTGCCGGTAAAATCCACAACCGCCGAACGGTTTTTCTGATCGACGGTAATACGCACTTCGACGTGCGTGCCCTGATCCATCTCCACGCGGTAGTGACCGTCCTTCAATCGCGACAACAGCCGGCGCACGCTTTCCTCGGCATTGTCTTGCACGTGATTCATATAGGCACGAACGACGTCGAGCCCGAAGTGATGAACCATTTTGTCGAGCTCTGCCATGCCGCGCGCGTTGGCCGCAACATGTGCTTTTAGATCCGCGATGTTTTTGTCGGGACGGCGTGCGGGGTACTTGGCGCCGCAGAGCATCGCGTGCGTTTCAGCTTCGAGGAAACGGCCCTGAGCGACAAGCTTGAAGTTGTCAATGTAGACGCCCTCTTCGTCGATGTGCGTTGCTTTCGGCGTCATAGAACCTGGCGTCAGCCCGCCGATGTCCTCGTGATGCCCACGGCTCGCGACGTAAAACAGGATCTCGGGAGGTTCTTTTGTGGTCCCCGGCGACTCTGCTGTCGCAGAGCCGGCCGCCGGGGACGGGATACCGAGGCCCCTAAACACAGGCGTTACAACGGTGATATCCGGCAGATGCGTGCCACCATTAAAGGGCGCGTTCAACATGTAGACGTCGCCGGGCTTCATCGTGCCCTTGTTCATGGCGATGATGGTTTCGACCGACTTGTCCATCGAGCCCAGATGCACCGGCATGTGCGGCGCATTGGCGACCAGGGCGCCGGTTGAATCAAACACCGCGCACGAGAAGTCGAGGCGCTCCTTGATGTTGACCGACTGTGCCGTGTTGCGCAGCGCCTCGCCCATCTGTTCGGCGATCGACATGAAAAGGTTGTTGAATACTTCGAGCAACATCGGATCGGCTTTGGCACCGAGACGTTCGACGCTGCGCGCCACCACACGCCGCAACACGAGATGATTTTTCGGCGTGACTTCGAGGTTCCAACCGGGCTCGATCGAGACGGTCTGATGCGGTTCGATGACGAGCGCCGGGCCAACGATTTTGTGGCCAGGCTTCAGGCCGTCGCGGAAATAAACCGGTGCTTCATGCCAAGCGTTGCCAGAGAAGAACCGCGTAGCGGTGCGGGCGGCGGACGCACCCATCTCAGCAATCGGCAAATCAGGTTCGAGAATGCTCGCGCCACCGCCTTGCGCTTCGACCTCGATGGTCGCGGCGAATACTCGCTTTTCCGGCGAAACGAATCCGTAGCGGCGACGATGCTCGGCTTCGAACACGGCGCGCATGTTTTCAATCGTGCCAAGTTCAACTGGCAACGCGTTGTCGGTGCCATCGTAGCGCACGTGCACGCGCGTGGTGACGGTTGACTGCTCGCTCGCGACGCCCTGCTGCAAGATCTGGTCGAGTACCACCTTCGACAACTCGGCGCCGAGTGTCTCGATGCGCACAAGGGTCGCCTCATCAAGCACGGTTTCGACCGACTCTTCGCGGCTCGCGCGGATGTTGGCGAGCCCCATGCCGTACGCCGATAGCAGTCCCGACAACGGATGCAGCAACACCGTTTCCATGCCGAGTGTGTCGGCGATCAGGCAGGCGTGCTGGCCACCAGCGGAGCCGAAGCATTGCAACGCGTACTCGGTAACGTCGTAGCCCTGTTGCACCGAAATTTTCTTGATCGCGTTCGCCATGTTCTCGACGGCGATACGGATGAAGCCATCGGCCACTTGTTCGGGCGAGCGCTTTTCGCCGGTGTCGGCATTGATGCGGGCCGCCATCTCCTCGAATGCCGCGCGCACGGCTGCTTCGTCGAGTGGCTGATCGCGGTCGGGCCCGAAGATTTTGGGGAACAGCGAGGCTTGCAACTTGCCGACCATTACGTTGGCGTCGGCGACGGTGAGCGGGCCGCCACGGCGATAGCACTTGGGACCCGGGTTCGAGCCCGCGCTTTCAGGACCGGCTCGAAAGCGGTTGCCGTCGTAGAACAGGATCGAGCCGCCACCAGCGGCAACGGTATGGATGCGCATCATCGGCACGCGCATGCGCACACCGGCCACTTCGGTTTCGAACGAGCGCTCGTAGTCGCCTGCAAAGTGCGAAACGTCGGTCGACGTGCCGCCCATGTCGAAGCCGATGACTCTGCCAAAGCCTGCAAGCTTTGCTGTCTCGGCCATGCCGACGATGCCGCCTGCTGGACCGGACAAAATCGCATCGCGACCGAGGAACAGATCGGCCGAGGTGAGGCCTCCTGAGGACGCCATGAACATCACTTTTACCGCGACCGGCGGCCGGCTCCCCGCAGGGGAGTCGCCGGGCGCCAACAAAGAGAGAGCGGAGGCGACCTTATCGACGTACCGGCGCAGGATCGGCGAGAGATAGGCGTCGGCAACCGTGGTGTCGCCGCGCCCGACGATCTTGATCAGGGGAGAGACTTCGTGGCTGGCGGCGACGTAGGTGAAGCCGAGATTGCGGGCGATGTCGGCCGCCCGCTTTTCGTGGGCTGGATGCGCGTAGGAGTGCATGAACGCAAACGCGACCGACTTGATGTCATCGGCAAGTGCGGCGCGCAGATCGCGTTCGAGTGCTGCTTCATCAAGTATCATCTCTACGGTGCCATCGGTGCGCACGCGTTCGTACGCCTCGATCACCCGCGTATACAGCATTTCCGGCTTGATGATTTCTTTGGCGAAGATGTCGGGCCGCGCCTGATAACCGATCTCCAACTGATCTTTCAGTCCCTGGGTAATGACCAGCAAAGTCCGCTCGCCTTTGCGTTCCAACAGCGCGTTGGTGGCAACCGTAGTTCCCATTTTTACCGTCTCGATCAGGTGCGCCGGGATGGCCGCATCGGAGGCGACGCCCAGGAACTGGCGGATGCCTTCGAGCGCCGCATCGTCATAAGCGCCAGGATTTTCCGACAACACCTTACGGGCGAGGATCTCGCCGTTCGGCGTACGAGCGACAACGTCCGTGAACGTGCCGCCGCGATCGATCCAGAAGTTCCACTTATTGGTATGTGCCGGCGAAGATGGGTTGGCCATGGTCGTTCTCTCTGCGATCACGTGCTGATTTCGACGGATCAAAGACCAGCGTCATGCAAACGTCAACAAATTATTGACATTTTGTGTTTGAAGTCGCAGCTTTGAACCATAGCAACCCAAAATATGCGGCATCGTAATGGGCGTTGAACGAACGAGGAAACCGAGGGTAGCGGGTGCAAAGCCCGCAAGACGCGTTGCTATGCCATCGCAATCCTCCCATTCGACACTTGGGCCGATCGTATCGTCCGCCCACTTGGCAGCTGGCGTTCTGCCAGGGCTATCGGAAGTCGAGTTCGGACTAACGCTCGCCGTTCACGCATTTAATCGCTGGATGGTGCGCTGTATGGCAGCTGCTGGCGTGCCAGATCTATCGCCGATCGAAGTTCTCGTTCTTCATAGCGTGCGTCATCGAGAGCGACCGAAGAAATTCGCCGATCTGTGCCTGGTGCTCGGCATCGATGATACGCACGTCATCACCTACGCCGTGAAGAAGCTCGCGGCGGGTGGTCTCGTCACATCGACCAAGGCGGGCAAGGAGAAGCTGATTGCGGCCACCAAGTCCGGCGCCGATGCGTGCGACCGCTATCATCGTATTCGCGAGCGGCTTTTGGCAGGTCCCGTCAAATCGACCGGCCTGCCCGACCCTGCGCTGTCGGAGTTAGGAGTATTGTTGCGGGCGCTGTCGGGTCACTATGATCAAGCAGCGCGTGCCGCGACCTCGCTTTGAAGTTCAATTGACGCGTGTCCAAGTCGTCGTTTTGCACAGCACGACCGCAGTGCAGCCGGACAAATCCATCGCACCTTTGCTCTTCACGACCAGCGTGCCGGAGTAAGTGCCCCCGTCCGCCCGATTGTAAAGTTGGCCTTTCCACTCGTTCGTGCCGGTCTTCTTCGCGCCCGACATGATTATGAGACCGACGATGGGACGGCTTTTCTTGCCGGCGTCGGGATTCTTGTCGTCGGTCTTCTGGCCGTCGACCACCTTGACGATCTTCGCACACATGCCATCGCCGCATTTAAAAACTTCAACGTTGCTACCGTTATCGGGGTGCTTCCAGGTGCCGAAAGCATCTTCCGCTGTTTGAGCAGTCGCCATTCCGGCTGCAAGTGCGATCAACGAAGCGCCAGCGATCCCGTAAATCAGGGTTCTCATCGGTGTCTCTCCCGCCTGGGTCGTATAAAACGGCCTCAACCTTAGCTTCAGACTAGCATGCAGATCTGGCGCCGAAAGTGGTTGCCGGCTAAACGCCACAGGAATAACTGTTTTCAGTCAGCTCGTGTTACCCGCTTGCGCCAGCTCCATGGATTGGAACGCCGCGCGCATACAGCGACGTAGCCCGCAAGCAACCCTCAGATATTAGTCGCTGCTTCAATTTACTGGAGAATGGCGCTATGGAGGCGCCCATGCCGTGGCAACTGACGACTCAATCCCCTCAAAATCCGCCTGTCGATGGTAGGCCGGTCAAGCCGACGCTGCTCGAGCGGCTGTGGCGCGTTCTCGGCCTCGATACATCGCCAAGGCACAATTCGGTGGCGTTCACGATCGCGCTCGTATCGCTGTCGGCGAAGCTCGCCAAGTCAGACGGCGTGGCGCTGAAGATCGAAGCGGACACATTCGAACGCTTGCACGATGTGGCGCCGTCTGACCTTGCGGGTGTCCGGCGTGTTTTCGATATGGCGGCCAAGGATACCGCCGGCTTCCAGGCTTATGCCGAAAAGGTCGCAACCTTGATCGGCCATGATCGCGCTTTGTTACACGATGTGTTGGAGGGATTATTCCACATAGCTGCGGCAGACGGCATTCTGCATCCAGAAGAAGAAAAGTGTCTCAATCTTGCAGCCGATCACTTCGGATTGTCTGAGCACGAATACAGATCGATGCGTGCATTGTTCGTTCACGATCCCGATGATCCCTACGCGGTATTGGGGCTGACACCGGACGTCGACAGCGCGAATTTAAAGGCCCGGTTCAGGCAGCTTGTCCGCGAGCACCATCCCGATCTGTTGATCGCACGCGGCGTGCCAAAAGAATTTATTGCAGTGGCAACGGCCAAACTCGCAATGGTCAATGCTGCTTATGCGGCAATCGCAAAGGAGCGCGGCATTTGATGGTTCGCGGCGCGTTGTTCGAACCTGACAGTGACCTCGTGACGGACGTGCATGCGTCACCGTGCACCGGCGCACGCAAAAACGGATTGCGGCCGACGATCGTATTGATGCACTACACTGGCATGCCGAGTGCGGCGCGGGCCATCGATTGGTTGTCGCGCCCCGAGAGTAAAGTCTCGTGCCACTACGTGATCGATATTGACGGTCGCGTCACCCAGATGGTGCCGGAAGCACTTCGTGCTTGGCACGCTGGTCTGTCCTATTGGGCCGGCGAGAGTGATATCAACTCGGCATCCATCGGTATTGAGATCCAAAACCCCGGCCACGAAGATGGCTATCACGCATTTTCCCGTGCTCAAATGCGCGCCGTCCGCGATCTCTCGCTCGACGTCCAGGGCCGGCACGGGATCGTTCCCGAGCGCGTACTGGCGCATTCAGATGTGGCACCGTTGCGCAAGATTGATCCAGGCGAAAAATTCGACTGGCGCTGGCTCGCCAAGGCCGGGGTCGGCCATTGGGTTCCGCCGGTCCCCGTTCGCGGATCTGAAGCAGCTGGAAGCAATCTCGCCCTCGCAAGCTCCATGTTGTCGGCTTATGGATTTGGCGTCGGTGTGGCCGGAGTGTGTGGCCCCGATCTTGCGACCGTGGTGCGTGCCTTCCAACGTCACTTTCGTCCGGCCCGCGTCGACGGCATCGTTGATCATTCGACACTTGCCACGCTGGAACGGCTGCTCAATGCTCTGGCAAAGGGGGTCGTACTCAACTGAAATGTCGATCGCTTGCCGAGGCGCCCAGTATTTACCTTGCCAGCGCCAGCACAGACTTGATTTTAACAAGCCTTAAGCAATTTCCAGTGCTATGAACTGCGTAACGCTTCCTCATCGAGATCGACCATGAACCAGAGCAAAGTACTCGAAGCCCAGGCCGACGCCATTCTCCATCAACACGGGGATGAGGGCCACGTTCACGGCCCAAATTGCAACCATGGGCATGATCATCATCACCACCATCATGCGGGGGAGACATTCGTGCGAGCCGCGGCAAAGATCGGCCGAAACGATCCGTGTCCGTGCGGGTCGGGCAAGAAACACAAGAAGTGTTGTCTCGCCTGAGGTTCCGAAGTCCGCACCGCAACTTCGTCGAACTGCAACCTCGAATTCTGCAACACACTGGAAATCAATAATGTGATTTATTCGATCGCCAAATCGTGAAGTTGAGTGCGCCAGCGAAGCTGACCCACGCGAGATAGGGCCAAAATAGTAGACTAGCAGTCTGACTGATCGGCCAAGCGAGCCAAGCGAACAAGGCGACGAATAACCAAAGTGCGCATAGGGTGAGCATAGCAGCGCCGATCTGCTTGCGCCCAAACATTACATAAGACCACGCGCCATTGAGCGCGAGTTGGATTATCCATACCGCCAGCGCCGGGCCGAAACCGGCTTGCTGCCATACCAACCAACCGGCCACGGCGATCGCGACGTATAGCATCGTCCAAACCGGCGCGAACAGCCAGCCGGGCGGCGTCCAGGATGGTTTCTTCAGCGTCGCGTACCAATCGCCTGGCCGGAACATCGATCCTGTGATCGACACCGCGATCACGGCCACTCCGAATGGGATCAGCGACGTGAAGTTCTGCACGTTTCGTCTCCGTAATTGGCACGTCTGGACGATCGCAGAGCTAGGCCGGCAATGTCCATTAGGTCAAACGCGCATGGATCATGATCCGCGACGGATTCGAGCTGTAATTGCGTTGTAGACATGGGTATTTGCTGAAACTAGCATTTTTCTGCGTGCCTTCGGGTTAGCAGCGTGCGCATTTCCCAACTCCGCCGCAATTGATAGGCCTCATAAATCGCAATCGATTCCGCACCGACTGGAGGAAATGCCACTGTGTCTAAAAATGTCAGCCTAATCGTGGGCATGGGTCTCGCCATGGCGCTCTCGGTACCACTGAGTTCCGCCAGCGCTCAATTGGTGCCGCCGCCCGGCCAAGCCGACGGCGAAAAAAAGCCAGAAGATAAAAAGGCTCGGCCGAAGTCCAACGAAGGCCAACAACCGCCGAAGGGGCCGCCGGCTGCACCGGGTAAGGGACCGGGTGACCGGCCGCGTTCGGATACCGATGGCCGCGGTCCAAGACCGGGTCCGCAACGTCCGCCCGAGCAAAAGGCTCCTCCGCGCGAAGTTCCGCCCGAGCAAAAGGCTCCCCCGCGCGAAGTTCCGCCCGCACCCAAGGCGCAACAGTCGCCAACCCCTCCACAACCGACGCCGCCGCCGAAAAAGGAGTTCCTGCCGAAGTCAACGACCGTTCCGCAGATGAAGCCGCGGCCTGATCAAAGCACTTCGCCAAATCAGCCACCCGCCTCGCCGAGTGCACCGAAGGGCGTTAATAATGGCAATGTTCCCGGTCAACCCGCGCCGATCGTGCCGAAAGCACCGGTAGCGACGCCGCAACTGCCGCCTGGTACGCCGGTCGCGCCCAAGGGTGCGAATAACGGTAACCTGCAAGGGCAACCGGCGCCGATCGTGCCGAACGCACCGGTCGCGACGCCGCAATTGCCGCCTGGTACACCGGTCGCCCCCAAGGGTGCGAACAATCGGAATGCACCGGATCAAAAAACTCCGGCAGGGGCGCCGTCTGTCGAGGGCGTGCCACCACCGCGGGTGACCGCGCCCGCACCGGCCACGCAACCGCCACAGCCGACGGCCGTGCCACAAGCGGCGACAACACCGCCACCGCAAGCCGCATCACAGATTCCGTCCGCCGTTCTCCCAGCCGCTCCGAAAACTTCGGGTGTGGAAGGTGGTTTCCGGCCCGGGTTCCAACCCAGTGGCCCGGCTGTTCAAAGCCTCGGCGAAGTCCAGAAGGGGCGCACACAACGCGTCGAGGCTGGCGGCAAGCGCACGGTCATTCAGGAGAATGACAATCGGATCATCATCAAACAGGACAACCGTATAATCATCCGGCACGATGAGACACAGCGTTTCGCAAGAAACGCGACCGATGTGCGTTCGTCTCGGCGACCTGATGGCACGACTCAAACGGTCGTTTTCCGGCCGGGCGGCGTGCAGCTGTTCAGCGTCATGGACAATAGTGGGCGCATTGTCCGTCGTTACCGGCGTGATGAACGTGGCCGCGAGATCAACATCATCGATAATCGCCGCTTCTACCGAAATGCCGGAATTGGCGTTGGCGTCGGACTGGCGATCGGCGCCGTCGCCTTGGCGCTGAGGCCACCGCAAGTTCGCATCGATCGCGCAAAGTATATCGTCGATTATGAGCGCGCCTCTGATGACGACATCTACGAAGCTTTGAATGCCGCGCCGATCGAGCGCCTCGAGCGCCGCTATTCACTCGACGAGGTCCGGTTTAGCAACGAGCTGCGCGATCGGATGCGGCGCGTAGATCTCGACGCCATCACGTTCGAATTCGGTTCGTGGGATGTCGGGCAGGAGCAATTTCCAAAATTGGAACGCGTGGCGAAAGTCATTCGTCGTATTACTGAGGAGCGCCCGAGCGAAGTGTTCCTGATTGAAGGCCACACCGATGCCGTAGGAGCTGACGTCGATAATCTGACGCTGTCGGATCGCCGTGCTCAGGCGGTTGCCGAGATCTTGTCCAGTGTGTTCAGCGTGCCACCGGAAAATCTGGTTACGCAGGGCTATGGCGAACAATATCTCAAGGTACCGACCCAAGATGCCGAGCGGCAAAATCGCCGCGTCGCCGTCCGGCGCATAACGCCGCTGATGTCGGAAGCTAACAAGTAGCGCTCGTTTTAAGTGCTGGGCTGAAAGATCGCCGGTCGGGACCCTGGTCCCGACCGGCGATCGCGTTTGCATTAACCAACCATTCCAACCATTTTCGCCGAGGTGCCGCCCTGAAACTTATCCCCGATTCGCGCAGCCGTGCGATACTCCTCGTGTTCCGCATGGCTGCTGGCAATTGCGGAATTTGACGACTGCACCTAAGTCCCACGTTATCAATGCTCGACAACGTCGCCCCTCGCAGGAGTAAACCCATGGCAAACGTCGAAATTCACCAGTTTCCGTGCCTTTCGGACAACTACGGCGTGCTCGTTCGCGATGGCGGCACAGGTTTGGTTGCCACGATCGATGCGCCGGATGCCGATCGGGTCAACGCTGCATTGGCGGAGAAGGGCTGGAAGCTCACGCATATTCTCACCACGCATCATCACGCCGATCACACCGAGGGTAACCTCGCGTTGAAAGAACGCCACCGCTGCACGATTATCGGACCGCGAGCTGAAGCGGCCAAGATCCCCGGCATCGACACGCAGGTCGGCGAAGGCGACACGTTCAAGTTTGGCGCCGTTGATGTCCGCGTGCTCGACACGCCAGGCCACACGCTCGGCCATATCTCCTATTGGTTTCCGGAGGCCGGAGTGGCGTTCGTGGGAGACACGATGTTCGCTTTAGGCTGTGGTCGCGTCATCGAAGGCACGATGGAGATGATGTGGAATTCATTGGCCAAGCTGATCGAGCTGCCGCCCGAGACGGCGATATACGCGGGGCACGAATACACTGCCGCCAACGCGAAGTTCGCTCTCACCATCGAGCCGGAAAACGCAGACTTGCAAAAGCGCGCCAAGGAAATCGACGCATTGCGTGCTGCCGCTAAGCCGACATTGCCGACGCGGCTCGATTTGGAACTTGCCACGAACCCATTCCTGCGGGTTACGAGTCCGGCCATTCGCGCGCGGTTGCGATTGGAAAGCGCCAAGGATTGGCAGGTGTTCGCTGAGATCCGCGAACGCAAGAATAGGTCGTGACCAATTAATTGGCGACGAGCCTGCTCGACGCTGCCAACAATGATCCGGCTGCGTCACGACTGGCCTAACGGGTCGCTCCTGCGAGGGCTCTGGCTGCGAGCACGTTGCCTCGGCTCGCCGGTTGCATGGTCGCACCTGCCTTCTCATTCGGGGCTTCGAGATTGCGTCATCCGGATTGCTGCCCGCAGCGCTCGCGCCGTGCGGCGCTGCATCCAGCAGCAAGGCTGAAAAGCATGGCGGGTTGAGGGGCACATCACGGCGTGCGCCGGTTTATCCCCGATATTCTAAGTGTAATTAGTGGGTGGAACATGTTGTTTTAAAGGCATTTATTTTGAACTCCTAGAAGCGCGTCTCAGGTGCGCTTGCGGCAGTCATGCGATTCGGAAAGGGTCGATGGCAGCAGCACAAGCGATTCGCGAAGCAGGAGTTCAACACAATGAAGCGCCCGTCCTCAGGACCCATTTTGAGCGCTGTGTTCGTCGACTACGACAACATTTATCTCTCATTGAAGCGCAAGAGCGAAGAGGCGGCCAAACGGTTCGCCAAGGATGCGCTCTCGTGGGTGAAGGAAATTGAAACCGGTCGGCTGATCACGCCAACGAACAGTTATGGCAACGATGTAGATCGCCGCATCGTGATGAACCGCTGCTACGGCAACCCTGTGCCGCGTCGCAATACGAGCGACAACTCGACCGACATGAACTCGTTTCCCTTCGTTCGGCATCATTTCCTGCGCGCCGGTTTCGAAATCGTCGATTGTCCGCCGCTGACGGCTCAGCTGAAGAATTCCTCGGACATCCGCATGGTGATGGATGTGCGGGACTACCTCACTCACGACACGTACTTCGACGAGTTCGTGATCTTGTCGGGCGACGCCGATTTCACGCCGGTGCTGCACCGCTTGCGTGCCCATGCCCGCCGCACCGTCATCTTCGCGAACGACTACACGGCGGCGCCTTACACTGCGATCAGCGACGGCGAAGTTCGTGAGGCCGATCTGATCAACTTGTTGCTCGAAGGGAAGTTGCCAGGCCACAAGGATGGCGAGGCGCCTGCCGTCATTACGGCGAGCGTGCAGAACGAGGGTATTGCCCGTGCGATCATCGCGGAAGTGGTCGCGAGCGTCAGGTCGTCACCGATGCCACTTCCGCTCGAGGCTCTCGCTGATCGCGCTTTGCGGGCGCTCGGTCACGACAAGACGATTGCGACGAATTGGGCCGGAGCTGGTAGCTTTCGCGAATTGCTGCTGAAGGCGCTGCCTGAAGAAATCCGGCTTACCGATCAGCCACCTTATCTTGCTTTCGAAGTTCGCCGTGCGCTTCCTGCCGAACAGATCGCAACGGCACGCAAGCCGCTCGCCGCTGCCGAGCCGCGTAATGAACAGCGTGAAGAACCTCGGCACGAGCAGAATATCGATACTCGATCCGATCATCGGGCGGCGCAACCGCTTTCCGACGGCCGACTTGAAATCCGCGACGAACGGTTGGATCGCCAGGCATCCGAGACGCCGGCTAATTTCACAGAACAGGAGCCTGCGGTTCGCCAGCAGGCACCGGCTTCGCGGTCGGCCGCGCAATTGCGAGAGATCGATACGGTCCCGGTTCAAGCACCAATTCGACGTCCGACTATCGATGCGCGGTTGCAAGCGACGGCAGTCGCGCCGCTGCAACCTGCATTCGCCCCGCCAGCCGCTCGCGTCCAGCAGTTGGCGCAGTCGGCGCTGCCGCACGGGCCCGCCGTTCAGGCCCGCGGGCCCGAAGTGCGAGAGCCAGAACAGCGGATGCCCGAATCTCGTTTGGTTGAAAAACGCGCTACGGAGCCTCGTGCACCTGAAGCGCGCGGCCCCGAGCAAACATCTGCGTTACAGCAGTCGATCGCGCGGATTCACGATGCTAGCCAAGCGCCACCGCTGTCGCCGCCAGAATATCGCGCGCTGTTCGAAGCGATGGCGCAGGAAATTACCGAGCAAGGCTTGCTGGGGGCTCAAACGCTGACGAACATTGCGCTTCGGGCGCGCGACTCCGGCATGGATATCCGCCGTGACGATGTGCGGTTTGTTCTCGAGGTCGTGAGTGAACCAGATCCCTGGTTTGAACAGGGTGTATCCGCCAACCTGTTTTCCAGCCGGTTTCGCAATTTCGTAGTCGCCCGTTGCCGCGGCGAAGGTCTCAACCTATCAGCCGACGAAATTGATTTGATCGATGCCTGGTTTGCGGGCCCCCCAACGCAAGTGGCATCAGCACAGCCACAAAGTAATCCGGCAGCAACGGTAAAACAGCCGCCGCAACAGGCTGAACCGGTGGCTCAGCGCGCGGCCCCGATAGCTCCGCCCGTTCAGCAGGCGGCGCCAAATCAGGGATACCAGCAAGATCGGTGGTGGACCAACGAGGAGGCGCGTCAGCAAGGTCCCACGGGACAGTCGCAACCGGCGCATGCGAGACCCGCAACGCCGCAGCAGAGCAACGATTACGGTTCGGGTGAAGGCGACTTTGGCTCGACGGAGGAGTTTCCGCGTATCGTTAAGAATCGCCTGCGAGGCTAATGCAGCCGTGCTGAAGCAAATTCGATGAACGATTTAAACGGCGCCTTGAGGTTCAGGGCGTCGTTATACCTTGACCAATTGGGGCCCTGCTCATAGGTTCCGCCCGTCCTGGTGTCAGGGCCCGTAGCTCAGTGGTAGAGCACCTGACTTTTAATCAGGGTGTCGATGGTTCGATCCCATCCGGGCTCACCAATTATTTAACGGTTTGAGGATCGTCCCAGAACCCGG
>JANLXZ010000461.1:0-30006 GCA_031365375.1 Hyphomicrobiaceae bacterium | reverse complement strand
TTTTTGTGCGTGTAGCCGGCGTTATTGACCATGATGTCGAGGCCGCCAAAAGTCTTGACGGCTTCGGCAACCATCGCTTCGGCATCGGCTTTCTTCGTCACATCGCTGGCAATATGGCTGGCCGACTTGCCGATCGCCTGGGCAACATCACGTGCGCCTTGACCGTTGATGTCGGCAACGACGACCTTTGCCCCTTGCTCGGCATAGAGCTCGCAGATGCCGCGCCCAAATCCCGATGCGCCCCCCGTTACGATCGCAACTTTGCCGTCTAGTTTGCCAGCCACTAGAGATCTCCTGGTTTGCTTATCTAACGGTTTTCGCCTTGCGAAATTCGCTTGCCGGATAGGTGCCGAATATTTTCAGCTCGCTTGAAAAGAACGATAGTTCTTCCATGGCGAGCTGTACGTTGCGGTCGGCTGGATGGCCTTCGATGTCAGCGTAAAACACCGTTGCGGTGAAACTACCGTCAGTCTGATAAGACTCTAGCTTCGTCATATTGACGCCGTTCGTCGCAAAGCCACCCATCGCTTTGTAGAGCGCTGCCGGCACGTTGCGAACCCTGAATAGGAACGTGGTGACAACGTCGCCACCATCTGATTTTGCATCGTCCGGCGTCGCCGACAACACGACGAAACGCGTGGTGTTGTGGGCCTCATCCTCGACGTCCTCGGCGAGGATATCCAGGTCGTAGACGCTGGCGGCTAACCTCGGCGCCAACGCCGCCTTGGTCTTGTCGCCCCACTCGGACACCTGCCGGGCAGCACCTGCCGTGTCGCCCGCCACATGCGCTTTGACGCCGAGCTTGCGCATGATGCGGCGGCACTGACCCAGCGCGTGCACGTGGCTATAGACGTCCCGGATTTCGCTCAGCTTCGCGCCTTTCAAGGCCATCAACTGAAATCGGATCGGCAAAAAGTGCTCGGCGATGATGTAGAGGCCGGCATTTGGCAGCAGATGATGGATGTCGGCAACGCGACCGGCGACTGAATTTTCAATCGGGATCATGGCATAGCGCGCTTCGCCTGACTTCACGGCGGCGAGCGCATCCTCGAAGGTCGGGCACGGCAGCGGCTCGAGATCGGGAAACATCTGGCTGCAGGCGATGTGCGAATTGGCACCAGCCTCCCCCTGATAGGAGATCAGCTTCGAGCCTGCGGCTGGCTTTGGCACTTTCGTCGCGCGCGATGTGGTCGAGGGCATGGTCTGTTTGCGGCTTTCAACATCTGGAATGAAGGCATGAACAACAGCGTAATTTACTCGCGTCAGTTTGCGGGATCTCGAGCCAGCATCTGGCGCGCGCGTTCGAGATCGTGCGGAGTATCGACACCCAGTGGAACCGTGTCAACGAGTGCGACGTCGATGCGCATGCCAGCCTCGAGCGCCCGAAGCTGTTCGAGTTTCTCGCGCATTTCCAGAGGCGAAGGCGGTAAGGACACGAAGCGTTCTAACGCTGCCCGCCGATAGGCATAGATGCCGATGTGATGATAGAGCGGTCCCTCTCCCCAGGGGGCTGTTGCACGGCTGAAATATAATGCCCGCAGCCGTTTGGCTGTCAGTGGCGTGCCGATCACCTTCACCACGCTCGATGCGGTTTTCTCCACTTCATCGGTAATTTCGGCGGCAATCGTCGCGATGTCGGTTCCGGGCTCGTTCAAAGGCGCAGCACACGCCTCAACCAACCACGGATCGAGCGTCGGCAAATCGCCCTGCAGGTTGATGACGATTTCAGCTAAACCCCGCGGATCGACCTTCTGTACAGTTTCGAATACCCGATCCGATCCCGAAGCATGGTCAGATCGCGTCATCACGGCTTCGCCGCCGGCCTTGGCGACGGCCTGGATAATGGCATCACTATCGGTTGCAACAACAACGCGCCCGACGCCCGATTGCACCGCACGCCGCCAGACATGCACAATCATCGGCTCGCCGTGGATATCGGCCATCGGTTTACCTGGCAATCTGGTCGCTTGCATGCGGGCGGGTACAATAATCAAAGCATTCTTCATGACGGTTTCTCGGGCACTAATCGTTCGATCGGCATCAGTGAGGTGACAATTCGTCTCGCATCCGCGCACTTAGAAGTGGTCCAAGGCAGGTTGCAAGCGGAACGAGAATTTCTATAGTCCCGCTGGATTGCTTGTGGCTGCCTACTGGGGAACTGACGCTAATGAACAGCGATGAATTGAATTGGGTCGCCATGGCGGTGTTGTCCGCCTTGTTGGTTGTATTCGGCAGCGCCACCTTGATTGACATCTATAAAAACAACCACAAGTCGCATGTCGCGGGTTATACCCTGCCAGCGCCGACCGCAGTCGCATCGGCGTCAGCCGGTGCAACAGCCGAGAGCGCGGTCACCGTCCCGAAAATTGCAGAGCTGATGACCAAGGCATCGGCCGACTCAGGCGCCAGCGTTTTCAAAAAATGCACGACGTGCCACACGCCGGATAAAGGCGGCAAGAACGGCACCGGCCCAAATTTGTGGGGCCTCGTCGGTCGCAAAGTCGGCCAGCACGAAGGGTTCAACTACTCCGGAGCCTTGAAGGCTAAGGGCGGCGAATGGACATGGGATAGCCTCATCCCCTACGTCAACGCGCCCGCTGCCACGATCCCCGGCAACAAAATGGCTTTTGCCGGCATCAAAGATGCGGGTGAAATGGCCGATTTGATGGTCTACTTGCGCACCCTCGGCGACACGCCCGCGCCGCTGCCGAAGTAATGGCGGCAAATGCGCACAAACAGCATAGATGACAGGAATTTAACCGGCCCCGCCAAGAAATTGGCGGGGTCGTATTGCTTCGATCGTGGCATATAGGCGTTTGAACTTGCCCAAGATCACTGCAGGAGTCGTGCTGCCATGCTCGTTCGTTCTTTCGTGACTGCAGCACTTTCGCTCCTGGCTGGCAGCCTTGCAGTCGCAGGTGCGAGCGCCCAGACGCGGGCCGCAGATACAAAGCATCACGCACTCTCCCTCGTCGGCGAAGTGCGATTTCCCGCTGATTTCAAAAATTTCGACTGGGTGAACCCCGATGCGCCAAAAGGCGGCGTGGTCCGGTTGTGGACACTCGGCGGGTTCGACAGCCTCAATGCGTTCAGCATCAAAGGCCGGCCGGCAGCGGGCCTCGCGACGATTTACGATTCTTTGATGGCCTCCAGCCCCGACGAACCATCGGCGGAGTACTGCCTCATCTGCGAGTGGGTGTCATACGCGGATGACTTCTCATCGGCCACTTTCCACCTGCGCGGCAACGCGCGCTTCCACGACGGCAAGCCGATCACGCCAGACGATGTGATCTTCTCACTCGATGCCATCAAGAAAGCCAACCCACGCCAGGCCGCCTATTACAAGAACGTCGTGAAGGCGGAAAAGTCCGGCGATCACGATGTTACTTTTACCTTCGATCAGAAAGGCAACCGCGAGCTGCCGACGATCGTTGGCCAACTGAACATTTTGCCGAAGCACTATTGGGAAACCAAGAACGTGAATGGGGAAGCGCGCGACCTCGACAAGTCTTCCTTGGAAATCCCGCTCGGTTCCGGCCCCTACAAAATCAAAACCTTCGATCCCGGAAAAAGCATCGTGTACGAGCGCGTCACCGACTGGTGGGCGAAGGATTTACCCGTCTCGAAAGGTCAATGGAATTTCGACGAATTGCGCATCATCTACTTCCTCGACAAGACACCTGCTTTCGAAGCCTTTAAAGTCGGGCAAATCGATTTCTGGCGCGAGACCAGCGCCAAGGACTGGGCGACGCGCTACGATTTCGACGCGGCAAAGCAGGGCCGGGTAAAGAAAGAGGAAATACCGCGCCAGGCGTTGGCGCCCATGCAGGGCTTCGTTTTCAACTTGCGTCGCAAGCAATTTCAGGACGCCCGCGTTCGCAAAGCCTTCAACCTGGCGTTTGATTTTGAATTCGCAAATCAGAACCTCTTCTTTGGACAGTATAAGAGAACGGGCAGTTATTTCGG
Source organism: Hyphomicrobiaceae bacterium (assembly GCA_031365375.1). Lineage (GTDB taxonomy): Bacteria > Pseudomonadota > Alphaproteobacteria > Rhizobiales > Hyphomicrobiaceae > JAKFWF01. Next base: position 26,040 of record JANLXZ010000461.1, on the reverse strand, counting down.
CAATTCGGAGATGGCGGCAACTGGGCTACCCACCGGCCGCGAACTCGAGATTCTGAAGGAAGTCGAAAAGGAAATACCGCCGGAAGTTTTTACCACCGAGTATAAGAACCCGGTCAACGGTTCGCCGGAGGCCGTCCGACACAATTTGTCGGCTGCGGCCAAACTGTTGGGCGAGGCTGGCTACACGGTGAAAAACGGTGTTCTGACCAACGCCAAAGGGGAACAGTTGACTGTCGAGTTCCTCGAACAGCAGCCTGATTTCGAGCGCGTTATTCTGCCGTTCATAACCAATTTGCAAAAGCTTGGGGTCAAGGCGACGCTACGCAACGTGGACAGTTCGCAGTATCAACGCCGGCAGACAAATTTCGACTACGACATAATAACCGATAATTATCCGCAATCGAATTCGCCTGGCAACGAGCAGCGCGACTTCTGGGGAGCGGCTGCGGCCGACAAGCCCGGCAGCTATAATACCAGCGGTTTAAAGGATCCGGCGGTAGATAAGCTCATCGAACGTTTAGTATTCGCCAAAGACCGAGCCGACCTCGTCGCGGCCACCAAAGCGCTCGATCGCGTTCTGCTCTGGAACTACATAGTAGTGCCCCAATGGAACAATCCTAACGATTGGGTCGCAACGTGGAACATGTTCGGGCGACCGTCGAAATTGCCGTCGCAGGCGACATCTTTCCAACAGGTCTGGTGGCTCGACAAAGATGCCGCCGCTAAACTTGGACCGGACCGGGGGAAGTGAACATGAAGATCGGCTCATGGCGCATCTCTAATACAAACCCTGCGATGATACCTGTCGTTGGGATGGCCTCCGCATTCCTGTTCATCGCGGCCTGCATCACCTCCGTTCACGCCGAACCGCGTCACGGGCTTTCGATCTTCGGTGACTTGAAGTACCCGGCCGACTTCAAGCACTTCGAGTATGTTAATCCGAGCGCTCCGAAAGGTGGCCGGCTGTCGACGATCGGCACATCCGCAATCACCACCTTCGACAGTTTCAACGGCTTTATACTGAAGGGCGATGCGGCGCAGGGGTTGGGAGCCACTTACGACTCGCTGATGGCGCGCGCCGCCGACGAACCGGATTCGATGTATGGTCTCGTGGCGTCGAGCGTGGATGTCGCAACCGACCGATCGTCGGTCACATTCAAGCTTCGTCCCGAGGCCAAGTTCTCAGATGGCACACAGATCACCGCCGCCGATGTCGTATTCACGTTCGATACGCTGAAGACCAAGGGGCACCCGTCGTATCGAGTCGCCATGCGCGACATCGCCAACGCGGAAGCCATCGATCCGGCAACTGTTCGCTATACCTTCAAGGGCGACCAAACGCGCGATCTGCCATTGCTCGTCGCAGGCTTGCCGGTGCTGTCAAAAGTTTACTTTGCTACGCGCAATTTCGAGGAAAGTTCGCTTGAGCCGATCCTCGGTTCCGGTCCCTACAAGATCGGCGAGTTCAAGCAGGGCACCTTCGTCAGTTACAAACGCCGCGACGATTATTGGGCCAAAGATCTACCGGTCAACAAGGGCCGCAATAACTTCGACGAGATCCGCTTCGAATATTATCGCGATCGTACGGCCGCGCTCGAGAGCTTCAAAGCCGGCGCCTACGACTTGCGCGAGGAGTTCACCGCACGCGATTGGTTGACCGCCTACGACATCCCGGCCGTGAAGGACGGCCGCATGCTCAAGGTGACCCTGCCCGATGACAACCCGTCCGGCACCCAAGGATTTTTCTTAAACTTGCGACGGCCCAAATTCGCCGACGTGCGCGTGCGCCGCGCTCTGGACCTCGCTTTCGACTACGAGTGGACCAACGCCAATATCTTTTCCAATGCTTACAAGCGAACGCACAGCTACTTCGAGAATTCCGAGATGAAGGCTGCCGGAACACCGGCACCGGAAGAGATCGCTTTGCTCGAACCATTTCGCGCGCAACTCCCCGCTGAAGTTTTCGGCGAGCCGTACGTGCCCCCAGTCAGCGACGCATCCGGCAAGGACCGCAAGTTGCTGCGCGAGGCCGACGCGCTCATCACCGCCGCGGGTTACACCGTTAAAGACGGCCGTCGCGTCAACGATCGGGGTGAAGGGCTCGACATCGAGTTCCTGATCACCGATCCCACATCGGAGCGTATCGTTGGACCGTACTCCGAGAACCTCAAACGCATTGGCATCAACGCCACCATGCGCCGTATCGATGCCGCGCAGTACGAGCGTCGCGTGAAGGAGTTCGACTACGACATCATCACCACGCGCTTTGTCATGAGCCTGACGCCAGGCCCTGAACTGAAAAGCATCTTCGCGTCCGAAACCGCCGACATGAGCGGCAGCCGCAACCTCGCCGGCATCAAGAACCCGGTCGTCGATGCAATGATCGATAAGGTCATCACGTCGAAATCTCGTGCTGAACTCAACTTTGCCGCCCGCGCGCTCGACCGGGTGCTGCGCGCTAACCACTACTGGGTGTCGCACTATTATAAAGCCGTCCACCATGTCGCCTACTGGGATAAGTTCGATCGCCCGGCCGTGAAACCGCGTTTCGCCCGAGGCATTGAAGACACCTGGTGGATCGACACCACCAAAGCCGCCAAACTGAAGACTAACTGAGACCAACGTTCTGAAGGACCATTGCCCGCATGGCAGCCTATTTGATCAAACGATTGCTGCTCATCATCCCGACGTTGATCGGCATTATGCTGATCACGTTCGGGGTGACGCAGTTTATGCCGGGTGGTCCGGTCGAGCGCGTCATTGCGCAATTGTCGGGCAACGACACCTCGGCGACGGGGCGCATCAGCGGCGGTCAAGGCGACGGCCTCGGCACATCCAATCAACAACAGACGTCACAACCGTCGGCCGGCAATACCGGCTCCAAGTATCGCGGTGCGCAAGGCCTCGATCCGGAATTCATAAAGTCACTGGAGAAGCAGTTCGGCCTCGACAAGCCAGCGCCAGAACGGTTCTGGCTGCTGATGAAGAACTATGCCACCTTCGATTTCGGCAAGAGCTACTTCCGCGATGTCAGCGTCATCCAACTTGTGAAGGAGAAACTGCCGGTTTCGATCTCGCTCGGCATATGGGTAACGCTGCTCACCTACCTGATCTCGATCCCGCTTGGCATCCGCAAGGCCGTGCACGATGGCGAGAAATTCGACACGTGGACCAGCGGCGCGCTAGTCATCGGTTATGCCGTGCCGGGCTTTCTCGTCGCCGTGTTTCTGCTGGTCGTGTTTGCCGGCGGATCGTTCTTCCAATGGTTTCCGTCGCGCGGGTTGACGAGCGACAACTGGGCGCAACTATCTTGGTTCGGCAAGATCAAGGACTACGCCTGGCATCTGGTGCTCCCTCTAATCGCGATGTCACTCGGCGCCTTCACAACGAACGCGTTCCTCACCAAAAATTCATTCATCGACGAGATCCGCAAGCAGTACGTGATGACAGCTCGCGCCAAAGGTTTGAGCGAGCACCAAGTGCTTTACGGCCACGTTTTCCGTAACGCCATGCTGCTCGTCATCGCGAGCTTCCCGGCGGCTTTTATCCATTCGTTCTTTGCCGGCTCGCTGCTGATCGAAACGATCTTTTCGCTCGATGGATTGGGCCTGCTCAGCTTCGAGAGCCTGATCAATCGCGATTATCCCGTGGTGTTCGCGACACTGTACATTTTCTCGCTGATGGGGCTCGTAGTGAATCTGATCTCCGACTTCCTCTACACACTCGTCGATCCGCGCATCGACTTTGAAAGCCGGGAGGTCTGACGGCCGTGGACGCGCGAACCGAAACATCCGAACTCGACGTGCCTCCGCAGCCGACGCTGGCCGAGCGCCTGCGCGAGCGCTTTCAACTGTCGCCTATCAACCTGCGGCGCTGGCAGAACTTCCAGTCCAACAGGCGCGGCTACATCAGCTTTTGGTTATTCCTCGCGATGTTCTTCGCGAGCCTCGGCGCTGAGCTGATTGCCAACGACCGGCCGATCCTTGCCCGCTATAAAGGCGAGCTGTTGATGCCGATGATGGTCGATTATCCCGAACAGAAGTTCGGCGGCTTCCTTGCCGTCACCGACTATCGCGACCCCGAAATCCTGAGCGAGATCGAGAAGAATGGCTGGATGCTGTGGCCGCTGGTGCGCTACTCGTCGAGCACGATCAACAAGGACTTCCCGCGCTACAAGAATTCCGAGGGGCGATGCCTTGGCTTTCCAGCACCTCCATCGTGGGCGGCAAAGGGCGCGTTTTGCGAAGCGCCTCCCGACCAGATCGCGCGCTTCACCCAATTCGGCAATCGCAATTGGCTCGGTACCGACGATCAGGGCCGCGATGTGCTTGCCCGCGTGATCTACGGCTTCCGCATCTCGGTGTTGTTTGCGCTTATTCTGACGATCCTGTCGTCGTTGATCGGCGTCCTTGCCGGCGCAACGCAGGGCTACTTCGGCGGCCGCGTCGACCTCGTATTCCAACGCGTGCTGGAGGTTTGGTCGTCGATTCCAGAGCTATATGTTCTGATCATCATCTCCTCGATGCTGATCCCGGGATTCTGGACACTGCTGTTCATTCTACTGGCGTTCAACTGGGTCTCGCTCGTCGGTGTCGTGCGCGCCGAATTCTTGCGCGGGCGCAATCTTGAATACGTGACGGCCGCCCGCGCACTTGGGCTATCGAACATCAAAATTATGTTCAAGCATCTGCTGCCGAACGCGACGGTGGCGACGCTGACATTCCTGCCCTTCAAATTATCTGGTGCGATCGGCGCACTCACCGCGCTCGACTTCCTGGGGCTCGGGCTGCCGCCAGGCTCGGCATCGTTGGGTGAACTGCTCGCTCAAGGCAAAGCCAACCTGCAAGCACCTTGGCTCGGCCTCACCGCGTTCTTCACGATCGCCGTTCTGTTGAGTCTTCTGATCTTCATCGGCGAGGCCGTGCGCGATGCCCTCGACCCCCGCAAGACCTTCCGGTAGGTGTAGATGACCACTCCCACATCTTCCGAAGTCCTGGTCCAGGTGCGCAATCTGTCGGTCGCGTTTCGCGCAGGACAGACGACAAGCCTTGCCGTGAGGAACGTCTCATTCAACATCGCACCGGGCGAGACGGTGGCGCTGGTCGGGGAATCCGGGTCTGGCAAGACCGTCTCGGCATTGTCGATATTGCGGTTGCTGAATTATCCAGCCGCGTCGCATCCAACGGGCGAGATCTACTTCGAAGGCCGCAATCTGCTCAACGCCACCGAAGATGAAATGCGCGCGATCCGCGGCAAGCGGATTTCGATCATCTTTCAAGAGCCGATGACGTCGCTCAATCCGCTACATACGATTGAGCAACAGGTATCCGAGATCGTGCAAATCCATCGTGGCATCGATGGTGCGAGCGCCCGCAAGCTGACGATCGATCTGCTGGAAAAGGTTGGCATTCGCGAGCCCGAGAAACGGCTGGCCGCTTATCCGCATCAGCTGTCTGGCGGACAACGCCAGCGCGTGATGATCGCGATGGCGCTCGCCAATGAGCCTGATCTGCTGATCGCCGACGAACCGACGACCGCGCTCGACGTGACCATCCAGGCGCAGATACTCGAGCTGCTGAAAAAACTTCAGTCCGAGATGGGCATGGCGATGCTGCTGATCACGCACGATCTCGGCATCGTCCGGAAGATGGCGCAACGCGTTTATGTGATGAAGTCGGGCGAGATAGTAGAAGAGGGAGCCGCCGAGCAGGTCTTCACGAAGCCGAAACATCCCTACACGCAGCACCTCGTTGCCGCCGAACCCAAGGGGCGCCCGCCGCTTCCCAATGACAGCGCGCCCATCGTTGTCGAGACCCAGGATTTGAAAGTCTGGTTTCCGATCAGGAAGGGATTTCTGCGCAAGACCGTCGATCATGTGAAAGCGGTCGATGGTGTCTCGCTGAAACTTCGCGCCGGTCAAACCGTCGGCGTTGTCGGCGAAAGCGGATCGGGCAAGACGACACTCGGATTGGCAATCCTGCGGCTGATCTCTTCGAATGGGCCGATCCTTTATCTGGGCAATCGCATCGATGGCTACGACACCAACAAAATGCGACCGCTAAGGCGCGAGATGCAGATCGTGTTCCAGGATCCGTTCGGATCGCTGTCGCCGCGCCTTTCGGTCAGCCAGATCATCGAAGAAGGATTGTTGATCCAGGATAAATCGCTCAACGACGAGCAACGTCGCGCTCGCGTCAGCCACGCCTTGAAAGAGGTCGGCCTCGACCCGGAAACCCAGGACCGGTATCCGCACGAGTTCTCCGGTGGCCAGCGTCAGCGTATCGCCGTCGCGCGCGCAATGGTGCTGGAGCCAAAATTTATCATGCTCGACGAACCGACGAGCGCGCTCGACAAGAGCGTGCAGGCGCAGATCGTCGATCTCTTGCGCGGACTTCAGGTCAAGCGCGACTTGAGCTACCTCTTCATCAGTCATGATCTCAGGGTCGTGCGCGCGCTGTGCAACTATGTCATCGTGCTGCGTAACGGCAAAGTCGTCGAGGAAGGTGCCGCGCAGACGATCTTCGAGACACCGAAGTCCGACTACACGAAAGCCCTGCTGGCGGCGGCGTTTGACCTCAAAGTCGCGCATCGTGCGGCGGTGGCCAGCTAAGCAGGACGCCTAGTCATGACCACACTTATCATCGGAACGGCGCGCAGCGAAAGCTTCGCCGACGGCATTCGAGCCGCCGACCCTACGTTCGATTTTCGCATATGGCCGGAGACCGGCTCCCCGAACGACATCCGCTATGCACTCGCCTGGGGCCCGCCGGCTGGCGAATTGGCAAAGCTGCCGAACCTCGAGTTGATCGTGTCGGTTGGCGCTGGCGTCGATCATCTGATGAAAGATCCCGCACTGCCGAACGTTCCGGTAGTGCGCTTTGTCGACGAGGATCTCACCGGCCGGATGGTGTCGTTCGTCGCAGCCAACGTGCTCTATCATCACCGCCGCATGAGCGAACTGCGCGACCAGCAGCGCGCCGCTAAATGGCAATATCTGCCCGAGCCCGCAGCGCACGATTTGACGGTCGGCATCATGGGCCTAGGCGTGCTGGGGCAGGCTTGCGCCAAAGCGCTTGCATCGCTCGGCTACAAACTCAACGGCTGGACACGTGCCGAGCGCAAAGTCTCAGGCGTCGTCTGTTTTGCCGGCTCGGAAGGTCTCGACGCGTTTCTCGCCGCGACAGATATTCTCGTTGTACTGCTGCCACTCACCCCCGACACGCGCGGCATCATAACCTCGAAGCTACTGGCCAAGCTCCGGCGCCCGAAACTATTGCCGGGCCCGGTGCTGATCAACGCCGGTCGCGGCGGGCTGCAAATCGAGGATGACATTCTTGCCTGCCTCGATGCGGGTACGCTTTATGCGGCTTCGCTCGACGTGTTCTCGACCGAGCCGCTACCAGCGGCAAGCCCGGTGTGGGCGCATCCGCGTATCGTTCTCACCCCGCACATCGCGGCCGAAAGCGACCCGCGCGCGATCGCCCGTTATCTCATCGATCAAGTCGGGCGACAAAAAAGCGGACAGCCGCTGCCAAATCTGGTTGATCGAGCGCGCGGTTACTGAGCATAAGTGCGGCGCCCCGGCCACGTTCGAACCGAAATCATACACACCTCGAATGCAAATGAATTTCGCGTGCCGCCTGGCAATCGTAGGCTCGTCCTGGGATGTGCAAACGCGTCTCCACTGATGCGGATCGAGGCGTCGCCCGTTACGCATGAGTGACCCGTTACGCTTGAGTGACCCGTTACGCATGAGTGAAATGCCGTTTCTGTATTTTGGGGGTGCAACATGTCAAATTATCTTGCTGTCGATTTTCGTCGTCCCAGCCGTGCAATGGCTCTCGCATTCGCCCTTCCATTGGCATCCATTGCCTTGGTACCATCGAAGGCCAAGGCGGATGAAATTGTCGTCAACATAACCCACGTCAAGGCGCTCGATAAGTTCGACGCGCTCAGCAAAGCCGACATGCTGGCCCGTGTAACGATTGCGGGCGAAACATTCACAACCGCTTTTATCAAGGATCAAGACGATATCCGGCCAAACTGGATCATCCGCAAGTCCGTCTCGCCGGGGGTCCACGACGTCAAGATCGAGATTCTCGACAAAGACGTGAGCAAGAACGAGCCGGTCGACATCAACCGGCTCGATAACAAACGCGACCTCGACTTCCAAGTGAATACGCGGAACTGTCAAATAAGCGGCTTCACCCAGTCCTATCGTTGCCGATCGGCGATCGTGCGCGCTGGCAACGAGAAGAGAAAAGCGGCGATCACGTTCAAGGTCGAAGTGAAGCGATGATCCAGCGGCGATTGATCGGCGGCAGGCGGCAGGACAATGCTGCCGCGTTGCTGTCGCTCTAGCGCCGATATCTCAGTTGAATGAGGATATTCGCGGCCGCGGTCAGGATCAGCGTTGCGGCCATCAAGATAAAAGATATCGCTGCCCCGAACGGCCAGTTGTTCTGCTGCGCAAACTGGCTGTAGACGAGCGGTCCCATGGTCTGAAATTTCGGGCCGCCAAGCAACACCGGCGTCGCGTAGGCGTTCATCGCCAGGATGAATGTCAGGATCGTACCGGCAAGAATGCCTGGCATCGCGAGCGGCACCAACACGCGCTGGAACATCGCCCAGGGGTTGGCGCCGAGGCTGAACGCCGCTTCCTCGACCGCACGATCAATGCCCTCGATCACGCTGCTGAGCGTCAATACCATGAAAGGCAGATTGACCGCCGCGATGCCAATGATGACGGCGAGCTCCGTGTACATAATCTCGATCGGGGTCGAGATGACTCCAGCGCCCATCAAGCCGGCGTTGATAAATCCTTTCGAGCCGAACGCTACCATCCATCCGGCCGCGCGCACCGCATTGCCGACGAACAACGGCAGCACGACCAGCATCACAACCAAATTTTTCCAGCGCGACTGCATGCGCGCCAAAACGTAGGCGAGTGGAAATCCCAGGATCAAACAGATCAAAGTGGTCGAGAAGGCGACACGCAATGTGCGCCACAAGATATTCAGATAAAATGGGTCGGTGAAGAAGCGCACATAGCTATCCAGCGTCAGCGCCTCGACCATGAATTTGCCGGGCACGAACGCGTTCAAGCTGTAGCGGAACAGGATCGCAACAGGGATCAGTAAGCCGATCGCCACGAACACGGTGGCCGGCGCGACCAGGGCGCCCACGCGCCAGCCACGCGTCGCACCGACTGGTAATTCGATGGCCGGTATGCCGGAACGCGACACGCTTCAAATCTCCGCCAGAGACGCAATGAGCGTGCCTTGCGTGAGTTGCGTGCCCTCCTTGGCGGCGATCCGGGCGATCGTGCCGTCACGGGCAGCGTGCAGGATGTGCTCCATTTTCATTGCTTCGACGATGGCGATCTTGTCGCCTTTCGCTACCGCTTGCCCTTCGGTAACCAAAATCTTGGCGAGCCGCCCGTTGATCGGGGCGCGGATAATATCGAGGCTCGATCCATCGGCAATGGCATCGATATCGTAGCTCGGCCAGGCGACGGCATAGCGTACATTCTCGGCCCAAGCGTAAGCGCGCTCGCCAGCGTAGGTCGAAAACAAATCTTCGTCGAAGCGGTGTGCACTATCGCCCTCGACCATCACGACCCCCGGCGCGACCCATTCGATTTGCGCTGCGCGTGGCTCACCATCAACAAGCACCGGGATCGATTGGCGGCGGGCCGGTCCAAGCTGGAAGGCATCGGCGGACGCCCACGGGTCGGCGTCGTGGTCGTGTGTGAGTGCCGCCCGACGCGTCGCCAGTAATTGCACGACGGCGGCACCGATGCCGCGTTTCAGCTCTGGCCCATCGACGCTTGTTAGACGCTCGATCTCGCGGGCGATGAAACCCGTATCCATAATGGCGTCGACGACATCTGAATGATCGAGCAGTCGTGTCAAAAATGCAGCGTTGGTTTTTGGGCCTAGCACTTCGAGCTCTTCCAGGCCGGTGATCAGAGTGTCGATCGCCGTCTCGCGATCCGGCCCGGTACCGATCAACTTGGCAATCATCGAGTCGTAATAGGGCGATATCTCGGCTCCGGTCTCGATCCCGGTTTCAAGGCGCAAGCCCTTGTGGTCAGTTGCCGCGAATAGATCGATCCGCCCCACGCTCGGCATAAAATTGCGCGCCGGATCTTCGGCACACAATCGGCCTTCGATGGCGTGACCGTGCATGTGAATGTCAGACTGCTTGAGCGGAAGCGTCTCACCAGCCGCCACTCGCAACTGCCATTCGACGAGATCGAGGCCGGTTATTTCTTCGGTGACTGGATGCTCGACTTGCAGCCGCGTATTCATCTCGATAAAATACCATGGCGCATCGCCCGTGAGCTGACCACCTTCGACGAGAAACTCAACCGTTCCCGCGCCGCGATAGCCGACCGACTTGGCGAGTTGGACCGCTGCACCACAGATCTTCTCGCGCAACTCGGTACTCATGCCGGGCGCCGGTGCTTCCTCGATCACTTTTTGGTTGCGGCGTTGCAGCGAGCAGTCACGCTCGAACAAGTGCACCACGTTGCCGTGATTGTCGCCGAAGACCTGCACCTCGATATGACGTGGTGCGACAACAAGCTTTTCAACCAACATGATTGCATTGCCGAACGCTGACTGTGCTTCGCGTTGCGAACTTTCGAGCAAGACTTCGAAGTCGGTCTCGCCATCGACACGGCGCATGCCACGCCCGCCACCGCCGGCAACCGCCTTTATCATCACCGGATAGCCGATGCGTTTGGCTTCGGCCTTCAATATCTTCAAGTCCTGCCCGGCACCTTGATAGCCCGGCACGACAGGCACGCCAGCTTTGATGGCGATCTCCTTGGCCGCAGCCTTGCCACCGAGCGCGCGCATGGCATCGCCGGTCGGCCCGACAAAGACGATGCCAGCCTCGGCGACAGCATCGGCAAAGTCGGCGTTCTCGGAAAGGAAGCCGTAGCCAGGATGGATGGCATCGGCCCCCGTCGCCTTGGCCGCGGCGATGATCTTCGCGATGACGAGATAGCTTTGCAATGCAGGGGAAGGTCCGATGTAGACGGCTTCGTCAGCGTCACGTACGTGCAGCGCTTTTGCGTCGGCGTCGGAGTAAACCGCCACCGTCGCGATGCCCATGTCCTGCGCGGTACGGATGATCCGGCAGGCGATTTCGCCACGATTGGCAATCAGCAGTTTCTTCAACATTGCGTCGCCATTTCTTGGATCACTTGGATGAGCAGAAGCCCTGATACTGAGCGACAACGGGCTCACCGAACAAGCCGAAGTGGCGTGAGTGCACCGCTGGATGAGCCTTGGCCTTGGCGTCCAAATCGTAAATGGTGGTGATGTTGAGGAAACCCTCGGCGACGACCTCCAGATAGTGATTGGCGTTGAGCGCGCGCACGATCTTCACTTCGCCCCGGCCTTTCGCTGTGACGAGTTCGGCCTTCTGCCCCGCCAGATCGATCGACGCGATTTCAAAGGTGAGGGGCTTCGCCACAGCGCGTCTGAATTTGGAGTTGGTATACGACAGCGTGGTGCCGGCCCTGAACGTACAGACAAATCCGGTCGCCCCGTCTGAAGCGGACGCGGTTGTGATCGCCGGCGCGCTTAGCGTTGCCATTATCGTCGCCAAGACTAGTTTACGTCGCAAAGCAATTCCTCCATGCCGGATCGGCTTTCCCCGCCCACGAGTGCTCCCATAGAAGAGGGTTGCAACGCGCGATGCAATGGGGAGAGTGAAACAAGGCGATGCCTCGGCTTCAGGACCCCCTATGCGCAAACTTTATTGGAACGAGCTGACGACCTCGGATTTTGCCGGCCTTGACCCAGAAAAGACGATCGCCGTCGTGCCGGTCGCCGCAACCGAGCAGCACGGGCCGCATCAGCCGGTTGGCGTCGACACCATGATAGCCGACGGCAAGATCACGGAAGTGCTGCAGCGGCTGCCTGATAAGCTCTCGATGTTGGTGCTGCCAACCCAGGCGATTGGCAAATCCAACGAGCATCTGCGGTCGCCCGGAACAGTCACGCTCACTGCTGAAACGGCAATCCGCGCCTGGACCGAGGTTGGGGAAGCGGTTCACCGTGCCGGCTTGCGTAAGCTGGTGTTTATCAATTCACACGGCGGCAATGTCGATATTCTGAGTATCGTCGCGCGCGAGCTGAGGGTCCGGCTACAGATGCTGGTTGTATCAGCGGCGTGGCGCCGTCTCGGCATTCCCGCCGGACTATTTACCGATCAGGAAACAGCCGTTGGCATTCACGCCGGCGACATCGAAACATCGCTGATGCTGCACTTCCGGCCGGAACTCGTGCACATGGACCTCGCCGCGGATTTTGCGCCGGCCACAATCCAAATTGCCAAGGAGTTCGATGTTCTGCGGCCCACTGGCTTCAATGCCTTCGCCTGGATAGCCCAGGATCTGCACGCATCGGGGGCGGCCGGTGATGCCTCAAAGGGAACAGCTGAAAAAGGGCGCGCGACCGCCGAATTCCAAGCGCTCGAATTTATCAAACTGCTGCGCGACGTAAAAAAATTCCGGCTTGATCGGCTAGCCTGATCTTCAGGTCTTGCGCGGCAAGAAAGCCGTCGCTTCGACTTCGACGAGAATATCCGGGGTTGGCAACATGCCGCTGACCTCCACCACGGTTGAAACTGGCGGATCGGTCGGAAAAAACTGCCGCCTCACTTGATTGTACAGCGGGTAGTCTCGTAAGTCCTTGAAATACTGGACAAGTTTAAAGACGTCGGACATCGAGCCACCGGCTTCCTCCATCGTGGCGCGGATCTTATCGAACACGGTCCAGCTTTGCGCCAGGATCGGGCCCTGGATGACGTCGACCGAAAATTCTCCTGATCGGCCAATGGCTTGGTGCACTTCGCTGGGTATATCATCGAACCCGCGCACGATTTTTCCTGCGATCGGGTCGACTGCGATGATGCCTGACAGGAATACGAAATCGCCCATCCGTTTCCAGGCCGCATAGCGCGCCAATGGGGTCGCCGCTATCGATTTGATCATGAAGATATCCCCGCGCGACGCTCCTGAAGTATACTTCAGGCAATCTACCGGTGAAGCGTCGATTTACAATCCGGGTCGATGTAAACTTGACTTAGCACCGCCCACCATGGCGAATGCTCTTCAAATGACATAAATTTGTCCGGGCAGCAGCCGGCCGGGATCTTTGCAGCCAGGTGACTCTTTGAACGAGAAAATTCAAATACCCGCCGATCGACAACCGATCCGCACGTACATCGACTTCGAAAAGCCGATTGCCGAACTCGAGAGCAAAGTCGCCGAACTTCAGACGCTTCACGCGGCGGAAAACTCGGTTTCTATTGCCGAAGAGATTTCGAAACTCAAGCAGAAGGCGCATCAGGCGCTGGTCGACACGTATTCCAAGCTCGCGCCCTGGCAGAAAACCCAGGTTGCTCGCCATCCGGAACGACCGCACACGCTCGATTTCGTCAATGAATTGATCGAAAATTTTACCCCGCTCGCCGGCGATCGCTACTTCGCCGAAGACGCCGCCATCATGGGCGGCATGGGTACGTTCAACGATCGCTCGGTGATGGTCATCGGTCACGAGAAGGGTTCGGATACTGAAAGCCGCATTCGCCACAACTTCGGCATGGCGAAACCCGAGGGCTACCGCAAATCAATCCGGTTGATGGAGTTGGCCGAGCGCTTCGACATGCCGGTCATCACGTTGATCGATACGGCCGGCGCTTATCCCGGAATCGGCGCCGAGGAGCGCGGTCAGGCAGAAGCCATCGCCCGCTCGACCGATGTTTGCCTTGGCCTTGGCGTGCCGATCATCTCAGTCGTCATCGGCGAGGGTGGATCGGGGGGCGCCGTCGCCATTGCAACGGCCAACCGCATCCTGATGCTCGAACACGCAATCTACACCGTTGCCTCGCCGGAAGCCGCGGCAACGATTTTATGGCGGGATTCGGCAAGAGCGATCGACGCTGCCACCAACATGAAAATCACCGCGCAGGACTTGCTCGCCTTGAAAGTGATCGACGGCATAATTCCGGAGCCACTTGGCGGCGCACATCGCGACCGCAGCGGCACCATCAAGGCAACCGGCATCGCGATTGCGAAGGCACTGAGCGAGTTCGACGGTGTGACGCCGGCGCAAGTTCGGCGCCAGCGACAAGACCGCTTTATGGCGATCGGTCAGACGGTCTAGGCTGCGACCCGAAATTCGCCCGAATCGGGGAGTGATCTGAATTGTGAGAGTGCTTGAAAGCACCTTGTTCTGATGGCGAAATAGGGTTAAGAATCGCTAACCTTAACTGGGTGTTAACATTTGAGGGGCTAGGTGATCGGTGTGCGCCAGGGGCACGGTGTATCAGCTTGATCAGCCTGGAAGGTAAAATGAACAACGCGATTCGTCTAAGCCTTGGGGGCTTGGCTCGTATAAGCCTTGTGATTTTAGCTGGTGTCATCGCGGTTGCTTGCAGCCAGATCGACGTCCCGCCACATCTGCGTCCATTATCCAAAGACACGCAGATGCTGCTCGGCAAGAAGCAGATGAAAACCAATGCGCCGATGTTCGTGCGCATTTTCAAGGAAGAATCCGAGCTCGAAGTCTGGAAGCAGCGCGACGATGGCCGCTTCTACCACTTCAAGACCTACCCGATCTGCAATTGGTCGGGCGACGTCGGACCGAAAGTGGCGCAAGGCGACAAACAGGCGCCGGAAGGGTTTTACTCGATCGCGCGTCATCAAATGAATCCGAACTCGCAGTTCCATTTGGCGTTCAACATGGGCTACCCGAACGCCTACGATCGCGCCAACAAACACTCCGGCGACTTCTTGATGGTGCACGGCAAGTGCAAGTCGGCCGGCTGTTACGCCATGACCGATGCGCTGATCGAAGAGATCTATGCGCTCGCTCGGGAAGCCTTCATCGGCGGTCAGGACGGGTTCCAAGTCCACGCCTTTCCGTTTCGCATGACGCCGGCCAATCTTGCCCGCTACCCCAACCATCCGGCCCAAAAGTTTTGGGCGACGCTCAAGGAAGGGTATGACTACTTCGAAACATCCCGGCAAACGCCGACAATTGCCGTTTGCGACCGCCGTTACATCGTCAATCCCAAGTGGCGCGGAGGCGTCCTGCCGGCCAAACTGGATGCCGAGCAGATGTGCCCCGCCTATGACCGCGATATGCCGGAGGTTTTCAAGCCGGTCGCCAAAGAACAAACGGCCGACATCGAACGCATCATCGCGCCGGGCCCAAAAATGCGCGGCTTGGCGAGTGCCGTGCAGCCCGGCAAACCGGCAGGTGCCGGCTTGGGTTTCGCATCAATGTTGGGCTTCAGCCAGAGCAGCAAGCAGGCGTCCACCCCGTCATTTGGGGCAACACCGCAGTAGCATTTGAAACTCGACCGCGATTGGTGCGCGATGGCCTCGAATAGGCGCGGCTGGCGTGGCAAAATTACCGGTTTCATTGTTCTGGCGATCCTCTGCGGGCTGGGTATCTCCGTTTATCTGATCGGCATCGAGGCCGAAGACGTGCGGATCGATCGGAAACGGGCATATAATTTTACCCAGTTCCTGGCGGGCCAACCCCTTCCTGGAACCCCAGATCTCGGACGCTTGAACGAGCGATTGCAGGCCGCCGGATTGGCACCCCGATCGCCAATTTTCTTGCGTGTCTACAAGCGCGAATTCGAACTCGAGTTGTGGATCAAACGCGGCGATCGTTTCCAGCATTTCACGACGTACCCGATTTGCAACTGGTCGGGACGGTTGGGGCCAAAGTTGCGCGAGGGCGACCGGCAGGCGCCTGAAGGTTTTTACACGGTCGATGCGAAAGCCCTGAACCCGCAAAGCCGTTGGCACCGCTCATTCAACCTCGGTTTTCCTAACGCGTTCGACCGCGCGCACGCGCGCACCGGTTCGTTGCTGATGATACATGGCGGGTGCTCGTCGATCGGTTGTTTTGCAATGACCAATCCGATCATCGATGAGCTGTGGGAGGCAATAACCGGCGCGCTCACTAACGGACAGAAGCGGATACACGTTCACGTGTTTCCATTCCGCATGACCACTGAGAATATGGCGACGGTCGCGGGTCATGGTTCCCAGCCTTTCTGGCAGACGCTTAAAGCCGGGTTTGATGCTTTCAATGCAACGCAGCAGCTGCCCGAAATATCGGTTTGTGGTCGCAGCTACGACGTCAAGGCGGCGTCGAGGCCCGGCGATGCCGACGCCGAAATAACGGAAAAGTGCGGTTGAAACCTGATGCACCGAACCTGATCGGCCACACTGGCCGTGCTAACTTTACAGCGTCCACAGACAAGCGACAATTTTGCGGTGCGCAAGCTCGGATTGAGCTGCTAGTATGTGTTGGCAGCGGCAAGACCGATCGGCCTTTCAGGCCAGTGTAAATGTACTTGAGAGGCTCTGCACGAATGGGAATGTCCAAGTCCGGATGCTGGTCCCGGTTGGCAATCGCCGTACTCGCTCTAATGAGCAGTGCGATTGCCGCGACCGCCGTTACCATCGAGTTGAAGGACGTCGCGTCTGATCGCGTCGAGCGCCAACGCGCAGCCGCCGTCGGCAGCCTGCCGTTGCCCGGTACGCCCGACGTCGGCAATCTCGAACAGCGCCTTGCTTCAAAAGGATTGAAAGCGGGCGACGCCATCTTCATTCGCATCTTCAAGGCCGAGTCTGAACTCGAGATTTGGTTGCGCTCGGCCAATCGGTTCGTGCTGCTCGATACCTACCCGATTTGCCATTGGTCTGGAACCATCGGTCCGAAAATCCATGAAGGTGACAAACAAACGCCCGAGGGATTTTATGAGGTCACCCGGCAGCAGTTGCATCTGATTGGCCGCCATCCGCGTTCGCTCAACCTAGGTTTTCCAAACGCCTTCGACAAGTCGATGCAGCGCACTGGATCGTACATCCTCGTTCATGGTGGCTGCTCGTCGATTGGGTGCTTTGCGATGACGAATACAGTGATTGCCGAGATCTACGATTTGGCGGAACGAGCGCTGAAATCCGGCCAGGACCGCGTTCAGGTCCACGTGTTTCCTTTCCGCATGACGGCAGCAAACATGCATCGGCATGCCGGCAGTGAGTGGGCACCTTTCTGGACCAACCTTAAAGAAGGCTACGATGCTTTCGAACAAACGAAGCTGCCGCCACAAGTCGGCATCTGCGACAAACGATATTCCATCCAAGCCTCGGCCCCTGAGGAGGGGGCCGCTCCGGGCCCTTTAGCGGTGTGCGGCGAAACCCTCGCCGCGCTGTCCGAATGGGATCGGCTGAGCACAGCTGTGCAACAACAATTGAGCAAGTCGTCGCGTCCGCCACTTCGGCAAGCGACGTTGCGCCAATTGGACCGGTTATATCCCCTGCCGCGGCAACCCCGGCAAGCAGCGGCATCGCAACTAGCAGCGTCATCACCGGAAGCACAACAATCGCTGCTTCCGCGCCGGTTCCGGCTGCAGCGCCAAGTACCGCCGCGCCTGCCGCCCGAAGACTCGTTACAGCAGCAACACGCCAACGGCCTTCAGCGGACAGCGCAGAGCCAGCCGCCAGGCCGGTCAAATCTCGGAGCCGCAACAGTGGTAGAAGCAGTGTGCGATCCGAACTTGCCGAGTTGCCGGAGGTGGAAAGAGCTGCGAAGGAAGGCGGAAATTAAGGCACTGGCGATGCGTGATGGCCAACCTGCGCCAGGCCCGAAGCGTAAAACCGCACAGCGCACGCGCTAACTGGTGCATTCAACACGGCCTGCGGCCGTGGCCGCCGTTACCAAGCCGACGGGCATTTACGAGGAGCGTTGCATTGGAGCCCGCCACCCCCCGTCGATCGATCGAGAAAGCATTCGAGCAAGCGTTGTTTGCGAGCCGCTGGCTGTTGGCCCCATTCTACGCCGGCCTGGCACTAGCGTTGATCGTTCTGCTCATCAAGTTCCTGCAAGAGTTGTGGCATATCGCGGCCACCGCGTTTACGGCATCTGAGTCAGAGGTGATCCTTGGTGTTTTGAGCCTAGTCGACCTGACCTTCACCGGCTCCTTGCTGGTGATCGTAATATTTTCCGGCTACGAAAACTTCGTCTCCAAGATTGATCATTCACAGCACCGAGACTGGCCCGAATGGATGGGCACGATTGATTTCACTGGTTTAAAGCTCAAGCTGCTGTCATCGATCGTCGCCATATCAGCGATCCAGCTGCTGAAACAATTCATGTCGCTCAAGACAATTTCCGACCGCGAACTCACTTGGTATGTCAGCATTCACGTCGTTTTCGTCGTATCCAGTGTGCTACTGGCGTTATCCGATCGCATAGCCGGGCATGGCGGCAAATCCGAAAATTATTCAATGCCGAAGTCCGAGGACACCGCTTCCAAAAATCATTAAGGGATCGAGGATTACCTCATGAAAGTTTCGGCGAACGGTCTTCAATTCAATGTGGATGTCAGCGGACCGGAGACCGGAACGCCCATCGTGCTGCATCATCCACTGGCCACAAATTTAAGCTGCTGGGACGAACTTACCGCGGCGCTGAACGACAAGTACCGCGTCATCCGCTTCGATGCGCGCGGGCACGGAAAGACGGAGGCACCGAAGGACCCCTATCGGTTCGAAACGCTTGCTGAAGATGTCGTACAATTGATGGACAAGCTCGGCGTCGCCAAGGCGCACTTCCTCGGCCTGTCGATGGGCGGCATGATCGGCCAATATCTGGGATTGCTCCACGCTGACCGCTGTCATTCCCTCTGTCTCGTCTCGACGTCGAGCCACACACCGGTCGCGGGCAAAGCGCTGTGGGACGAACGCATCACGAATGCAGGGACGCTCGGCATGGCCAGCGTGGTCGACGGCGCAATGGCGCGTTGGGTCGCGCCGGCAGCCTTGGCCGGGCGGCCGGCGCTCATCGAGCGATTGAAAGCGATGATAGTCACGACGCCGGCGGATGGCTACATTGGTTGGTGCGAGGCAATCCGGCACCTCGATGTGACGGCCCGCTTGAAGGCGATTACGCTGCCGACGTGCGTGATCGTCGGCGCGCTCGATCCGGCGACACCGCCAGCTGCCGCAGAGGTGATCAGCAACGAGATAAAAGGTTCGGATCTCATCGTGATGCCAGGCGTATCGCATATGCTGCACAATGAGGAACCGGCGGCATTTGCGCGCCACGTGATCGAGTTTCTCGCCCGCCATCCGGTCGAGTGACCGACGCGTCGCAGTGCAGTGTTACCAAGCGCCCGCGCACTTTAATCGTTGGCGGCTACGGTGCGTTTGGTATTATCCGGACGCTGAAAACGGAGCGGACTGGTCGCGGGCCGCTTCGTAGGCGGCGAGCTCCGCCGGCGTGTCAATGTCGACGGCGGCCGCCTCCCCAACACTGTGAATGCGAATTGCCCGATCATCTTCCGACACGATCAGTGGCTTGGCACCCTTGTCGCCAGTGAGTTTTGCCAGCTCGGTAAACAATCGCTTCGGCCAAAGCACCGGGTTGCCTTGGCGACCATCATCCAGCACGGGATAAACGATACGATCACCGCCGCCTTCGACAAAACGCTGGCACAATGTTGCGATGAGCGGCCCATCGACCGCCGGCATGTCGCCTTGCGCGATGAGCGCACCGTCGACATCATCGTCGAGCGCTGAAACACCACAGGCGACCGACATCCCCATGCCCGTCAGATGGCGCTCGTTGTGGACGAAGCAGCACCCTAGGCCGGCAATCGCGGCTGTAATCTGTTCGTGCTGATGACCGGTGACGACGTAGACCTGTTTGATCCCACCACGCTTGATCGCCTCGATCACCCGCACGACAAGTGGCACCCCATCGATCGGCGCCAAGAGCTTGTTGTCATCACCGAACCTCGTCGATGATCCGGCAGCAAGCACGATTGCGGCGATGACGGGAGCCTGGGTCATAGCCGCGTCCTCAAGCGGATTTCTTCGGCTTAGGGCCACGCACCGCGCCGATCACTTCTGCCATGACAGAGACTGCGATCTCGGCCGGTGTTTGCGCACCGATGTCTAAACCGATCGGGCATTTGATGCGTGCGATCTCGGCCGCACTGAAGCCTGCCTCCGTCAGCCGCTCCGTACGCTTTGCGTGATTGCGCGAGCTGCCAAGCGCACCGATATACAAGCAGTCCGAGCGCAACGCGAGCTTGAGCGCCTCATCATCGATGTGCGCGACGTGCGCCAACACCACAACCGCGGTGTAGGGATCAAGACCAAGGCGCGGGATCACATCTTGCGGCCACTCGGCATGGACGGTCACATCTGGAAAGCGGTCAGTCGACGCGAACGCCGTGCGTGGGTCGACGATCAGAACTTCGTAGCCGACGAGCTTGGCGATTTGGGTCGCGAGCTGCGCGATATGGGTCGCACCGATGATGAGAACGCGCGCGGGCGGCACCAATGCTTGCACGAAGTATTCTTGATCCGCAATCACCTCGATCGCGCTCTTACCCGTTCGAAAGCGGGTAGCGATCTCGGCTGGCGCGTCCTGCTTGCCGCGCTCGAACACTTGGCGTTCACCGTCGGCCAAACGCCGTCGAACGATCAGCCCGGTGCGAGCGCTCGTTGCATCGATTGCATCGTCGAGGAATTCGAGACCGCCGCTATCCTTGTCGAGCCGTTCGATGAAAACGCGGACCTTGCCGCCGCATGGCAGGCCCACGCTCCATGCAGTCTCGTCGGCCACGCCGAACGCCATCGTGCTCGGTGTCCTTGCCGCGAGCACGTCGCCCGCTTCGGTAATGATTTCGCCCTCGATGCAACCGCCCGAGACCGACCCCTGGAACGCACCGTCGGCCGCGATTGCCATCTGCCCACCGACCGGCACCGGAGCCGAGCCCCACGTATCGACGACCGTCGCCAATGCCACGTGACCGTCGCGCAACAACCATGCGCGCGCGGCGCGAAGAGTATCGGTCTCGACGTCCGGTGTCACAACTTTGCCCGGTTCGCTCATGTGATAGACATCCATATTCGTTTGAGTCGCTTAGCCGCAGAACCCAACGTAGGTATCGCCGCATTCCGGTCCTATATAGCACGCGATGAAATACAAGCGAACACGCGTCCTGACGCTCTGGCTGGTGGTGGCGCTCACAGCGTTGTCACTGATTGCGGCAGGGCAGCTGCCGGTCGAGCGGGCGACGATGGAGCCACGCGAGGGCCCGGCGATCAACACCGTGCGATCGTGGGGCTACCAGTTACAAAATCTGGGACTTCTATCGATCGCGGATGGCACTGATCTTCTGGTCGTCGACTATTCGCGCGATGGCTCAGAGGCGCGCGTGCTGAAGACCGAGGAGATCGAGCGCCTGCGCACGCGAGCGGACGGGTCGAAACGCATCGTACTTGCCTACCTTTCGATCGGCGAAGCTGAAAGCTACCGCTACTATTGGCCCGAACGGGGACTAATGGGGCGTCCCGCGTGGCTCGGTCATGAGAACCCGGAGTGGAAGGGCAACTACAATGTCCGCTTCTGGCAATCCGGCTGGCAGAAAATCATCGTGCGCCCCTCCGTCTCGCTGTTGGACCGGCTGCTCGAATTGGCCCAACCATCGAGACGCCCGTACCTCGATCGCATTGTCGAAGCCGGCTTCGACGGCGTGTACCTCGACCGCGTGGATGCGTTCGACGAATGGAAAACAGAAAACCCCGGTTCGCAAGCCGAGATGATCGCATTCGTCGGCAAAATCTCGTCGTACGCCAAGCGCCGCCGCCCGAATTTCTTGGTCGTTGCGCAAAACGGCGAGGAGCTTCTGCAGTCCGCGGACTACAGGCGCAGCCTCGACGCCGTGGCCAAGGAAGACCTGTTCTATGGTGCTGTTGGCAGTGGTGATGCTAACGATCCGGCCAGCGTCAAAGGCTCGCTGGTCGAACTGAACCGCATGAAGGCCGAAGGACGCCCGGTCTTCGTGGTTGAATATCTGAGCGATGCCGCCAAGCGCGCCGACGTCTTGCGGCAGCTCGGTCGAACTGGATTCATCATCCATTTTGCCGAGCGCGACTTACGCCAAACGCCCGAACCCTAATGGTGGGTTCGTGACATCACGGCACTGGTGGCCTAATAGCAACGCGTGACTGGTGCGCAGCTACAACGCTCGACACGACTCGGTCACGAAAGCGGTGGAAAGCGTCGCAATTCGGTCTCGCTCCCGCCAATCGAATCAGCCATTTTCAACCTATGCGTGAACCAGTTAAGCGCTTGGTAGCGCGTCAACTTGCGGGCCTGGCTCTTGCGGGACTGCTTGTCGCTCCGTTAATTACGTTTGTTGGCGAGGGCACGAAGGCAAGTAATTTTCCCGTAATCAGAGGGGAGCTGCGGGTAATCGACGGTGATTCCATCGCCCTGGGAGACGTCCGCGTTCGCTTTGAAGGCATAGATGCCCCCGAGACAACCCAAGCGTGTGGCATGCGAACGTCCGGCCAGTGGCGATGCGGCGAAGGTGCGACCCAGCAGCTGATCAAATTGATCAACAAACAGCCTGTCATCTGCGAGGATATGGGTCTCGATAAGTATCGCCGGACCCTCGGCCGGTGCTTTGCCGGCAACACCAATCTTAACGCTGAAATGGTCCGCACCGGTTATGCTTGGGCGTTCGTGCGTTACTCGAAAACCTACATGCCGCAGGAGGCGGAGGCCAAGGCCGCTCGCGCCGGCATCTGGCAGGGCGACTCGACACCTGCATGGGACTATCGCGCGCGCGCCTGGGCAACGGCCGAAGTGCAAACACCGAATGGCTGCTCGATCAAGGGTAACGTAACTAACGCCGGCCGCATCTACCACATGCCCTGGAGCCCCTGGTACGAGAAGGTCCGCATGGACGAAGACGCCCGTGGCGCGCCCAAGGGCAAGCGCTGGTTTTGCTCCGAGACTGAAGCCCAAGAAGCCGGCTGGCGACCGGCGCTGACCAGATGATCGTTATGCCCCAGCCGGCCCCGGCGCCATCGACTTGACGATCGAGCTTTTGGCGAGCAGCGCCATCATCTCGGCGTGCCGGCCATCGGCCTCGATGATCATGATCTTTTGCCAGATCTTCTGACTGAGGCTCGCCGCCGTCCGCTCGATATCGTTGACCGTTTCGGTAACGACCGGATCGGGAAAGCTCTGGGTATACAGCACGGCAACCTTCGCCGTCAGCGACAACAACTCCGAACAATAATCGAGGTAGCGCGTCAACTCGAACGGCGTCAGCGTGCGCTTCGGCGATGATGGCGTCGCTTGGCTGACACTGGCAGCCGAGCTTGGATCCTTGGTGAGCTGGTGCATGTCGATCACATGCACGATCGAGCGCAGCTCATGCAGCGCCCTCAGCGCCCGCCTGCGCTTACCCCGCTCCTCCAGACTGAACATGAAGAACAGTGTTGCGCCCGTCAGCACCACGATGTTGAAGGCCGCATCGATGCCCTGGATGGTGCCAAACAGATCGTCCGACGCCTTGGTGTTCGACAAGATGAGAAATGCAACGTAGCCCAACAACGCCAGCCCGGCGACGAACACCATGATCACCAATGCACGGCGAAAGATCGCGGGCTTGGCGATCTCCGTGGCACGCGCACTGGTGGTCGTTGCGATGCCTGAAAGCTCAGTCGACACCAGTGCCAACCCCGCGCCCGGAAACCGCTCGGTGATACGCCGCGTCAGCTGATCGAGCGACTGGACGATCTTTGCTGCATCAAGCGTGCGGTACATGCGCGGCGTTGCCTTTGCTTAATCCCGCAGCAGCTCGTTAATACCGGTTTTCGAACGTGTTTGCGCATCGACCGTTTTGACGATCACGGCGCAGTATAGCGACGGCCCCCAGTTTTCGCCCGGCAAATTCTTGCCCGGCAGATTGCCCGACACCACAACCGAGTACGGCGGCACGCGGCCGATGTGGATCTCGCCGGTCGCGCGATCGACGATCTTGGTCGAGGCCGAAATGAACACCCCCATCGACAGCACCGAGCCTTCACCGATGATCACGCCCTCGACCACTTCCGAACGCGCGCCGATGAAGCAGTTGTCCTCGATGATCGTCGGGTTGGCCTGCAACGGTTCCAGCACGCCGCCGATGCCGACGCCGCCGGACAGATGCACGTTCTTGCCGATTTGCGCGCAGGAGCCGACTGTCGCCCAGGTATCGACCATCGTGCCGCTATCGACGTAGGCGCCGAGGTTGACGAATGACGGCATCAGCACGACGTTCGGCGCGATGTAGGCCGAATGGCGCACGACTGCGCCTGGCACAGCGCGGAAGCCGGCGGCCTTAAACTTGGCGGCGTTCCAGTCAGCGAATTTCAACGGCACCTTGTCGTAGCCGAACACCTGATGGCCGGTATCGAGCGAGGTGACGAACGGCCCGTTATCGGCGAGTCGGAACGACAGCAGCACCGCCTTCTTCAACCATTGGTGGACGGTCCACTCACCCTTAGCCGAGCCGTTGACCTTCTCGGCGACGCGCGCCTTGCCGCTGTCGAGCATGTCGAGCGCGGTCGTCACCGCATCGCGCACCGCGCCCTTGGTCTGGGTGTTGACGGTATCGCGCGCCTCCCAGGCGTCCTCGATGGTCTTTTGCAGATCGGCGTTGGACATGGGACGTGCCTCGGAACGGTGAGCTAAATGCAGCCCGCGTTGTCGCGTGGCAGGGGCGGTTGTGTCAATTGGGAGGGTTGGGGAGATGCTGCAGATTAACGTGCGCTCCTACTTGTAGGTCGGATAGAGCTTTTGCGAGATCCGACAACTTGAGGCTTGGAATGCGTTATCGGCGAGTGCTTGTTGAAGGTGGCAGCTATTTCTTCACGGTTGTAACGCATCAACGCAAACCCGTCTTTGAAAACGAGCGCGCTATTGTGTTACTTCACGAAGCAATAGCCAAAATTCAGACCCGCCATCCTTTCGAGATTGATGCCCAGGTCATACTCCCGGATCACTTGCACGCGCTATGGACGCTTCCGAAAGGCGATGCCGATTTTTCAAAGCGTTGGCAATTGATCAAAGAGGCCTTCACGCGCGCCTACGTTAAGAATCTTCAGCAAACAGGAATAGCGCGCGAGGGCGCTTCGCAGCCCGTTTGGCAGAACCGATTTTGGGAGCACTCGGTTCGCGACGAGCGCGATTTCTCGACACATCTCGATTACATCCACCTCAATCCGGTTCAACATGGGTTTGTGAATGCGCCCCGCGATTGGCCGCATTCTTCATTTCAGCAGTGGGTGGAGCGTGGCGTGTACGAGCCGAATTGGGGGTCGGATGCGATGCCAGAGGTGCCGGCTTGGGCAAAACGGCACGAGTGAAGGTGTCGGCTCTCGCAAGGGCTCTAGCCGACCTACAGAAATCCGGACCGCTGCTTCGAGTAGTGCCCCTGCACGGGTAAAGTTGTCGGCTCTCGCAAGGGCTCTGGTCGACCTACAAGAGCAGGCAGGTGATCTATGATTTTCGGAGCGAGTTCCTGCCGCGCCTTCTCGTTAAAACCACTCACACAATCTCATGCCCCGCCGCGCGGGGCTGTCGGCGAGTTGGCGGATGTGGGCGGGGCCGACCTCGCAGCAGCCGCCGATGATGGTCGCGCCTTGCTCCACCCAGCCCATGGCGAAGTCGGCGTACTTTTCCGGCGTCAGGTCGTGCCGGTGGGTAAGCTCCTTGACCGTCGGCGCGTCTTTCAAAAAGTCGCCGGCGATATGGGTGAAGCCATTGGCATAGGCTCCGAACGGCGGGCCTAGCTTTTTCAATTCGCCGAGAGCCGCCGCCATCGCTTCAGGAACAGAGCAATTGGCGAGAACGGCTTGCGGTTTGTACGCAGCGATCAGTGGCACCAAGCCGCCGACCGCCTCGCCGGAGCGCAGCTTGGTACCATCCTGATCGTCGACGGTGATGGAAAGCCACACGGGTTTACCGCCAGCGTTGGCGCCTTTCAAAGCGCCCTCGCAGTGCGTGAGGCTGGCTTGCGTTTCGAGCAGGATGACATCCACTTCCGGGCCAAGGATCCTGGCAATTTCGGCAAAGTGCTGCGCGGCATCGTCCACCGCTGGCGTATTGTCGACGCGCTACGAGCCACCCAATGGTCCGATGG
>JANLXZ010000455.1:0-3418 GCA_031365375.1 Hyphomicrobiaceae bacterium | reverse complement strand
GGCGACAAGCTTGCCGCGTTCGGAAGTGATATTTTCGACCAAATTATTATGCGTAGTGATCGAAGCGTTTGCCGCAGCGATTTTTGTCAAGATGGGCTGCACGATCTCATCAAGAGGTACAAGCGTGACCGGGGTGCTGGGCTCTCGTGCTTTGGCTTCTAACAGTTGCAGATTCACAGCGAGCCGCGCTGTGAGCCTATCGGCATCCGCCCGCAGAAGCTCCCTATCGATATGCCGGTTTTCTGATGCGATTATCTCATCGAGAATATTAATGGTCTCTGCTGCAAGCGCCTTATACCTTAAGAGCGTTGCGGTAATTGAGGCTAGATCGCTGACATACGTTTCATCAAAATAGTCGTTGAGCCGCTTGGATAACTCAGATTCGACCTCTTGCTGGCAAAACGGACATTGGGAGCCTTGGTCCAAGTAGGGCAGCCCCTGTCTCACCCAGTCGCTGTTACCAAGCCGCCGTATGAGGGCAGCGACATCGACATCTTCTTTACCAACAACCTTTTTCGCAAGAATGGGCGTTTGTTTGGCATTTTGAAGATCTGTGAAATCAATAGTGCGAACGGCGCTGTGTGCTACGAGCCCTTCTTCAAAAAGCGTCGCGGCCTTCCGCTTAAGTTCATCAATTTCGATGAGCTCAGCCGTGTTTGATTCTAATTCAAAAAGAAACTTGTCACAAAATCTGTTCTGCGAGTTTCGGACACCTGCGAACGCGTTCTTAAAGTGCGCGTCGTGCGTCGTCTTTATTTTCCAGCAGCCCACTTCAAAGCTGGCGCGCAATGAGCTCAATTCGCCTCGTTTTCCGGAAGCATCGTCAAGCCCCAGTGTGCTGGTTAGTTGAACAACACTGTGCTCAAATTCACTGACCTTGGCTTTTGTTTCTTCGATTTTATCAAGAGTCTCATTTGCGGATTCTCCCAAGGTGAAGATTCCGGCAAGCTGCGGCGTATAGCTCCGTTCTACGAAATCTTTGTTGTAGACAAGGCATGGAAGGCGGCGGCTTTTTTGCCACGTTAGGCCGCAGAAAGGATGCGAGACGGGATCGTCTATCACTCGCGAAATTGTCGTCTTGCCGACGCCGTTCATTCCGAAGAGAAAATTTATTGCTTTCAAGTTATTGAGCGTCTCTCCACTACTATGGTAGCTGGCTTCGTTTGCAATTCTAATTTCCTGAAGCAAGACCTGCTCCTATTAAGCGTCGTGTTAGGATCAAAGCAATAAAACAACTTATGATGCAGCATTTATACAAATTCGGATAGCGTGTTGTGGAAACTAATTTGGCTATCACTTCGTTATCTCGCCGCTGGTAGCCTATGCCGCAATGCGCCGATCTGCCAGCTTTCGCCAGCACGGGTCCGAGAAACTTGCCCGTATAGCTATGCGGAGCTTTGACGATGTTCTCGGGCGGGCCCCAGGCGACCCTTGGGTCAAGCCCGGAGGGCAGGCGTTCTCGCCAAGCCGTTACTCTGCTGCGACCGGCTTTAGTGCGAACACCTTGCCGTACTTCGAGGCCTCGACAGTATCGCCATGACGCAATGCAAGAATAACCGTTTCGAGCTTAAGCGCGTCTGCTCCCGACATGGTGGGAGACCAACTTTCGTCGCTGTATTCGAGTTCGATTTCCACTTCGGCGGCATAGCCGCCTTCGTGGATCAGTTTGGTCGATCTTCGATGGCGTGTCATGTTCGCCTCCAAACGTTGCAGCACTTGGTGCCGTCACCCCCGCGAAGGCGGGGGCCCAGTATTCCGTAACGTCAGTGGAAGCACATGAGCGTATAAGCGTACTGGATCCCCGTTCCCGCGCGCAAGAGCGCGCTCGACGGGGATGACCGTTTCCGGTGGCGTGACTTCATCCTGAAAAGCCGCCGGCGAGCATGAGGGACTGAATCCGCCGGAAAGTCTCGCTCACGACCTTACTCCGCCGCCTCGCCGGACGCACTCTTCGCGCGTCGCCGCGACGCGCCGCCGGCTTTCGCCAGCACGGGTCCGAGAAACTTCCCCGTATAGCTGCGCGGGGCTTTGACGATGTCTTCGGGCGGGCCCCAGGCGACGATCTCGCCGCCGCCGTCGCCGCCTTCGGGGCCGAGGTCGATCACCCAATCCGCCGTCTTGATGACTTCGAGATTGTGCTCGATCACGACGACCGTGTTTCCCTGCGTCACCAGCTCGTGCAGCACTTCGAGCAGCTTGGCGACGTCGTGAAAGTGCAGGCCGGTGGTCGGCTCGTCCAGAATGTAGAGCGTGCGGCCGGTGGCGCGCTTGGACAATTCCTTGGCGAGCTTGACGCGCTGCGCCTCGCCGCCGGAGAGCGTCGTCGCCTGTTGGCCGACATGGATGTAATCGAGCCCGACGCGGTGCAGCGTCTTGAAGGTCTCGCGCACGCGCGGCACCGCCTTGAAGAAGTCCGCGGCTTCCTCGACCGTCATGTCGAGGACGTCGGCGATCGACTTGCCCTTGAACAGCACTTCGAGGGTTTCGCGGTTGTAGCGTTTGCCCTTGCAGTTGTCGCAGGTGACGTAGACGTCGGGCAGGAAGTGCATCTCGATCTTGATGACGCCGTCGCCCTGGCAGGCTTCGCAGCGGCCGCCTTTGACGTTGAAGCTGAAACGGCCCGGCTCGTAGCCGCGCGCCTTGGATTCCGGCAGGCCGGCGAACCATTCGCGGATCGGCGTGAATGCGCCGGTGTAGGTCGCGGGGTTGGAGCGCGGCGTGCGGCCGATCGGCGACTGGTCGATCTCGATGATCTTGTCGATATGCTCTAGCCCCTCGATGCGGTCGTGCGGGGCGGCACCTTCGCTGGCGTTGTTCAGCTTGCGGGCGATCGCCTTGTAGACGGTGTCGAGCAGCAGCGTGGATTTGCCGCCGCCGGACACGCCGGTGACGCAGGTGAACAGCCCAAGCGGGATCTCCGCCGAAACGTTTTTCAGGTTGTTGCCGCGCGCGTTGATGACCTTGATGGTGCGGCGATGGTTCGGCGGGCGACGTTCCGGGATCGCGACCGACATCTCGCCGGTGAGGTATTTGCCGGTCAGCGACGCAGGGTTTTTCATCACCTGCGCGGGCGTGCCCTGCGCGATGATGTTGCCGCCATGGACGCCGGCGCCGGGGCCGACATCGACGACATAATCCGCGAGCAGGATCGCGTCCTCGTCGTGCTCGACGACGATCACGGTGTTGCCGAGGTCGCGCAACCGCTTCAGCGTATCGAGCAGCCGCGCATTGTCGCGCTGGTGCAGGCCGATCGACGGTTCGTCGAGCACGTACAGCACGCCGGTGAGGCCCGAGCCGATCTGCGACGCGAGCCGGATGCGCTGGCTCTCGCCGCCGCTCAGCGTGCCTGAGGCGCGCGCGAGGGTGAGGTAGGTGAGGCCGACGTCGAGCAGGAACGACAGCCGCTCGCGGATTTCCT
>JANLXZ010000415.1:0-6836 GCA_031365375.1 Hyphomicrobiaceae bacterium | reverse complement strand
CATCGGCAAAACAGAACCGCCGATGTATCCCCCGCGATCGCAAAAATGGCTTCTTGAAAACATCAACTGGGCGCCAGAAATTGATTACGCCCAGCCCCAATCCTGGACGTTCCAGGTGTTATCGACGACGTACTGGTTCATTTTGATGCCGGTCATTCCGGCATTCCGCATGAAGCCTTGCTGCACTGCGCCTTGCGGTGCGAACGGCACATCACGCAACAGGATCTCCTGGATTTTGGCGTAGGTCGCCTTGCGTTCCTCGATGTTGGTCTGTGTAACACCAAGGTCGAGCAGCTTGTCCATCTCCGCATTTTCGTACTGAACGTAGTTGGAGCCATTGCCCGCCTTCGCCGGAATGTACTTCGAGTGACAGCGCGCGGTGTAGTCGGGATCCATGCCGACAGTTGGTTCCCAGGCGACCAGCAGTGAGTCGAACTGCGACTTGATTGTGTACTCGCCCCACACGACGGATGCCGGCATGTTTTTGATTTCCATGTCGACGCCGATCCTCTTCCAGTTCTGTTGGAACAATTGCTGGGTGTTCTGCCGCGTCGGATTACCGGCCGTAGTCGAGCACGTGAACTTCATCTTCACGCCGTCCTTCTCGCGAATGCCATCGCTGCCAACCCGCCATCCAGCCTCGTCGAGCATTTTCGCGGCCAACTCGGGATTGCCGGTTTCTTCCTTGAGATTGGCATTGTAGGCCCAGTGCGAGGGATGCAGATATGAGAACGTCCGCTCCCAGGTGCCATAGTAGACATCGTCGAGCGACTTCTTCATTTCGAGCGCGATATAGAGCGCCTTGCGAACCTTCGGGTCGGCAAATTGCGGCTTGCCGCAATTGAAGTAGACGAACTGCACGAACGGCATCGGGTTGGCCCAGAACACCCGGTCCTTGATCTCGCGCGCTTCCTTCCAACGATCGTTCGGCACGCCTTGCGTCGCCAGGAAATCGACCTCGCCGGTCTTGCCTTGGCCGAAAAGCACGAGCTGATCGGGCACGAACTTATGGATGAACTGGCGCACTTTCGCCGGTCCACGATGATAGTTCGGATTGCGCTCGTAGATCATGTTGCTACCAGCGACGCGCGACTTGAGTAGGAACGGGCCGGAGCCGATCGGTGTCTGGTTCCAGGCGGAGGTCTTGAGATCCTTCTCGTCCTTCAACAGATGTTGAGGGACGATGTGCATGTTCTGCCACGCCCACATGAATGGCACGTAAGGCTTCGACAGCTCCATCTCCAGATTCTGATCGTCGACGACTTTAAAATTCTTGATCAGATCGAAGCCCGAGCGCGAGCGCACCGGCACGTTGGGATTGATGACCGTCTGGTAGGTGAACGCGACGTCTTTGGCAGTGAGCGGCTGGCCATCGCTCCACTTCACGTCACGCTTCATTTTCACTTTGATGACGGTGCCATCAGCGGAGATCCCACCGTTCGCCTGGGTCGGGATTTCGGCCGCGAGATTGGGCGCGAACTCACCCTTTTCGTTGACGTCCCATAGCGCGTCGAACATGCAGGCTTCGGGCACGTTTTCGGTGCCGGTGTTGGCGTACAGCAGCGGGTTGAACTGCACCGGCTCCTGCGTCATGCCGATGATGATGCGGTCCTTGTTCTGTGCGGTGGCCGAAATCGGGTAGGTCGCGACGGCAGCTGCCGCAGCACCTGCCCCTTTCATCACCGTGCGCCGGGAAACATTAGACTTGGTTGTCTTTGTCATCGCCAACTCCTCCACCGTTATTCACAGCCCACCATGGGCTAACTATTGATCCATCTTCAGGCGCGGATCGAGTGCATCGCGCAATCCGTCACCCAGGAAGTTGAAGCTCACTACGGTCAGCGTGATCATCACGCCGGGTAAAACCGCCAGCCACGGCACCGTGTCGAAATAACCTTGAGCATTGGTCAACATGTTGCCCCAGGACGCAAGCGGTGGCTGCACGCCGTAGCCGAGAAACGAGATGTAGCTTTCCATCAACACGGCCGTCGCGACCTTCAGAGTCGCGGCCACCAATACCGGTGCCATGATGTTCGGAGCGAGTTCCCGCACCATGATGCGCGTCGCGCTTGCGCCCAGTGCGTGTGCCGCCTGAATGAAGTCCTGTTCTTTCAATCGCATGATCTCGGCCCGCACGATGCGCGCTACTTCCATCCATGACGTCAACCCGATAATCAGCGAAATCGATAGCAGCGATGGCGTGACGAACGCTGCAACCACAAGCAACAGGAACACCTGCGGAAAACACAGCATGGTGTCGACGAAGCGCATTAGCAGGGTATCGATTAATCCGCCCCGATAGCCGGCAACGATGCCGACGACCGTTCCCGTCAACACCGTCGTGATCATCGCCACGATGCCGACCGCCAATGACACCTGTCCGCCGAACAGCAACCGCGAAAATGTATCGCGGCCGAGGTCGTCGGTGCCGAGAGGATGGTTCCAGGAGAGGAACGGCGCGATGAAACGTTTCGAGGTATCGAGATTAGTCGGGTCGTGCGGAGCGATGATGCCAGCCAGCGCGGCACTCAAACACAGAACCAATACGAATATACCGCCGACTACCGCCAGACGATGATGCAGAAAACGCCGCCACACCATACGGGCGTAGCTCTCGTGCTCAGCCAGGACGGTTTCCGAACCCGTCGCGACTGGTTTTCCCTGAACCGCTGCTTCGCTCATCCCTCTACTCCAGCCGGACGCGCGGATCGGCGAGCGCGACGCCGATGTCGGCCAACAAATTCCCGACAATAACGAATAGTGCGGTGAACATCATCATGCCCATCAAGACAGGGTATTCCTTCATCGTCAGGCTGTCGACGAATAGCCGCCCCATGCCGGGCCAGCCGAAGATCGTCTCGGTGACGAGTGCGCCGGAGAACAGCGTTGGCAGCTGAAGGCCGAACAGCGCAATCAGCGGCACCAACGCATTCGGAAACGCGTGTTTCATCAATACGTCGCGCTCGACGAGGCCTTTTGCGCGGGCGGTACGGATATAGTCCTGGTGAATGACCTCGAGGAAGCTTGAGCGCGCATAACGGCTCCAGGTCGCGACCAGCACGAGCGCGAGGACGAGTGTGGGCAAGACCAAGTGGATCAGCAGATCGATCGGGTCGCCTTCGTTACCGAGATCGTACATGCCGCCTGACGGCAGCCAACGCAGCCTGACGGCGAACACGTAGATCGCCATTAAACCGAACCAGAACGTCGGAAACGACAGGGCGAATAGTGCTCCCGTGGTGGCCAAATAGTCGAACAACGAATAGCGCTTCACCGCTCCCAGCATTCCTATGGCGGTGCCGAGCAGAATCGCAATCGAGAGCGCCGAACCCATCAGGATCAACGTTGCCGGCACCCGCTCTAGGATCACGTCCAGAACGGGGCGCCCGCCGAAAAACGTATTGCCCCAAGTGCCGCTGAACATGCCGGCGGCCCATCTCAGATATTGAATATGGAACGGCTGATCGAGACCAAGCGCCACCTTTATGCGTTCAATGTCCTGCGCCTGGATTGTCGGATTGAGCGTGTAGACGGCAAGTGGCCCACCCGGAGCCAGATGCATCAGCCCGAACGCGATGATCGACACCCCAATTACCAACGGGATCGACTGCAACACGCGCCGGAGAATGAATTTCAGCATGCGCCCCTCATGGATTGTGCAGGTGACAGGCGACCGCGTGCGAACTGCCGGCAGTTGGCGAAATCAACGCCGGATCATCGGTCTTGCATCGTGCCATCACTTTCGGACAGCGCGGATGAAAGCGGCAGCCCGACGGCGGATTGATCGGCGAGGGGATGTCACCCTTCAGAATGATGCGATCGCGTTTCCGGCCGGGCACCGAGGAGGGAGCAGCCGACAACAGCGCTTCGGTATAAGGGTGCAGGGCCGAGAAATAGAGCTCATCGCGCGATGCAATCTCCACCACTCGGCCGAGATACATTACCGCCACCCGATCGGCGATGTGGCTGACGACACTGAGGTTGTGCGAGATCAACACGTAGGTCAGTCCCAACTCCGCCTGAAGCCGCTTCAACAGGTTGATGATCTGCGCCTGGATCGAGACGTCTAGGGCGGATACTGGTTCGTCACCCACCACCAATTGCGGATCGAGGGCGAGGGCGCGGGCGATGCCGATCCGTTGACGCTGGCCGCCGGAGAATTCATGCGGGTAACGCCTAGCTGCCTCCGGCCGCAGACCGACCAGCATGAGCAGCCGCTCGACTCGGTCGCGCATGTCTTGGCCCTCTGCAAGCCCATGGATCTCGAATGGGGTTGCCAGGATATCGCCAACGGTCAAACGTGGATTGAGTGAGGAAAACGGGTCTTGAAAGATGATCTGCATCTGGCGCCGGAGCGGGGCCATCTCGCGGCGGCTGAGATGAGTGATGTCGGTGCCGTTGAATTGGATCTCGCCGGCGGTCGGTTCAACGAGTTTGAGCATGGTGCGGGCCAACGTCGTCTTACCGCATCCAGACTCGCCGACGACACCGAGTACCTCGCCACGCCGGACATCGAGGTCGACCCCGTCGACCGCATGTACCTTATCGACCACGCGCGATAGAATACCTTTGCGGATGGGGAAATAGGTCTTCAGCCCACGTATGCTGATGAGCGAAGTTGTTGCAGCCAACTCAGACATCGTTCGCTCTCCAGCAGGCGACGTCATGGCCGGGGCGGATTACCTCCAATGGAGGTGCCTCCAGTCTGCAGCGGTCGACCACACGCTCGCAGCGGCCGGCAAACGAGCATCCGCCACCCAATCGCGCTAAGTTCGGGACCATGCCAGGGATCTCGTTCAGTGTTGCCGGACGATTGCGCACGATCTGCGGGATCGAACGCAACAGGCCTTGCGTGTACGGGTGCCGCGGCGCTTCGAAGATCGTCTTCACGTCGGCGAGTTCGACGATGCGACCGGCGTACATCACAGCAACTCGATGCGCTGTCTCCGCGATGACTGCCAGATCGTGTGTGATCAATAGAATCGCGGTGCCGAATTTTTCCTGCAGTCCGACGATCAAATCGAGGATCTGCGCCTGGATGGTGACGTCGAGCGCCGTGGTAGGCTCGTCGGCGATCAGCACCTTGGGTTCGCAGGCGATTGCCATCGCGATCATCACCCGCTGACGCATGCCGCCGGATAGTTCATGCGGATAGCGGTCGATGGTTTCGGCAGGCGCTTGGATGCCGACCAACTCGAACAGCTGGATGGAGCGGGCTCGAGCCTCACGTGGCGATAATCCAAGGTGGCGGACCAGCGGCTCGGAAACTTGAACGCCGACGCGCTTGACCGGATTGAGCGACGTCATCGGCTCCTGGAAGATCATCGCGATCTCACGGCCACGCACTTCACTAATTTCCGGACCCGAAAGTTTCAAGATGTCACGGCCACCAAACAGCATCCGGCCAGATTTTATCTCGGCGGGCGGTGTTTCAAGCAGGCGCAAAATCGAGAGCGCGGAGACTGTCTTGCCGCTGCCAGACTCACCGACTACACCGAGCGTCTTGCCGTGTTGCAAAGTAAAGGAGACGCCGTCGACTGCCCGCAACGTCCCTTCGGCGACCTTGAATTGGACCCGCAAGTCCTCGACTCTGAGAACGGTTTGTTCCTCCTGAGGCAAAGCGGCCCGCATCAGCAGCTACCATCCAACCGGTACGACACCCCTGCTATCATCATCATCAGCAGCATCATCATCATTCCGGGATGATTGACAAGTTTCGCAACAGGCGGTCGCGTTCTGCATCATTAAGAGCGGCCGCCGTCAACGGACAGTATTTGACCTGATATCCAGGAGGCTTGCGCGCTGGCCAGGAACAGCGCTGCGTTGGCGATGTCGATCGCCTCACCGGTACGGCGGGTGTGAATGCTCTCCACCAGGCGCTGCTGACCCCGGGTACCGTAACTCTCCCACTGGGTTTCGGTTGTCGGATTCGAGCGTACAAATCCGAGGGCGATCGCATTGCTGGTGATGCCGAAACGGCCGAAATCCTGGCTCAATTGCTTGGTCAGTCCCACCAGCGCGTGCTTCGCCGAGGTGTAGGCCTGGATGCCGGTTAGGCTCGGACGCAAACCGGCGCCGGAGGCGATGAAAATCATCCGGCCTCGTCCTCGACAACCAAGACGGTTTCCTGATCTTCGCCGAAGGGTAGATCCTGCGCGCGCTTCGTTGGGCGCGTGGTCAGAACACCTAGCCATTTGCTGCCAGTTGTAGCTCGGCGGCGGGTGCCGGGTCTGGAAGTTGCATATCTCCACAACCTCTCTGTTTGCGGGCCCTGGCGGGAATTCCAATGCTCCACCTAGCTCGCGACG
This sequence comes from Hyphomicrobiaceae bacterium, assembly GCA_031365375.1. Taxonomy (GTDB): domain Bacteria; phylum Pseudomonadota; class Alphaproteobacteria; order Rhizobiales; family Hyphomicrobiaceae; genus JAKFWF01. The sequence goes on along the minus strand of JANLXZ010000415.1, from coordinate 528 downwards.
ATGGAGGATTGGCACTCCGCTACGCCATCTCCTAGCCGCTGCCAAAGCCGTCGGGCAGGCGCGCGCCATCCTTTATCGCTGGCAGAAGCGGCTGACCGCCAAGTGCACGCGGCCCCACACTGTCCGCAAAGCCGCGCCGCACCCAAAGCTCACGCTCGCCGTCGAGCAGGTGCGCAAGACGCACCCTATGTGGGGCAAGGACAGAAAATCGTCTTAGACTGACTGACAGGTCGCGCAATCTCGGGTTAATATTCCGCCCACGCTCTCCATTAACGCCACGGCTTCGTCATGAAAATCACCGCGATCCGGGCGACCCCGGTCAACATTCCGCTGGAAGCTTCATATTTGTGGTCGTACGGCTCCCTCGCCGGGTTCTCGAAAACCATCGTCGAGATCGAAACCGATGATGGTATCACCGGCTTGGGCGAAGGCCCTTCGCATGCAAATGCCGCCACGATTTTATCAACGTTCGCACCCTGCCTAATCGGTCGAGATCCGATCGACATTGCCGCGGCGGAACGATTGTGC
>JANLXZ010000465.1:0-5225 GCA_031365375.1 Hyphomicrobiaceae bacterium | reverse complement strand
ACATTCATCTCGAGATACTGCATTTGCTACTCCCTATTCCCAATTCCCCACTCCCTTCAGCTTTTCAGATCCGCTCGATGATGCGTTCGCCGAACAGCCCTTGCGGGCGGACCAGCAACACAGCGAGTGCCAAAACGTAGGCGAACCAGTATTCGATACCGCCCCCCATCATTGGTCCGAGATAGGCTTCCGCGAGCTTCTCGCCAGAGCCGACGATAAGTCAGCCGATGATCGCGCCAGGCACCGAGGTAAAGCCGCCGACAATCAGAACCGGCAGCGCCTTCAGGGCGAGGAAGGTAATCGAGAACTGTACGCCGAGCTTGGTGCCCCAAACCGTTGCAGCGACCAGGGCGACGAGACCGGCGACGAGCCACACCACGAACCAGATCCAGCCGATCGGAATGCCGACCGATTGGGCTGCGGCATGATCATCTGCGACGGCGCGAAGTGCGCGTCCGGTTTTCGTACGCTGGAAGAACACCGCCAGCACCACGACGAGGGCGCCGGCGATCAATCCGCCCCATACGTCGAGTTTATTGACCAATATACCGCCCTGGAACACGCTCTCGAGCGCGAACCAGGCGTCGGTCGGATAAAGTTTGAGAGGATAGACATCGGAGCCGAATATCAACTGCGCCGCACCCTCAATGATGAAGGTGGCGCCGATCGTCGACATGAACAGTGTCAGGCCATCCTGATTGATCAGCGGTCCGAGCACGAAGCGTTGGATCAGCCACGCGGTTGCCGCCATCACCAGACCGGCGAAGATCAATGCAAGCAATACGGCGGCGGCAAATGGTAAGCCGCGAGCGACGAAGAAATCGAGCGAACGCACGAGGGCCAAGCCAGCTAGCAGCACCATCGCGCCTTGCGCGAAATTGAACACGCCTGAAGCTTTGTAGATCAGCACGAAGCCGAGGGCGACGAGCGAATAGAGTACGCCCGCCAGTAGACCTCCGCTCAAGACCTCGATGAAATTACCTAAACCTACCACGCTGCAGCACTCCAATATCGGGGTATCAAATCGGGTTCACTTAGTGTGCTACGCCGAGATAGGCGTCGATGACTTTCTGATCTGCTTGCACCACGTCGGGCGTGCCGTCGGCGATCTTCTGGCCGTAATCGAGCACGACGACCCGATCCGATAGATCCATCACCACGCCCATGTCGTGCTCGATCAGCGCCATTGTGGTGCCCATCTGCCGGTTGATGTCGATGATGAAGCGGCTCATGTCCTGCTTCTCTTCGAGGTTCATGCCGGCCATCGGTTCATCGAGCAACAATAACTCAGGCTCCATCGCAAGCGCGCGCCCGAGTTCAACTCGCTTTTGCAGTCCGTAAGGCAACTTGCCGACTGGCGTCTTGCGGATTGCGTTGATTTCCAGGAAGTCGATAATTTTCTCGACCACTTCGCGATGGCGAACTTCCTCGTCGAGCGCCGGGCCCATGCGAAGCATCTGCCAGCCGATCCCCTTGTGCATTTTCAAGGTGCGGCCGGTCATGATGTTGTCGAGCGTGGTCATGCCCTTGAATAATGCGACGTTTTGGAACGTCCGTGCGATGCCTTGGCTGGCCGCAATATACGGGCGCATCTGCTGGCGCTGTTCACCCTTGTAAGTGATGGTGCCGACCTGCGGGTGATAGAAGCCGTTGATGACGTTTAACATTGACGTTTTGCCAGCGCCGTTCGGGCCGATGATCGCGCGGATTTCGCCACGCTTGATGTCGAACGAAACGCCACGGATGGCTTTCACACCGCCAAACGAGAGTGATACGTCTTTCACTGCCAGGATAATGTCGCCCTTGGCTGGTGAAGTGTTTTTCGATTGATCCACGTCGGCCTTCATTCGGCGGCCTCCCTGACGGGGGTCTGGGCTGCGACGGCGTGCAGCTTCATATCGACGATCCGCACGTCGCCTTCGATTATGCCTTTGCGGCCGTCCTCAAAAGTGACTTCGGTGCGGATGCTCGCACGTCCCGATCCATCATATAGCGCTGTGATAAAGGGTGCGTAGCGATCTGCTATGAAGGGGCGCCGTACTTTCTGCGTGCGTGTAAGTTCGCCGTCGTCGGCTTCAAGTTCCTTGTGCAGCACGAGAAAGCGTTTGATCTGCGAACTAGCGACACGCGGCTCTTTGGAGAGTGCCGCATTCAGCTCATCGACCCGGCGCTCGATCATCGCGTAGACTTCTGGGTGCGCTGCCAATTCTTGATAGCTCGCGTAGATGACGTTGTTGCGCTCGGCCCAGCTGCCGACCGAGACGAGGTCGATGTTGATGAACATCGTCACATAGTCGCGGTCGTTTCCGAAGGCGACCGCCTCCTTGATCTCGGGATAAAATTTGATTCGGTTCTCAAGATATTTGGGGGAGAATAGTTCGCCACTTTTCAATCGGCCAACATCTTTGGCACGATCGATGATGCACAGGTGCCCGCGAGAATCCATGAAGCCCGCATCACCGGTTCGCACCCAGCCATCCGCAGTCTTGGTTTCGGCGGTGGCCTCGTCGTTCTTGTAGTATTTTTGGAATACGCCGGGGCTCTTGAAAAGCACCTCGCCTTTATCGTCGATCTTGATTTCGACCCCGGGGCCGGGCCTGCCCACCGTTTCCGGATGCACCTCGCCATCGGGCTGCAGGGTGACGAACACGCTCGCTTCTGTCTGGCCATAAAGCTGCTTGAGATTGATCCCGAGAGAGCGAAAGAATGAGAATAGTTCTGGTCCGATTGCCTCGCCGGCGGTGTAGGCGACACGCAGATTGCTCATGCCCATGCGATTGCGTAACGGCGCATAAACGAGTTTGTCGCCAATCCAGTAAAGCAGCCGATCTTTAGCCGGGATCGAGTCGCCATTGAGAAGCTTATCCCCGGAGCGCTTTGCGACTTCCAAGAAATACTTGAAAATAGCTTTCTTGGCCGGTCCGGCATCTTCCATGCGCACCATTATTTGAGTGAGCATGTTCTCGAACACACGCGGCGGCGCGAAGAACGATGAGGGCCCGATCTCGCGTCGGTCTTCGATCGCCGTTTCGGGGCTTTCCGGGCAGGCAACGCAGATGCCGCCAGCGAAGGCCTGGCCGTAAGAGAATATGTGATCGCCGACCCATGCCATGGGTAGATAGGCGACCATCGTGTCGTCGGCGGTGTAGTGATCGAACAGGTTGGCGTTTTGACCCGAAACCACCACGTTCTCGTGGCTCAGCATCACGCCCTTGGGCCGGCCGGTGGTGCCGGAGGTGTAAAGCATCACGCTGGTATCGCTAGCTTTGCCGAGGGCGATTTCGGCTTCCCACCAAGCCGCGAGTTCCGGTTTTTTTCGTAGCTCATCGCGGCCGATGGCTTGAATATCGGTATACGACTGCAATTGCGTCTGGTCGTATCCCTTCAGGCCGCGCGGGTTGCAGTAGACCATGTGACGTAGGGTCGGCACCCGGTCGGCAATCGATTGGACTTTGTCGACCTGCTCTTGATTTTCTACGATAGCGAATGCGGTTTCGGCGTGGGTCAATACATATGCCATCTCATCGGCGACCGAGTCCTGGTAGACTGGTACCGGGATCGCGCCCAGCGCTTGCGCGGCGGTGAATGCCCAATAGAGCCGCGGACGGTTGTCGCCAATGATCGCGACCGTCTCGCCCCTTTTTAAACCCAACACATAAAGCCCGATTGAAAGGGCGCGTATTTCTTCCAGTGCCTGGGTCCAGGTCCAGGTCTGCCAGATGCCGAGATCTTTCTCGCGCATGGCCGGGCGGCCGCCGAAAATCACGGCGTTGCGCAAAAGAAGCTGTGGAACCGTATCATGCGCGGGTTCAATGTGCCGGGACGCAGGCATCTCGCTCACTCAAGGTTCCTCCGGTTTCAGTCTTGATCGGGTTTTCGCCCGTCTTCTTTGAGTGTGTACATGGCTGCACTGCAGTTATGCAAGTTAGCCTGAAGTACGATGGTAACTGAGCTGAATAAGTGCAGCCGATGGCCCGCATGCCCATCGGCGTTACAATCCTGATAAGCGGACCACTGCCGCTGGATTCCTCAGGGCTCACGTAGTAAGCCCGCTATAGTAGCATTAATCCAAGCATCGGGACGGATCGTCATGGCAACGGAACTGCACCACTTCATCGGCGGCAAAAAGGTCAAGGGCACATCGGGACGTTTCGCCGACGTATTCTGGCCGATGACTGGCGAAGTCGCCGGGCGCGTGCCGCTCGCATCGAAAGCCGAGCTGGCGGCGGCCGTGCAGAACGCCAAGGCCGCTCAACCTGCCTGGGCGGCGACCAATCCGCAGCGTCGCGCCCGCGTGCTGATGAAGTTCATCGATCTCGTTGCGAAGCACAACGACGAATTGGCGCTCACTCTCGCCCGCGAGCACGGTAAAACCGTTCCGGACGCCAAGGGCGATATCCAGCGCGGTATCGAGGTGATGGAAGTGTGCCTCGGCGCGGCACATATGCTCAAGGGCGAGTATACCGACGGCGCCGGTCCTGGCATCGACATTTATTCCATGCGCCAGCCACTGGGGGTGGTCGCTGGCATCACGCCGTTCAACTTTCCAGCGATGATTCCGATGTGGAAGTTCGGCCCGGCGCTCGCGTGCGGCAACGCTTTCATCCTCAAGCCATCGGAGCGCGATCCGGGTGTGCCGTTGCGCCTTGCCGAGCTGCTGCTCGAGGCCGGGCTCCCGGCCGGCATTCTCAATGTCGTCAACGGCGACAAGGAAAGCGTAGACGCCATCCTCGATGATCGCGATGTGATGGCGATCGGTTTCGTCGGCTCGACGCCGATCGCCGAGTACATCTACAGCCGCGGCTGCGCTAACGGCAAACGCGTGCAGTGCTTTGGCGGCGCCAAAAACCACATGATCATCATGCCAGACGCTGATCTGGATCAGGCGGTTGACGCGCTGATCGGCGCTGGCTATGGCGCGGCCGGCGAGCGCTGTATGGCGGTGTCGGTGGCGGTACCTGTCGGTAAGGCAACGGCCGATCGCTTGATGGACAAGTTGATCCCGCGCGTCGAGAGCCTGAAGATCGGCCCCTCGACCGACGCTGCCGCCGACTTCGGGCCGCTGGTTACCAAGGAAGCCTTGGCGCGCGTGAAAAACTACGTCGAGGTCGGCATCAAGGAAGGCGCCAAGCTGCGCGTCGATGGCCGTGGCTTCAAGATGCAGGGTTACGAGAACGGCTTCTATATGGGCGGCTGCCTGTTCGACGACGTGACCAAGGACATGC
>JANLXZ010000459.1:0-4680 GCA_031365375.1 Hyphomicrobiaceae bacterium | reverse complement strand
GGAAACTCCGCGACCACTTGGTGCCAAAGCGTGATCGCCAATCCCCAGCCCCAAAAGACCATGAATGCTGCCGTCACCGCCATTGAGATTTCGGCGAGCAGTGCAAGCTTCGGTCGCAGCCGCGCTGGTAATGCGTCCGACAGTAACATCACCGAGATATGCGCGTTTGCCCGGTAGCAGGCTGCGCCACCGAAAAAGCTGAAGACGATCATCATCAGAACCGACAACGGCTCCGGCCAAGCCGACGCGCTGTTCAGAACGTAGCGGGTGAACACGCCATACGGGATGATCAATGTCATGATCACGAGGGCGATCGCGGATACGACGATGCAGAACAGATAAAGTTTATCCAGCGCTCGAACAATCTGATCTTTCATTTCATCCCCCGTGAGCCGTGCTCGGGCACGACCCGCTTAATTTCGGTCTGCGGGGGAAAGGTCCTACATCGGCCGCGAAAATGCCAGTGCAAATTGCCTTAGACATGCCCGGTCGCTCAACGACCGACGGACTGGCGTGCCTTCCAACCTTCACCGGCAACACGGGCATCGTTGATCGCGCTGTCCGACGGCTTGGCCTGCCACGCGGCAACGGTCTTATCAGTCGCAGTAACGTCGGCCTCTTCGAGCTTCATGCGGACCTGGTCGCGGCGGCGGGCTGCTTCCTTGTCGCCATTACGGGCAGCAAGCGCGAGCCAATAATACGCCTGCTTGAAATCGCGCGGCAGACCCAGCCCACTTTCGTGCAGAACTCCCAAGTTGTACTGGCTGTCGGTCAAGCCGCGCTCGGAGGCCGCCGTGAACCATGTAACGGCCGTTGCGTAATCGGCCGATTGGTCGCGACCGGAATTCAGCACTGCAAGGTTATGCATCGCCTTTACGTGTCCTTGCTCGGCGGCACGGCCGTACCAGATCTTCGCGCGAGCACCGTCTGCCTTGGTGCCGATGCCACGCTCATAAAGAGTGCCGAGGCGATATTGAGCCGGCGCAAATCCACGTTGTGCCGAACGCTGATACCAGATCATCGCCTGCTTGAAGTCCTGGGCGATGCCACGGCCTTCCGCGAACCGCGCTGCAACCTCAAACTCGGCCGATGGATCACCTTTCGAGGCAGCGGTACGCAGTGAGATCGGTCCGATAAAGGCAGGTGGCATTTCGGAAGTCTTGGCGCCGTCATTCGTGATCGCCGAGCCTGGTTCAGCCGATCCGTTCGCGTTGGGCATCAACGACACCGGAACGGCGGGTGCATTCGCCTGAACCGCGGCGAGTTGGCTCGCGAGACTGGTCAGGTTGCGCTGCTGGCGCATGCGAGCCAAATCAGAATCATTGGGCACCGCGCGCGCCTGGGTCATGGTCATCCCCGGCAGTGTCGAGGTCGCGGCTGCAGGCGTGCGGACTGACGCCTCCTGCTGTGCCATCGCCGCTTCGGTTTCTGCATCCCGTGGATCGCTGAGATATTCGATCGCAGCTTCAGGCCGGGAACGCGACGCCGGTGTTCAGGACTGTGGCGCTACTGCCTGCGCGGGGCGCTGCCCATTCGCGCTCGGCGTCATTGGTGGCGTAGGCGTTTCGGAACCAGCGGCACTTAACTCGGTGGCATCGCTGGACCCGTTATCGACGGTCATCGGGCTCTGCCGTAATGAACTAACACCTCCCATGAACGGCAGGCCGCGTTTAAGACCAACCGACGTTGCCAGCAATCCGACCGCTGCGACCAGCGCGACACCAGCCACCATCAACGGCACGCGCGACCGAGCCGCAGCAGCTCCGCCAGCGCTGGTGGAGCCGGCCTTGTCAATGCTGCTTTTTGCGCCTGGGGCAATTTCCGGCGTGGACGTCCTAACCGGCGGTGCACCGCGCCGGACGCGGCCGCTATCGATTGGCCCTAATGTCCCGTCGGCGTCGGTCTGCAACGCGACTTTGCGCGCGGCGCGGCGCGCATCGGCGACGGCTGCGGCCCGGAAATCTTCCTTCGCAGCTCCGGTATTGAGGACCGGCACTGGTATCTCGACCGGCACTGGTATCTCGACCGGCATTGCCGCTTCGAGCGATGCATCCGAATGCGTGCTCTGACCCGTCGGTTCGGAGAATGCCGGCTCAGGGCGATGTTGCGGGGCCGCCGCCATCTGCGGAGCGGGTGCAAACGAGGCTTGCTGGGCTGGATACGCGGGCGCCGAATTTTCAATTGCATCCATGCGGTCCAGCATGCGGATCATTGCTTGCTGCATGGTATCCAGCATGCTCGATGTGTGTTCTTCGTTATCGCGTTGACCGGCAGCGAAACCTTCAATCACTCGCTGAAGATCGGCGACGGCCTCCGCCGTTCCCCCGGCCGGCATCGCCTCCAGTTGTTGTGGCAGACGGCTCGCGACGCGATCCGCGACGGCCATGGCAACCGCTTCGATATCGTGTTCGCTCGATCCATTGGCGCCCACGCTGGCGTGATGAGCAAAGAGATCCCCTAAGCGCTCGTCGGACACCTGCTGCAATAGGTCACCGAGTTGAAGTTCGACTTGATCGAGCCGGCCGAGCTGAACGTTGGCCTGCTCGAATTGCGCCGTCAGTTCGTTGATGTGAGCTTCAATGATGCGCAGCCCTTCGACGTCGGTTCGGGTCGCAACAGTCTCTAGGGCGCTACCGAAGCGTGCCTCTAGTTGCGTTAACCGGTTGTCGAACGCCTCGAATGCGTGATCTGGCCCGCCCTCCGCAAGCGATTGCTCGATGCGCGCGGCAATTTCGGCAAAGCGGCCGTCAAGCCACGTTCGATCGGCGTGATGGGTGGGTTCGGCGGCAGAAGCGTCTTGGGCCAGCTCTTCATCGACGGGGACCGTCGGATCTGCCGCTGTTGGTGCGAAGGCGGTCGCCGTTTCAGCGTTTATGGTACTGGCGTCGGCAGTGCGCGGATGCATGGTCAGATCTGCTTCGCCGCTTTCGTAAAGACGGGCCAAGGCATCGGCAGAAGCAACGTCCCATGGATCATTGGCATCGCCAGCGACCGACTTCGAATGGCCCTCGAAGTTCGCAAGATCATGGGCTGGACCACTGGCGTGGACCGGTGCATCGTTGCTCGCAAACGGAGCCGGAGGCGACTTCAACATCTCCTCGATTGCAATCGCCGCTGCATTCTTGTGCTGTGGTGTTGCCGGTTCGACCAAGCCTGATGCAGCCGACGCGCTAAAGCCGGCAGAGCCCAAATCCGGGCGCTTCAGTTCGCGTTCCCAACTCACTGTAGCAATTCTATCGGCCAGATGCTGGGCACCATCTTCGATCCGAGAGAAGGCCAAACCTTGCTCAGCGCTAGACTGCTGACGCGCATTGCCGGCGTCCCGCCCGAGCAATTCGAGACGCTCCCGCATATAGTCCAACGCGTTTGAATTGCGTTGATCCGCACTTGCGACTTGTTGCGTCAGCGCCTGTAAGATGTCCTTCAGGTCTTCACCCGCGCAAACGAATTCCTGGGGCCGCCCGGCCATTTGCTTGGCTGATTGTTCGAGTTCATATTCTGCGGCGGTCTTGGTCATCGAAATTCCCCATCTCGCCCGGACAACTGATGTCAGGCTGCAGTTGCTGGGGGTCACGCCGAACGCGGCACGAGGGGGGACCCTGATAGGAAGACGGTGGCAAGCGCCAGTAAACGATCGGTTAAGCCCCGAAATCAGGGGCGTTGCGCAACGAGTTGCGCGAAAAAAAATCGAAAATTTGAACACCGAATCACTTTCGTCGCTATTGGCGCGCCTATTCAAGTCAGCCGTAAAGCCCCCTATATGAGTTTATGCAGCCCAATGCTCCGGGCAAAGCACAGGTAGGTCGAGGCTATGAACCCAATGCAGCATGTTGCCAAACTCAGCGTTGCGGCCACCATTACAGCCGCCCTAGGAGTTTACGTCGCAGTGGCATCGTCATCGATCGCCCAGGAGAAATCTGGCCGGTACGTTATGAACCCTGTCGACGGAGGCTTTGCCCGCCTCGACACGGAATCGGGCGCCATGTCGATTTGCAAACCACAATCGGAAGAACCCGCCGCGCCGGCGGCATGGTCGTGCACACCAATGGTCGATGCCACTCCGTCGCACGAAGTACTGACCCGCAAACTCGAAAATGAGAATCGCGAGTTGCGTGCCGAAGTCAAGCGCATGGAAGACTTGCTTGGTCTCAACGGAGAGAAGCCGAAAGAACCCGAAAGGCATGCCGAGCGGCCCGGCGGGGCGTTGAAGCTGCCGAGCGAGCAAGACGTCGATAAGGCGCTTTCTTACATGGAGCGCATGGTGAAGAAATTTCACGACAGCATGAAAAGGCTGGAAGGTAAACTTGGGGAGAAGTCGGACATTTGACCGGCGATTGCCTTATGTGAGGCCGCGACACCTGGCAACACCCAATTGCCCAATGAATAGTCAGTAAATTTGATAATGCGCGTTTTTTAAGCGGCCGTCGGCGATGAAATTTTCATCACCCGGCTAAAATTGAAATTTATTTATATCTTTCAGATAGTTACATATCTTCGCTTGGTTGGCACAATGATTGCTAGTTAACGCTTGGTTAAAACTGTACCAAGGGGAAGACATGCTCTCGTTTCGTAAATTCGCGGCGGCCACAGCCGCTGCAGGGGCGCTTTTTGCTTCGGCGCCAGTACATGCCCAGGATACCATCAAGATTGGCATCCTTCACTCCCTCTCCGGCACCATGG
>JANLXZ010000423.1:0-20802 GCA_031365375.1 Hyphomicrobiaceae bacterium | reverse complement strand
AAAAAGCTTCAGCCCGAAATGGAGAAACTGCGCGAGCGCTTCAAGGACGATAAAGTCGGCATGCAGAAAGAGCTGATGGGGCTCTACCAGAAAGAAAAGATAAACCCGATGGCCGGCTGCTTGCCCGTGCTGTTGCAGGTGCCCGTTTTCTTTGCTCTCTACAAAGTCCTGTTCGTCACCATCGACATGCGCCACGCGCCATTCTTTGGTTGGATCAAGGATCTGTCCGCACCCGATCCGACGTCACTTTTCAACCTGTTCGGATTGCTTCCATTTGCCGTGCCGGATTTCCTTCACATCGGCGTTTGGCCTCTCATCATGGGCGTCACGATGTGGGTACAGATGCAGCTCAATCCGAAGCAACCGGATCCGGTCCAGCAGATGGTGTTCAACTGGATGCCGGTGATGTTCACGTTCATGCTCGGCTCGTTCCCGGCTGGCTTGGTTATCTATTGGGCGTGGAACAACCTGCTGTCGATCTTACAGCAGTCGCTCATCATGAAACGCCAAGGGGTGGATGTGCCGCTGTTGGAGAATATGGGCCTTTCAAAGTTGTTCGGCGGCTCGGGACCCAAACCGGTTTCGTCACCGGCGACCCCGGTGGCGAAATCGGCAAGCGATCTCAAGTCTACAGAAACGCCGAAGTCCTGAGGTGGAGCAAGAAACGCTCGATCCCGCATGGTTGGCCGAGGGCGAGCGTTTATTCGCAGGCAACTGGATTTTCGTTCGCGGTGTACCCGAGCTTGAATTTCTGCCGCCTAGCGACCGGCCCGAAATCGCATTTGCCGGCCGCTCGAACGTCGGCAAATCCAGCCTGATCAACGCTTTGGTAGGACAGGGGTCTCTGGCCCGAACTTCGAATACGCCTGGACGTACGCAGGAGCTAAACTATTTCCGGCCGCCCGATCAGGGGCCGGGTCGACTGTTGTACCTGGTCGACATGCCCGGCTACGGTTTCGCCAAGGCACCCAAGGACAAGGTCAAGAAGTGGACCGGCCTCGTTAAAGCGTACTTGCGCGGTCGGGTCACGCTGAAGCGCGTATTTCTACTGGTCGACGCGCGCCACGGCGTCAAAGCCGTCGACAAGCAAATCATGGAGCTTCTGAATGAAGCTGCCGTGTCATTTCAAGTCGTGCTCACCAAAGCCGACAAAATCAAAGCGCACGAACTGGAGAAAGTGTCCGTTGCCACGCTTGAGGCACTGAAATCCGAGCCGGCCGCATTCCCGCAGCTGATCGCCACCTCATCGGAGCACGGTGCCGGCATCGAATTACTGCGGGCGACCGTCGCTCAAATGTGCATCGAGCAATAGCGAACTCGAATTCTTACAGAAGATCTGACCCGAAACAGGTCTGCTCTTTTGCGGCTCGGTGCTCGCGCCGGCGGCGCTTGGCCGCCAGTCTCGCTTATGGGATAGGAGCCTTTTCATTGGCTCGACGGAATCACTCGAAACCCCGCCAAAGGGTGGCTACGGTCTCAAGCCCGTTTTGCCCGACTTTGGAAAGCACGGCGCCAAGGACCATCAGTCCAACCCATCCCGCCGCCCGTAACGCGATCTGCGTGTAGTTTGGCTTGACGGCAACATCGAATACTTGGTCGGGCAGCGCCGTGTCGGCGGTCAGGCCATCCGACGCGATCGTTCGTGTCGATACGATAAGTTGAAAACGCCCAGCCCCACGCCGAGATGGCGTTACGTTCCAGCGCCAGCTTGCGAAATCGTCGCCTGTCACGCCAGAGTTGTTGTCCAGCCACTGCGTTTCAGGCGAACCGGTATCTATCGCAAAGCCACCATTGGGCGCTCGCAAGCGCACCGACATGGCCTTGGTGACGATCAGTTCATGCAAGTAGGACTTCGGCGCTCCCGGCATGCCGTCGGCGACCGCCTGCAATTGCGACTTGGAAATCCTTACTTCGATCGTCTCGGCTCGGCCGACCTGCATCAAGCGCGGTATATTTTCCGTTAGTTGCGTCGGCTCGGCCGGGGACGGCGTTCGCTTCGGCTGAGCCTTCGGCACTTTCGTGCGCTGAACAGGCACCGGGATTCCTGTTGGTGGCGGTGGCGGTGTCCAATCGGTTTCAGGAAATGGCTGACCTGCAATCCCGCCGTCGTAAGCATAAGGATCGATCGGCTGCGCAGGCGATGTCGACGAATGGGCGCGAGCTGGTGGCAAGGCGTTCGCTTGCGGCCCAACCGGATCTGGCCATGCAACGGACGAGGGGGGCGCGACCGGAAGTCCATGTTGGCGTGGCCGCAGCGGGCTCGGCGGTGCTTCCGATAAAGCTCGCGTGGCCGCCGGTGCCGGCGGCAGCGGCGGCGGACGGTGCATCGGCTCTCTCAAGGGAACCGTCGGTAACTCGGTGGCCGGTTGCTGCCAGCCCATCTGCTCAAGCACTTTGACTTCCGCCTCGTCGATTTCGGATTCCGGCGGCGACATCTCTGAAGATTGAGGCGGTACCGTTACGATCGCAGGTTCGGGGTATAGGCCGGTATATTCACTATTCGTCTTGGAAATGTTCGCTTGGAGCGGCTGCTGATCAGGTTCCGGCGCCGCTATGCCGACGACCGGAACCGTTGCTTCTGGTTCGCTCGAGGCAGGTGGCGCAGCCGCCCGCAGTGGCGTCGGTTCGGCCCGCACCGGGGCAAGCTGCGGCGCCGAGCCCGGCGGGGCCGGATAGGGCTCTCGTGCAGGCATTGCCGGATTGGGATTAGGATTTGGCTTCGGCTGCTTCCGCGTCGCGTCAATGCGTCGGCGGACGTTGGCGAGTATTTGCTCGTTGGTTTGGGCTGGCACAGTATTAGTGCCCGGCTGAGGCCCGATCGCCGCAGATGGCTGCTGAGGCGCTGTCGGCACCTGCTGCTGGGGTGCATGCGAAGCTGGCTGCGATTGCGCAGCCGATGACGGCAACTGCTGTCGCGGTGGCTGCAGCGACGACTGAGCCGACTGCCCGTGCGTCGGCTGGGCGTGCGACGGCTGTGCGTGCGTCGGCTGGGCCTGAGTTGGCTGCGACCGCTGCAGCGCTTTGATCGCCCCCTCGAACGTTAGTCCATGCGCCTGCAGCAGGCTCGCGGCAACGCTATGCCCCTCGCCGACAAGAGCTGCGAGAACGATTGCACCATTGATTTCGCGCCGGCGGCTCTGCCGAGCAGCGGCAGCAGCGTAATCGAGAATGCGGATCAGCGCCTCATCGGCTGCCGGATCTATGGGCTCGCCGCTCGCGATGCGATCCTCGCTGTGGCCGAGATGCTGCGACACATCACCCACCATACGGGTCACGTCGATGCCTGACGCTTGCATGACTTGACCGGCATCGGGATCTTCTGCCAACGCCAACAGCAAATGTTCTAGCGTTACAGTGCGATATGACTGCGCACGCGCGTACTCGTGCGCCCTACCGAGCGTCGCCGATAACGTCGCCGACACGGGCACCCAGTTCAAAGCTTCGGCAAACGACTGCGACATGCCTTTCCTCTCGTCGGGGCAATTTTACGGTCCCACGACACAGCATACGATTCGAACAACTAAGAATAACCGATCTTCCACACCGTGACATCGTGGCTTTGCTTGCAAAGTGAAATACCCGGCCTCGGCTTGCTTCTACTCACCAATTGTGAGGGAATTCCGTTGAAGCGGCGACGCAGCGGTTATAACACTCCCATCCTAGCCCAGACGATTGCCTACCCCACGCCTGTTACAATGTGAGATTGAGATCGATGACGGAAAAGCGCGACGTAGCAGGTGCGTCATGGGATGAGGCACCACCACCCCAAGTACAAGCCCGCATTTTGGCGGAGGCATTGCCGAGTCTGATCCGCTACGATGATCAAACCGTCGTGATCAAGTTCGGCGGACACGCGATGGGCGACCAGGCATTGGCAGATGCATTTGCCCAAGATGTCGTCTACCTCAAGCAATCCGGCGTCAATCCGATCGTCGTCCACGGCGGTGGCCCGCAGATTGCGGCGATGTTGAAGAAACTTGGCATCAAGTCGGACTTCGTGAACGGTCTACGCGTCACCGACAAACCAACCGTCGAAATCGTCGAAATGGTTCTTGCTGGCGCAATCAACAAGGAAATCGTTTCGGCCATCAACCGTCAGGGCGGTAAGGCGGTCGGTATCTGCGGTAAAGACGCCAATTTGATGATCGCCAAGCAGATCACCGAAATGCCGGATCCCGAGAGTAATATTATGCAAGCCGTCGATATCGGCTATGTCGGCGAGCCGATCGAGGTCAATCCACACATTGTCGATGTGATCTCGAAGTCGGACCTCATTCCCGTGATTGCACCGATCGGCGTATCGCGCGACGGCCAAACGTTGAACATCAACGCCGACACATTTGCCAGCGCACTTGCCGCCCGCATGAAAGCGGCACGCCTGTTGCTGCTGACGGATGTCGAGGGCGTGCTCGACAAGGACAAGAAATTGATCGCCGAACTCACCATCGAGCAGGCACGCGCACTGATCCGCGATGGCACCATTACGGGTGGCATGATCCCCAAGATCGAGGGCTGCATTGAAGTGGTGGAAGCAGGTGTCGAGGCGGTCGTCATCATCAATGGAAAAGTGCCCCATTGCGTGCTGCTGGAGCTATTCACCGAACACGGCGCCGGCACGATGGTCGGCGCGCGTCACAAGGTAAAGGCGAAGCAATAGACGATCGCAGCGCTGGTCGAGGGAGCACGAGCCAATGACGTCAAACTCGGCAAGTTCACTCGAACGCATGATCGCACGGCTGACGACCCAGCAGCGATTGCTTGAGGAGGCGATGCGGCTCATCGCGGCGGTAGACGGGCCGCTGTTGGAGGTTGGCCTCGGCAAGGGTCGTACGTTCGATCACCTGCGCCGGTTGATGCCGTCTCGCACGATCTATGCCTTCGATCGGGAGCTGCACGCGCCAGCAGACGCGGCTCCGGATGCCAATCATTTGTTTCTTGGGGAATTCAGTGAGACTTTGGCAGCTGCTGCTAAGAATGGCCGGATCGCTGCTTTCGCGCACGCCGACTTTGGCAGTCCCGATCGAACGCATGACGCACGGCAGGGGCAGACATTAGGACCTCTATTGCAACCACTCGTGCGCCGGGGTGGCATCGTATTGTCGGATCGTCCCCTGACCGTTGAAGGCTGGACGCCGCTACCGATCGAGCCTTCGCTGCCGTGGCCTTATTTTCTCTGCCGTGTCGACGCCTAACCTTCGGAAGGTACCGTCTTGTCGCCATCGCCGAGCGCGCGCTGCATCAGCACTTGATCAAGCCAGCGCCCGTGCTTGAAGCCGACAGCATGAACAGTGCCGCAAAAGGTGAAACCAGCCGCCCGATGCAAGCCGATCGAGCCGCGCTGACCGCTATCGCCGATCACTGCGATCATCTGCCGAAAGCCACGGGTCGTTGCAATATCGATCAACGCACCGAGTAATCTTTGTCCTACACCGATGCGCTGCGCGTCAGAGGCGACATAGATTGAGTTCTCAACGCTCCAAACATAGGCCGGGCGTGGGCGATAGGCACCAAGGTAGCCGTAGCCGACGACAAGACCTTTGATCTCGGCCACGAGGTAGGGAAAGCCCGCGGTGAGCACCGCTTCCATGCGGCGTCCCATCTCGGCTTCGTCCGGCGGCGACAGCTCGAAGCTCGCCGTACCAGTCAGCACAGCCGGGCCGTAGATCGCCGTGATCGATGGGATGTCGGCCACAGTGGCTGACCGCACGTTGACTTCACTGGCCACAGCTCCGAACTCCTCACCTGTCGCGGCCGGCAGGCGCGGACCGCGCGTTGGGCAGCGACTACAAAGAAGAGGGCCCCGCCTTGCGGCGGAGCCCTCCCAACTGTCTAAACTAAGGTCGGCGTTGTTTAGTCACGATCGCCGAAAATCTGCAACATCGACGTGAACATGTTGATGAAGTCGAGGTAGAGGTTCAGGGCACCCATGATCGCACCCTTGGCCATCAGCGTCGCGTCGCCAGCAATCTGGTAGTAGCCATCCTTGATCTGCTGGGTGTCGTAGGCGGTGAGACCAGCGAAGATCAGCACACCCAGCACCGACACTGCAAACTGGAGCGCTGACGAAGCGAGCCAAATGTTCACAATGCTGGCAATCAAGATGCCGATCACACCCATGATCAGGAATGAACCCCAACCCGATAGATCCTTCTTGGTGGTGTAGCCATAGAGGCTAAGACCAGCAAAAGCAGCCGCTGTCACGAAGAACACCTGGGTGATCGAGCCTAGTTTGAACACCAGGAAGAGCGAGGAGAGCGACACGCCCATGGCTGCGGCAAACAACCAGAACGAAAGTTGCGTCGCCGGTACGCTCATCTTGTAGACGCGGAACGAGAGGAAAAACACCAGAGCGATCGGCAACAACATCACGACGTAACGTAGTGGCGATGTGTACAGCATCTGCCCGAACGGGGTCAGCGCGGCGCGACCTGCAGCGCCTGTTGCACCGCCCGTCGCCGCCATTACAGTTAAGTAAGCAGTCAAACCGCTCAGCGCTACGCCGCCCGCCATGTAGTTATAGACGCCGAGCATGTAAGACCGCAGCCCCTGGTCGACGACCGCGCCACTCTGGCGCGCTGCCGTGCCGGGCTGCGCATATCTGTTGTCGTACTGAGCCATGTTTCAGGTTCCCTATAAATCATTGGCGGGCACGTTTCAGCCCGCGTGATAGATATGCACTGCACCGGTGACGCTTTCAAGGCTCACGCAGAGTTTATTTGCCTCACAGGAACTAAGGTTAGCCTACTGTTACGGCGGCCCAGCGTCTACTCCGACCGCAGATGCGGGACGGTCGGCGCGCGAAGAACCGCCCAAGTGCCCATGCCGCCGAATAACATCACCAAACCGAGACTTACGGCCAAAGCCTGGGCCACGGCCAAAGGCGATAATATAAACGGAACATCCATCACCTTTGTGAGGGCGATCCAAGCCGCTAAAGAGCCGAGCGCGACTGCGAAAACAGCCGTTGTACCAGCCAGAATGATGTACTCGATCGCGTGCGACGCCAAAATCCGCCGGCGCGTTGCACCCAAAACTTTGAGCACAACCGCTTGTTGTATTCGCCGTCTCTGCGCCGTTGCCAACGCACCAGCCAACACCAATGCTCCAGCCAGCAACGTTACGCTGCCCGCCACCCGCACGGCCGTCATGATTTTCTGAAACACCACATTGAACGAGTTGATGGCATCTTTCACGCGGATTGCGGTCGTCGCTGGGTGGGCTTTTCCAACCGCCCGTCCGACTGCGGCTTCCGTAGCCAAACTCGCATCTCGCGGCAGTGCGATGGTTGCGAGCAAATTGTGGGGCGCAGATCTCAGCGCGTTCGGCGAAAAGACCATCACAAAGTTGATGGCGAGGCTCTCCCATTTAACATCACGCAGATTTGAAATTCGTGCGGTGAGATTGCGGCCGAGCACATTGACCGTTACCTGATCGCCTACGTTCAACTTCAGTTTCGCCGCCAACTCCGCCTCGAACGAGACGAGCGGGTCCCCAGCATAATCCTTCGCCCACCACTCACCGGCGACAACCCGGGAGCCATCTGGCACTTCCTCGGCGTAGGTCAGCCCGCGATCTCCGTTGAGCACCCATTGCGCCTCGGGCGGTGCACTGAGCTGTTCAACCGGCACGCCTTTAAGCCGAACGATCCGTCCGCGCAACATCGGCGCATCTTCGATCCGGGCTTCGGGGACGACATCTCGGACAGTCTTCGTGAAGTCTGCCAAATCCCCTTTGGGGATATCGAGTACGAAATAGTTCGGACTGTTAGTTGGCACCCGGCCAGTCAACTCCGTCACGATGGACGAATCCGCGAGCGCCACCGCAACAAGCAACGATAATCCCGCTCCCAGCGACAAGATCACCGATCGCGTGAGACCACCAGGAGCGCCCAAATTGCCGACGGCGAGCGCGAGCTCCGGCCAGCGCGATCGTTTCGCCCGGGAGGCAAGGCGCGTCACCAGTTCTCCAAGCCCCAGAAACACACCGAACACCAGTACCAGGCCCAAGCAGAAATAGATCGCAATCCTGCGGCCGTCGGAGTTTAGAATTGCAAACGCTGCGAGCGCTCCAGCGGCGGCGAAGGTCGCGGCAATGATTGCCGGGCGTGGCCACACACTTTCCGGCGCGACTTCCTCGCGAAAAAGAACACCCGCTCGCACCATTTCGGCGCGTCCCAAAGGCCACAGCGTAAAAACCAGCGCGACCAGAAACCCATACGCCCCTGCCGACAGTACGCTCCATGGGCTCACCGTGATTTCGGCGCGTATCGGTAAACTCGCCCCGTAGAAATTATTGAGCATAACCGGCACGAGGTAGCCGAGCGCAATTCCGATCGCCACACCAATTGCGGCTATCGCCATTACCTGGGCGAGAAAGATGTTGAAGATCAACCGGCTCGAAGCGCCAAGGCTCTTGAACGTTGCGATAACTTTGCGACGCCGATCGATAAAAGTCGCGACCGCATTCGCCACGCCAACGCCACCGACCAGCAGAGCGGTCAGGCCAATGAGGGTCAGAAACTGGCGCAAGCGATCGAGCGTGCGGGTGACTTGTGGTGAGGGATCACGACGGTCGGCGATGATAAAACCGGACTCTGGTAACCCCTTGGCAATTTCGTCGCGGAATTTGATCAGATCTGCGCCGGTCGTCGCCTCGGGGCTAGCAAACGCCAACGCATAACGCCACCGAATGAGGCTGCCTGGTTGAACGAGGCCGGTCCGTTCAAGCGTGCCGAGCGAAACGAAGATGCGCGGCCCGAATGTCAGCCGGTCGGAAATGGTGTCGGGCTCTTGGTCGATCACGCCGGTGATTGGCAGGGTCGCCGTACCGATCGAAATCTGATCACCCACCTTCAAGTTGAGCCGTTCGAGCAGAATTTGATCGACAGCGGCGCCCGGCGTTGAACGCACCGAAGAATCAAGGTTGGCGCCGCCCGAGAGCTTCACCTCGCCGACAAGCGGATAGGGTGCATCGATGCCCTTCAACTCGGCCAAGGCCTGCTCGTTGCCGTCGAGCGTGCGCGCCATCACACGTAGGGTTGCCGTTTCGCTCACACGACCGCGCACATTGAACCATGCCAGCTCGCCCGGCTCGGCCCGCTTGTGGGCACGCGCAAAGGTAACGTCGCCGCCAAGAATGGTGCGGCCCTGTGATTCGAACCCAGCGCGTAACGCATCGCCAAGCGCACCGACACCGGTTATCACCATGACACCGAGCGCGACGCAGGCAACGAACACGTAAAAGCCCCGCAAACCCGCTCGCATCTCCCGAACCGCGAAACGGATCGGCAGTAGTAATCGGGCCTGCCAAGTTTGTGTGGTATGGCCGTCGACAATGCCGATGCTTGTCATGCGGTTGCCCGCTCGCTCGATCGAGCCGCATGCGGGTCGAGCCGGCCATCCGCCATGTGCACGGTGCGCTCACAAAGGCTCGCGAGTTGCGTGTCGTGCGTGACCAGCACTAAGGTCGCACCGCGCCGCTTCTGCATGTCGAACAACAGATCAATGACTTGAGCACCGGTTTTGGTGTCGAGGTTACCCGTCGGCTCATCCGCCAGGATCAATTTCGGGCGCGGCGCCAATGCCCGGGCTAAAGCCACCCGCTGCTGCTCGCCACCCGACAACTGCGCCGGAAAGTGCGATTTTCGCGCGCCAAGACCGACTTCGTCCAGCAATCCTGAAGCCACATCGAATGCTGCTGCATTGCCAGCAAACTCCAACGGTAAAGCCACGTTTTCGAGCGCTGTCATTGTTGGAATGAGATGGAACGACTGGAAAACGATGCCAATTTCGGCACCGCGCGAGAGCGCAAGCTGATCCTCGTTCATCGACACGAAATCGTGACCGCCGACCGCCACTTTACCACGCGTTGCGCGCTCGAGACCCGCAATGATCATCAACAGTGACGTCTTTCCCGAACCCGAAGGTCCTACGATCGCGACCGACTGTCCGGCTGGTATTTCCAGTGAAACGCCCCGCAGAATATCAACTGGACCGGCGCGGCTGGTCAGCGTCAAGTGGACGTCTTGCATGGTTATTATCGGCGGCAAGCCTAAGGTCGGTGCCTTGGCTGCGAGAGAATTCATTGAAGTCACGCAGATCTCCGCTGGGTCTTGTCTTAGAGAACACCCATTTCCAAGTCAGGGACTGACGATGCATGAGGGTCGAGGCAAGAAGATGGGTTCACTTCGCTATTGCACAAGACCGATTGACGCGGCAACGGCCGTGTGGCGACGAATGCTCCTGCTGAGTATCTGGGCGATGATGGTGATTTTGCCGGGATTGGGACAGTCCTCTCCACTGCAGGCGCAAGTGACGAAAGCAGCGAGTCCGATCCGCATCGTTGCTTTCGGCGATAGTTTGACGGCAGGTTATGGCTTGAAGCCGTCCGAGTCCTTCCCTGCGCAATTGGAACGAATACTGAAGGCGAAGGGGCTTAGTGTGGAGATTATCAACGCGGGCGTATCCGGAGATACGACGTCGGCCGCACTCGAACGGTTCGATTGGGCAATCCCGGATGGCGTCGACGCAGCGATCGTCGAGCTCGGCGCCAACGATGCGCTCCGCGGTCAGCCCCCCGAGCAGGCCAAGAGAAACCTTGATAAAATCCTTGGCCGATTGCGCTCCAAGGGCATCGAAGTTCTGCTCGCTGGTATTCCCGCGCCGCGCAATTGGGGCGACGGTTATGTAAAGGCGTTCGATACGATGTTCGCCGAGTTGGCCCAAAAGCACGGCACGCTTCTTTATCCGTTCTTTCTCGATGGAGTGGCCATGAAGCCCGAGCTGAGCCTGCCCGACGGGCTCCATCCCAACGCCAAGGGCGTCGCCTTGATCGCCGGCCGAATTGCGGGGAAAGTCGACGAACTGCTGGAGCGCGTCGCGATGAAACGGCGCGCATCAGGCAAGACTTGACGTTGGGATTTTTTTTGCGAGTTGCTCGTCGTATTTATCCGGTGACGCATCATGCCCCGCCTGTTCGCCGCAATTGCCATGCCCGATGAAATTGCGCTCACGCTCGATCGTGTTCGCCAGCCGACCCCTGGCGCTCGGTGGATCCCGCCCGCCGACATGCATCTCACCTTGCGCTTCGTCGGCGATATCGGGAACGCTCAAGCGCGCGATTTCGCTGGGGAACTGGCGCGCATCGAGCTACCGGCATTCACGCTGAAGCTGCAAGGACTGGGCTCGTTTGGCGGCGACGAGCCGCGCGTATTATGGGCCGGCGTCTCCCCGTCCGAGCCTTTGGAGGCCTTGGCGCGCAGCTGTGATCGTGCCGCCCGGAATGCTGGATTGCCGCCGGAGGGGCGCACCTGGAAATCCCACATAACGTTGGCCCGTCTGCGCCACACGCCGGTCGACGCTGTCGTGCGTATCCTTGAGCGCAAAGCGACATTCAATTCCGCTGAGTTTTTGGTTCCGAAATTCGCATTGATGTCGGCCAAGCCCGGCGCTGGCGGCGGGCCCTACGTCATCGACGAGGAATTCGTCCTCAGTGGCGGCCAATATGCCGACTTCGCCGATGACAATAACTATTGAGGGGAGAGTTCGATGGTTCAAAAAAAACTGGATGCCGCCCAGATTTCGGATGGCCTATTGGCGCGACCTGACTGGTCGCGTGTGAAGGATCGCGAAGCAATCACGCGCTCTTTCAAGTTCGCCGATTTCAACGCCGCTTTTGGATTTATGACCAGAGCCGCGCTGGTCGCCGAACAGATGAACCATCATCCCGAGTGGACCAACATATGGAATCGTGTCGATGTGACCTTAGCCACGCACGATGCCGGCGGCATCACTGAGCTGGACTTCAAACTTGCGGAGGCAATGGACCGTATCGTTGCTGAGTAGGATGGTTGCGTCAGTGCCGGCGCGGCAGAAAACGCGCGCGCAGCACCGGATCGTTCAGCTTTGAGACTGATGGGCGCGTCTGCACCGCGTCGATTTCCTTGATGGCGCAATCAAGAGCGGCTGCAATCTTTTCCAGACCGGGAACGCGGGCCATGTCGCCTTGCATGTAGTGAACGGTTTGACGAACAGTCGACAGATCTATCGACGGCGGCCAGGCGCGGTTACGCGAGATTTTGAACATCGGATACCTCGGAAATTTACGGCAGCGTCTCATTCAGCCGCATACTCATTCGCTCGGCTGAGTGATCGCAAGAAACGGACCATCCCGCAATAACCATTTGTTAAATGTATTATGAGTGCAGCGGTCCCGTTATGGGACATTTACAGGTTTGCGTTAGTCGTATTTCCCGACGGAACGTTTACCTTGAACTGGCAATGTCCCTTCACGAATGTTCCCCGTGGGAGTGACTGCGTTGGCGAAGTCTCCGAGCCTTCTGATGATCGTCGAGAATTTGACGGTCCCGATAGATCGGCGCGTTTGGCAGGAAGCCACGACGCTACGCGACGCTGGTTATACCATTTCGATCATCTGTCCCAAAGGCGCCCAGTACACTAAAAGTTACGAGTTGCTTGATGGAATCCACGTATTCCGCCATCCGCTGCCCTTCGAAGCCGATGGTGCGCTTGGCTATGCCCTCGAGTATTCATGGGCGCTATTTTGCGAATTCATCCTCAGCATTCGCGTCTATTTCAAGGTCGGCTTCGACTGTGTGCAAGCATGCAATCCGCCAGATCTCATCTTCATCATCGGTGCTTTCTGGAAATACCTGTTTGGAAAGCCGTTCCTGTTCGATCATCACGATATCAATCCTGAACTGTACGAAGCCAAGTTTGGCAAGCGCGGCGCCTTTCATCGACTATTGCTGAAGCTCGAGCGCTGGACCTTTGCCACAGCCGATGCTTCGATTGCGACCAACGAGACATTCAAATCGATCGCCATTGCGCGCGGCGGCATGGCTCCCGACCGCGTGTTCGTCGTGCGCTCGATCCCAGACTTATCGCGCTTCAAGCGCATCGAGCCCAACGAGCATTTGCGTAACGGCCGTCGCAACGTCATCGGCTATGTCGGGATCATGGGCGCGCAGGATGGCGTCGACCTCCTGATCGAAGCCATGGCGCATTTGGTCAACGCGCAAGGACGGGTCGACACGCAATGCGTGATCGTCGGCTCGGGTACGGAACTCGACCGGTTGAAGGGCATGGTCGCGACACACGGTCTTGCCGATTATGTGACATTCACCGGCTTCCTATCCGGTCAGCCGCTACTGCGAGCGTTTTCGACTTTCGACATCGGCGCGATTCCCGATCCGAAAAACGGCTATAACGACAAGATCTCGATGAACAAGGTCTTCGAGTACATGAGCCTCGGCATCCCGTTCGTGCAGTTCGACCTCGACGAGGGGATGAAGGTCGCAAGGGAAGCTGCACTGGTTGCCCGCAACAATTCACCGATCGAATTTGCGGAGCAAATGGCACGGCTTCTTGATGACACGGCCCTGCGGAACACGCTCGCCGACACTGGCAGGGCACGAGCGAAGTCCCTTCTCAGATGGGAAACCGAGCGAGCTCAACTGTTGGCGGCCTACGATTGCATCCTGAAAGAACGTGGCTTGAACGCGGCGGAGGCCGTCCCCTCGCGCTGATCAATCGCTGGCTCCCGGTGTTCGCTTGACCGTGGACGCGAGCGGCAATGCTTTCTATAACGTGAGTACCTGACTGCCACGCAGCGATGGCCTAACTTATGACAGCAATTGACGAGCGCCCTGCCAATCGCATTGCCCGGCTGTGTGCCGAGCAAGGCCTGCGCATGACCGGGCAGCGCCGGACCATCACGCAGGTCCTTTCGAACGCGGCTGACCACCCCAACGTCGAGGAAGTACACGCCCGCGCGCACCGAATCGATACCCGCATCTCGCTGTCGACCGTCTATCGAACTGTCCGGCTGCTCGAGCAAAAGGGCATTCTTGCCCGCCACGAGTTCGGCGAAGGCCGTCGCCGATACGAAGAAGCGCGTGGCGAACATCACGACCATCTCATCGATGTCGATGGTGGACAGGTGATCGAATTTCGCAGCGAGGAAATCGAGAAGCTGCAGGAGCGCGTTGCCCGCGAACTCGGTTTTAAACTCGTTGGCCATCGCCTTGAGTTGTATGGCATTCCGCTGCGTCGCACCAAGAAATAAACAGGATCTGGAGCATCTGCGATGCCACTCCATAGCCTCACGCCGGATGCCCGCTGGAAACTGGCGATGGTCAGTGTCGCAACCTTGACGACCTGTCTTTTCAAGCGCGGGTTTCGCTCTCAGCTGATCCAAGACGTGAAACCAATAGCCGGGGGTCCGACACGGCTCGTGGGCGAAGCATTCACGGTACGCACGATCCCGGCACGCGAAGATCTGGCGATCACGGCCATATTGGCCGACCGCACGTATCCGCAACGCGCGGCGATAGAAACTTGTCCGCCCGGTCATGTGCTGGTTATCGACAGCCGTCGCGACGCACGTGCAGCTTCGGGTGGCGATATTCTCATGACGCGGCTGCACGTGCGCGGCGCCGCCGGCTGCGTAACCGACGGCGGCATGCGCGATTGTGCCGAGATCGCAGCAATCGGACTGCCGGTGTATCAAGTAAAACCGTCAGCACCGATTAGCCTCCTGCATCACCTTTCGGTCGACATGAATGTCCCGATTGCGTGTGGTGACGCACCGGTATTTCCGGGCGATATCGTCGTTGGCGACGCGGAAGCCGTTATCGTGCTGCCGGCCCATCTGGCCAACGAAATCGCGGCGGAAGCGTTCGAGATGACAGCCTACGAGGACTTTGCGGTTGAAGAAGTCCGCAACGGCGCGCCTATGTTCGATGTCTATCCCGCAAGTGAAGCAAGTCGCGCCCGGTTCCTTGTTTGGCGGTCGACCGAAGGTCGTTGAGCCGCCAACCCACTGGATACCTACCTGGCATATCTCGACGTAGCCGCCACCAACTCGTGCATGATGCCAGGCTCAGTCATCGCATGGCCGGCATCTGGGACTATTCGAAGCTCTCCGCTGGGCCAAGCCCGATGCAAGTCCCACGCATTTTTCAGCGGTGTGACGACGTCATAGCGGCCGTGGATGATCACGCCGGGGATGTTGGCGATCCGATAGGCATCACGCAACAGCTGATCGTCGGCATCCAAAAATCCCCGATTGACGAAGTAATGACATTCGATCCGGGCGAACGCGATGGCATAGCTATCGGCGCCGAACAGCTTCACGCGCTCCGGATCCTGATAGAGCGATAGCGTCGTGCCCTCCCATGTACTCCAGGCGCGCGCTGCAGCCAATTGCTGCGAGCGATCGGGGTGTATTAGGCGGCGATAGTAAGCGCCGATCATGTCGCTTCGCTCGGCAGGTGGGATCAGGTCGCGATACACTTCGAACGCGTCAGGAAAGATCCAGCTGCAGCCATCCTTATAGAACCAATCCAGCTCGGCCCGCCGCAAGAGGAATATTCCGCGCAAGACGAGCTGCAAAACGCGGCTGCCGTGCCGTTCGGCGTAGCAAAGCGCGAGGGTCGATCCCCAAGAGCCGCCCATCACCTGCCACTGATCGACACCGAGGTGTACCCGCAGGCGCTCCATATCGTCGACGAGATCCCACGTCGTATTGCTATCAAGCGAAGCGTGCGGCGTAGAACGGCCACAGCCGCGTTGATCGAACAATATGATGCGATATCGCGATGGGTCATGATAGCGGCGCATGGTCGGATTGGACCCGCCACCTGGGCCACCGTGGACGATGAGCGCAGGAATGCCGCGCGGGTTACCGCACGTTTCCCAATAGATTTCATGCCCACCAGATACGGCAAGTCGACCCGCCGCATAGGGCTCGATTGACGAATAAATACCGTGTCGATCGGCGCTCGTCGCAGGAATTAGGGATCTCGAATTCATCTGACCGGCGACGCTAAGGTGAGCAAGACTTTGAGACAAGCCCTGAGACTGTCACGTCAATTTGAACTGCATTTCAGTGATGCCACTTTTGTTCTCGTCGATGGAGAGAGCGCCGCCGCGTCAGCGTGTGGGCACTGGCTTGTCGCCGCGGTAGTCGTAGAAACCACGCTTCGTCTTGCGGCCGAGCCACCCGGCTTCGACGTATTTGACCAGCAGCGGACACGGGCGATATTTCGAATCCGCCAATCCTTCGTACAAAACCTGCATCACCGACAAGCACGTATCCAGTCCGATGAAGTCCGCCAATTCCAGCGGCCCCATGGGATGATTGGCACCGAGCTTCAGAGCCTTGTCGATCGCCTCCACGGTGCCGACGCCTTCGTACAAGGTGTACACTGCTTCGTTGATCATCGGCAGCAGAATGCGGTTGACGATAAAGGCCGGAAAATCTTCCGAAACGGCGATCGTCTTGCCGAGGCTCGCCACGAAAACCTTGGCAGCCGTAAACGTCACATCGTCCGTTGCGATGCCGCGGATCAACTCGACGAGCTGCATCAAGGGCACTGGGTTCATGAAGTGCATGCCGATGAACAACTCGGGCCGATCGGTCGACGCCGCAAGCCGCGTGATCGAGATCGACGAAGTATTGGATGCGACCAGCGCTTTCGGCTGTAGGTGGGGGCACAACTCAGCAAAGATTTTGCGCTTGATCCCCTCGTCTTCGACCGCCGCTTCAATCACTAGATCGCAATTGCCCAATTCTTGGTAGTTCGCCGCGTAACTGATCCGCTTCAGGGCGGCTCGCATGTCGGCATCCTTGCACAGGCCCTTTCCGACTTGCCGCGACATGTTCTTTTCGATGGTCGTCAAACCCGCGTCGACCCGGACCTTCTCGATATCGTTGAGGGACACGTCATAGCCCGACGCAGCAATCACATGTGCGATGCCGCTGCCCATCTGGCCCGCACCGATGATGCCGATGCGCTTGATCGTTTTGCTTTTTTCCAGCAACGCTGCTGCCTTACTTTTCACCGGGGCATCCATGGTCGTGTGATCCTTCTTTGCGACTGCCGTCCGGCGCTGTCCTAGCGCCCGGCCTTCTGCAATTCGCTCTCGAGTTCGGGAAGCACTTGGAACAAATCCCCAACTAAACCGTAATCCGCGACTTGGAAGATCGGCGCTTCGGCGTCTTTGTTGATGGCAACGATGATTTTTGAATCCTTCATGCCGGCCAGATGTTGGATTGCACCAGAAATGCCAACGGCAATATAGAGATCCGGCGCGACGACCTTGCCCGTTTGGCCAACCTGATAATCGTTCGGAACGAACCCTGCGTCGACCGCCGCACGGCTCGCTCCCATGGCGGCACCAAGACGATCGGCCACCGGTTCGATGTACTTTTTAAAATTGTCGCCGGACTGCATGCCGCGACCGCCCGAGATGACGATTTTTGCCGAGGCGAGTTCTGGGCGGTCAGAGCGAGCAATTTCCGCCTTTTCGAACGTCGTCAATCCAACCACCGCCGGCGCACCTACAGTTTCAATCGAGGCTGAGCCACCGTCCGGTTGGGCTGCAAAAGACGCCGCGCGCACCGTGATGATCTTCTTGGCATCGAGCGATTGCACCGTCTGAATGGCGTTGCCGGCGTAGATCGGACGCTCGAACGTGTCGGCCGACTTCACCGCCGTAATTTCCGAAATTTGCATCATGTCGAGGCTTGCGGCAATTCGAGGCATGAAGTTTTTCGCACCGGCAGTGGCGGCGGCAACCACGGCGTCATATTCAGACATCATGGGCACCACCAGTGCCGCTATCTCCTCGGCGATCTGGTTGGTGAATTGCGGGCCATCGGCGACAAGCACTTTCGATACGCCCGAGAGCTTGGCGGCGGCTTCGGCTGCAGGCTTGCAGTTGTGGCCAGCAACCAACACATGCACGTCGCCACCGATGGCAGCGGCAGCAGTAAGCGCCTTTGCCGTCAGCGCATTGAGCGCGTCGTTCGAATGTTCTGCAATCAGAAGCGTCGCCATCAGATTACCCCCGCCTCGGATTTCAGTTTCTGCACCAGCTCTGCGGCGTTTGCGACTTTCACGCCCGATTTGCGGGACGGTGGCTCGACCGTCTTCAGCACCTTCAGGCGCGGGGCGATATCGACACCCAAATCTGCCGGCTTTTTGATATCCAGCGGTTTTTTCTTGGCCTTCATGATGTTCGGCAACGACGCATAGCGAGGCTCGTTGAGGCGAAGATCGGTGGTGACGATCATTGGCATCTTAAGTGCTAAGGTCTCCAACCCGCCATCGATCTCGCGCGTGATGTGAGCGGTGTCGCCATCGATTACGATCTTCGAGGCGAACGTCGCTTGCGCCCAACCCAGAAGCGCTGCAAGCATCTGCCCGGTTTGATTGCAGTCGTCATCGATCGCCTGCTTACCCAGGATCACCATGCCGGGCTTTTCAATGTCAACGATCGCCTTCAACAATTTGGCGACTGCGAGCGGTTCGACACTTTCACCTTCGGGGGTTTCGACCAGAATACCCCGATCGGCGCCCATGGCGAGCGCTGTACGCAACGTCTCTTGCGACTTCGTCGCCCCGATTGAGATAGCGACGATCTCGGTAACGACGCCCTTCTCTTTGAGCCTAATCGCCTCTTCGACGGCAATCTCGTCGAACGGATTCATCGACATCTTCACGTTGGCTAATTCAATGCCGGACCCGTCCGGTTTGACGCGGATCTTGACGTTATAATCGACCACGCGCTTGACGGGCACGAGGATTTTCATGGCTCAGCTCAGCTCCTGAACGTGGGATTCGGGTGGCGACCACATCGCGCCATCGTGCAGCATCGGATTTTCGTGCTGCCAAAAGGCACGCAGCGTCGTTCGTTCGTAAAGTTTCAAGCGATTGCATCTGGCTAATTACGCGGCGCTTCAGCCTTTGGCCTTCGCACCTGCACAAAGCAGCGTATTCATGCGGTTCGGCGCTGTCAATTGCGCCATTGTGAGCAAACGCTCTGCCGAACGATGCCCGGAATAGAAGCAATGCTCATTAAAGTGTTTTCAGGCGAACAATCGTACGCCCGGTCGACGGAGTATCAAGATGAGGGCTGCGCCCGCGGTCAATCCTCCGACATGTGCCCACCATGCAATCGGCATCGGCGGCCCCGACTGCGGCAGAATTACCATAACGAACTGGGTCACGATCCAGGCGCCTAGCGCGAACGCCGCCGTAATGTGCAGCGGAATAATACGGAATGCCAAAACCCATACCATCACGCGCGGATAGAGCAGCACGTAAGCAGCGATAACGCCCGCAACGGCGCCACTTGCGCCGATCAGCGGCACCGCCGATCCTGGTTGCATCGCGGCATGCGCGACGCCCGCAAAAACGCCGCATGCGAGATAGAAAAACAAGAACTTGCCGTGTCCCATCGCGTCTTCGACATTGTCGCCGAAGACCCAAAGAAACAGCATGTTGGTACCGATATGCCAAATGTCGCCATGAAAGAACATGTACGAGATCAGTGTCGCCCACGTCGGCAAGCCGGCTAATTCCAGCGGAAGCGCGATTGCGGTACCTGCTGCTCTCCCCCCGAAGAGGTCCAGCGGGACCACGCCGAAGCTCGCCACCATTTGCGCCGGCATGCCAGTCGTTTGCACGGCGAAGATCGCGACATTGATCGCGACAAGTGCAAAGGTGACGTACTGAAACTTAATCGAACGCAATGGATTGGCGTCATATACGGGCACGAACACTTATGTTGCCTCCCGGCTACAGGTTTTGTTGCGTCTAACGGTTCTTACCCGGCACCCAGAGAACATCGCCCTGACCCTTGTCGTTCACATAACGACTGGCGACGAACAAGAAATCGGACAAGCGATTGACATAGGTCAGGGTCGGCACGCTTACCGGCTCATTCTGGTCGGCCATCAATTCGACGATCAAGCGCTCGGCCCTGCGTGTAACGGTGCGAGCAACGTGTAAAGCTGCAGCGGCGGCCGTGCCCCCCGGCAGGACGAACGATCTTAAAGGTTTCAGCTCGCCATTGAGTTCGTCGATCTCGCGCTCGAGCCGCGTAACCTGCCCCTCGGTGATCCGCAGCGGTTCATAGCTCAGTTTTTCGCCACGGTCCGGAACGCACAAATCGGCGCCGAGATCAAACAGATCATTTTGGATGCGCAGCAGCATGGCGTCGACCCGGTCATCGGCCGCTGTAAGGTGGATCCGGGCCATTCCGATCGCTGAATTAGCCTCGTCGACAGTGCCGTAAGCGGCAACGCGTGAGCCATCCTTGCGAACCCGCTCGCCATTGCCCAGCCCGGTCGTCCCGTCATCCCCGGTTTTCGTGTAGATCTTGTTCAAGACGACCATGGTGTGCGCCCTTTTGCCTGGTCAGCGCCGGAAGTACACAGCCAGCATAATCACGATAATCGCGACAAACTGGAGGCCGACCCGCCAACGCATGAATGTTTGACTACGGTTGGCGCTGTCGCCCTTCAGCATGGTGTATAAGCCAAACCCGAGCGCGATCAGCACGGCAATTGTCGCGACCGTGGTAAGATGAAAAAATAAATCCGACATTCGCGCTCCGCCTGCTCCCGATCGTGTGGTCATAGGCGCGAGGTTTGCGGCATGCAATTACCAAGTTGCCGCTCGGCTCCCTCGGCAGCGATCGTCTGAAGCGCCAGGAAAAATATCATTGTTAGTTGCACTGCAAAACAATTGCCGTAATCCTGGCGCTCTTGGGAGAATCACCTCTCCCCAAATGCTGGCAAAGCCAAATTTGGTGACACTGGATTCAGCTTGCACATGCCGATAACCGCGACGAAAGCTTCCAACCGGCCGAACGGGCACGGTTGGCGGCTTTGCGTCTCGGCTGGCATCGCAGCCGTGCTGACTTCCGTCGCGCCGATACTGGCGCAGGAACCAGCCCGCGATTCGAAAGCCAATCGACAAAAGCTCGAGGC
>JANLXZ010000419.1:0-2707 GCA_031365375.1 Hyphomicrobiaceae bacterium | reverse complement strand
ACCTGATGCATATTCATTACACGATTCGAAACAACGACGACCCTTGCCATTAGGGTGAAAATCTCCGATGATTCAACTTTGCTTCTTCGAAACCAACATAGCAATAGTATCAAACGCTTAAGTTGACGCCCGGGTTCCATCGTTCGTCCAAACCGAACCCCATCGCTTGGAGAGCCTGTTGGCACTATTGATCAAACCTGCCATCGAGTAAGTTTGCGGCATGTTACCCCAAAGCTTGCGTGTTCTGGGATCAATATCCTCCGATAAAATGCCAAATTGATTGCGGCACTGAAGCAACTGGTTGAACAGTTCGCGTGCTTCTTCGTGCTCGCCAATTTGTGCCAGTGCATCAATGTACCAGAACTGACAGGCAATGAACGCAACTTCGGGGCTGCCGAAATCATCCGGGGCCGTATACCTCCTCATAAAACCACCACTCAGAAGTTCTCGCCCGATCAATTTTACGGTTTTTATAAATCGCGGATCTGAAGCTTGTATGATGCCGAGCTCTGGTAATAATAACGTAATCGCATCCAAATCTTCGTCGTCGAATGCGGCAACGAACGAACCCCTAGATTCATTCCAAGCCCGTGTTAATATTTCGTCGCGCATCCTATTGGCATGAAGTGCCCAATAATTGCCTCTTTCCTCAAGGCCCAAATGCAATGCAATTTGAGCAAGACGATCACAGGCCACCCAACACATCGTGGCAGAATAGGTGTGCAACCGGCGACGCCCGCGCAATTCCCAGGGGCCTGCGTCGGGGTGTGTGTAATATCTTTTTGCTTGCTCGCCAAGAGGCTCTAGGCGCCTGAATAAAGCCTCATCTCCCTTCCGCGGCAACCGCTCGTCGATAAACATTTGCGAGGCGCCTAATATAATGCTGCCATAAGCATCATGCTGCACCTGCTCCATTGCCTGATTGCCGATGCGGACGGGTTGAGCGCCATCAAACCCCTTTAAAAGAGGAGCAGTTGTTTCAACCAACGCTTGCGCGTGCACGACTCCATAAACCGGCCGGTAAGCAGATTCCGCATCGGTCGAGATGTTCGTGATATAATTTAAATAAGATTCCATTGTATGAGTGGCGCCAAGTTGATTAAGCGCTTTGATTACAAAGTAGGCATCACGAAGCCAACAGTATCGATAATCCCATGTGCGCTCGGAGTTGGGCGCTTCCGGTATTGACGTCGTGAGTGCTGCCACAATAGCACCCGTTTCATCGAAACTACAAAGCTTCAGTGAGATTGCGGCGCGGATCACGTCCGCCTGCCACTCGAGCGGGACACCGAGCGATCTCACCCAATCGAGCCAATACGCCTGAGTGCGTTCGAGAAAATCCCGACCGACTTGATCTGGCGACGCTTCGAAGGGCTCGTCCGCACCAAAGATCAAAGTAAGTGGTTGCACCAGCGCGAAAGGTGCTTCTTCTACCAAATACGACAGCGGGGCGTCGGTTGTTACGCGGAGAGCTGCGTCGCCGTGACAATAGCGAATATGGTTTGAACCGATTGTCGTGGTCGACGGCAAGTTGCCGTATGCAAAGGTCGGCCGCACGCGGATCGTAACGCGTGGTACACCGGCTAAAGGTTCAATCCGTCGGAATAACTGAGGCGGATGAAACGTGCGCTCAAATCGTCTAAACCGCGGAAAAAAATCAGTTATTCGAATACTGTTACCGGCAGTATCGGTGCAGATCGTTTCTAAGATTGCGGTGTTTCGAATATAGTTGGCTTTGATGTCGCTACAGTTCGACAGCAAGACGTCACAAAAGCCCTTCTCCTCGTCCCCCGCGATCAGCCGGCAAAAGATAGGGTCGCCATCAATTCGCGGCGAACACCACCAGACAATTCGGGTCGACGCGTCTATCAACGCTGCCATTCTGCCGTTGCCAATTGGCGCCAGCTCTAAATCAATACCTTTTTTCAACATGTGATCCCACTCTCACCGACGTGTGGAGTGAAACGCTGCATCAGATTGGATGTTCCGGATTTAACGCCTGTGGAGGAACCTCCGCAGCTGACACGCGTTGTCGCTTTCTTGATCGTTCCGGAACAATTCGGCTCTTTAAACAAACTGCGTTGAGCGCCACAAACTCATCAAGGCGACCAGTAACGGTAAAGTATAAAAATCATCACGATGAGTGCGAGCAGCAGCGAAGACACAAGGACTGAAAGTACTCTGCCGCTTTTCGAGCCAGAACGCGCGTCTTCCGAATTCAAAATCTCTGGTTTTTCCTCGGTGGATCTTTGTTCTTCACGACGCATTCTGCTTTTCTCCGATCAGACCGATGCAGGACAACAAGGACTAATAGCTATTGTTCCAAGAGCGGCGATGACGGGGATCTTTTTCGCGAATTTTAGGCTTTGCTGATCTGCTCAGGACTTCGCTTGACCGCCGTTGCAGAACGCTCTCAACTGCCGATTGAGGGGCGAACTTGGCGCGTTGTCGTCGGAATGGTGGAGGCAGTTGGAAATGCTTGGGCACTCTCACCGGTTGCAGCAGTTCTTCAGCCTAGCCCAAAGCGCGATAGCATCGCGTGCCGTCTCAGGCGGACACATCGACCGTGCGGCGCGGAAAATATTTGCCAGCCTCTCGCCATTTGGCGAAGCAACAGACGAGAGTATCCCGTCCCGCTTGCCCGCCTGCACTCACTTTGCGTCGGCCATCGGCCACGCGCGAAGCGGTCCAAAGGACATTGCCGAAC
>JANLXZ010000331.1:0-6020 GCA_031365375.1 Hyphomicrobiaceae bacterium | reverse complement strand
CTGAAGTCGGCTTGTGTGCCACCAAAAGTTGCTTGTCAAACCACGTGCCAAGTCAGAGGATGCTGGCGCCGCCAATCGAATTCCTTTCCCGATCGAAAACCATACCTCAAAGCGGCTCGATCTAGCGGTTTCCTCGCGAGGCGGTTTCGATTGCGTACAGAACTTGAACTAGCCGGGTTTACAACACGCAGAAGTGTGTTATACGACCGCAATGCAGCATCGGGAGTGGCCATTCAGCTCCGGTGTTGCCAATCTGACGTTGCTGAATTTGATCAGGTGTTTGATCACCTAGGAGATTTGGCTCGTTCATGGTGACGCGGGGTGGAGCAGCCCGGTAGCTCGTCAGGCTCATAACCTGAAGGTCGTTGGTTCAAATCCAGCCCCCGCAACCAACTTTTCCTTAGAGACTTGAACGGCCGCCGAAGGCGGCTTTTCCGCGCCTGGACCCTCGGTCCCAGCAGGATGCGAACCCAAATGCATGGTGCTGGACCTGGTCGGTGACGAGGTGCAGCGGGTCCAGTGCGGACTCTACCCACGGACTATTATAGTCTGCGCCATCGCAACAGCACGATGAGACCTGCCACCAGTATCGCTAAGCAGAAACAGATGGAAAGGTGGCGTCCCCGGCGAGGATAGGACGGTTACCGAGACTATCCGGGAGGGACGCACTCGGCGCCGAGCCACAAAGTTCGTGCCGATACGGCTTGGGGGACTAGTTACCCTTGAAGATGTGGTCGGCAAGGTCTCAGCCGAATGCTATGTTGAAGATCGCGGTAGCGGTGGATTGCGAAGCTGAATGTGGGCGGGCCGATAGTGCCGTTCAGCGTGCGCAAGACACGCGCCGACCGGCCCTGCTGTTC
Organism: Hyphomicrobiaceae bacterium; assembly: GCA_031365375.1. GTDB lineage: Bacteria > Pseudomonadota > Alphaproteobacteria > Rhizobiales > Hyphomicrobiaceae > JAKFWF01. Next base: position 5,160 of record JANLXZ010000331.1, on the reverse strand, counting down.
TCTCGCGTCGAGGTCCTCCTATGTTTACGGTGCTCCGCCATGCGACCTACCGCCGCCTGTTCGCAGCGCAGGTTCTGTCGCTCATCGGAACGGGCCTGACGACCGTCGCGCTGGCGTTGCTGGCTTATCGGCTGGCTGGCGCTGACGCGGGTGTGGTGCTGGGCACGGCGCTGGCACTCAAGATGATTGCCTATGTCGTAATCGCGCCCATTGCCGGCGCGTATGCTGCTTCGGTGCCCCGTCGTTCTCTGCTCGTGGCTTTGGATCTCGTTCGTGCGGCCTTCATCGTCTTTCTGCCGTTCGTGACACAGGTCTGGCAGATCTATGTATTGGTATTCGCGTTCCAGGCCTGCTCAGCCGCGTTCACGCCGACTTTCCAGGCGACCATTCCCGATATTCTGCCGGATGAAAAAGACTACACGCGCGCGCTCTCGCTGTCGCGCCTCGCTTATGACACCGAGGCGCTGATCAGTCCGGCGCTTGCGGCGGTTCTGCTGGCTTACCTGTCGTACTCACATCTCTTCATCGGCACGGTGATCGGCTTCCTCGCCTCAGCCACCTTGGTGCTGTCGACCACCTTGCCGGCAGCCCAACCATCGCTCGCAACCGGCGGCATTTTTCAGCGGGTCGGATGGGGCATTCAAATATACCTCCGGACACCACGGCTGCGCGGCCTGCTGGCGGTGAACGTCGCGGTTGCCGCGGTCGGCGCCTTCGTTATCGTCAATTCGATTGTTCTGGTGCGGTCGGTATTCGGCGGTGATGATGCAGCGCTCGCGCGGTTGATGGCGGCCTATGGCGTAGGTTCAATCGTCGTCGCGTTCGCCCTGCCTCAGGCGCTCGATCGTCTCCCCAATGAGCGGCCGTGGATGTTGGCCGCGAGCGCGCTGTTGGCTGTGGGTTTGGTTGTCTCGTTGGTGCCGCGATCCCTCACCGGCCTGATGTTTGTGTGGGCCGGTCTCGGGGCGGCGAATGCCCTGGCACTGACACCGAGTGGTCGTCTGTTGCGGCGCTCGTCAACGGACGCCGACCGGCCCGCATTGTTTGCCGCTCAATTCTCGCTCTCGCATGCCTGCTGGCTCGTGACGTACCCGCTAGCCGGGTGGCTCGGCGCCCGCTGGGGCTTGCAGGCAACGGCGATCACACTCGCCGCGATCGCCGCAGCAGCGGCGGTAGTTGCAATTCTGATCTGGCCTCAACATGACCCGGAGATCATCGAGCACGCGCATGAGGGTGTAACTCACACGCATGCGCACGGCCATGACGAACAGCATCAGCCGGAGGATCGTGACGGCGCTGCCGGCGGCCGCCACGCGCACGGTGCAATGACGCACCGTCACCTATTCGTTATCGACGCGCATCATCCGACGTGGCCAGCACATACGCCGGCACGATAATTAGGGAAATCAGGGATCCACGACGCCCGATGATTCCGCGAGGGCGGTAGGCCAGTGCGGGTGTCAGCCCACCGTCATGGCACGCCTGTTCCACGGCATCACGGCGAACAACTTGGCCATGCCGCACCAGCCAGTGACGCCTGCAAACACTAGTCCGGCTCCAACGAAGGCGGATAGACCGAGGAAACCTGGTGCCACAAATTGGCTCAGCACGACACCGAGCAGCACGAGACTTCCTGCGCCAATCTGCACTTGCCGCTGCATTTCGATCGGCTGCCGGGCGTCGCGCGTGACCGGCAGACCCGCCTGCTTCCACGCCTCGATACCGCCTTCCAGGATGAGAGCGTCACACGTCACAGCAGATGCGAGCTTCGCTGCATTAGTCGCCGTTCGATTGCCGGATTTGCAGTGGAAAATGACTTGGCGGGCGCCACTGTCGATGGTGCTGATCGTATCGACGGGCTGATTGCGCGCACCGGGAATATGCTCGCGCGCATGCTCGTCGCGGCCGCGAATATCGATGAGGACAGCGCCGTCGCAAATTAGGCGCTGCGCATCTCTTGCAGTGATGGTCGGAAGGCTCATGATCAATCTCTTTTCTTGTTGCTGAGTTAGTGGCGTTCACGACTTGCGCAGCAGCTTTCGAGGCGCCGGATTCGGCGGGCAGTACAGCGCTTGCAGATGGCCCAGCAGCGCCTCGACCCGCTGATCTGCGATGCGATACCAAAGCGTCTGGCTGTCGCGGCGGAAGGTGACGATGCCTTCGTCGCGCATCTTGGCAAGATGCTGGGAAAGCGCCGACGACGACAGGCCGACGGCGTCTGCTAGCGTACCGACGTTCGCCTCGCCCCATTCGACGAGCTTGCATAGGATCATCAAGCGCCGCTCGTTGGCGAGGGCGCGAAGAATGTCTGCGACTTCCGTCGCGTTGGCCTCGAACGTGGCGAGATCGGCAGGTGCTTGCGGCATTTCTGACTAACCCTTACTTCAGTACTTGCTAAATAAGCAATCTCTAATATATGTCAAGTGAAACCGACATGGAGTTTGACCATGATCCAGCAAGCCCCCGTGATCCGAGCCTTCTTCGACGAGCCGACCAACACCGTCAGCTATCTGGTGTTCGACGCTGTCGCGAAGCGTGCCGCCGTCATCGATCCCGTGCTCGACTACGACCATCGCACCGGCAAAGCATCGACCAAATCCGCCGACGCGATTCTTGATGCAGCCCGACAGGAAGGGTTGACGATCGACTGGGTGCTCGAAACGCACGCTCACGCCGATCACCTCTCCGGCGCGCCCTACATCAAACTCAAGACGGGCGCGAAAGTGGGAATTGGCGAGCATATCCGCGCCGTGCAGAAAATTTTCCGGCCAGTCTTCAACGCGACCGATGTCAAAGACGACGGTAGCGAGTTCGACCACCTTTTCAGGGATGGCGACCGCTTTCCCATTGGCGGCATCGAGGTCGGGGTGATGCACGTGCCCGGACATACGCCCGCCGATGTCGCCTATAAAATTGCCGATGCGGTGTTCGTTGGTGACACGCTATTCATGCCGGACTACGGCACGGCGCGCGCCGATTTTCCAGGCGGTAGCGCGCGCGATCTCTTCCGGTCCATGCGCAAGATTTTGGCGCTTCCCGAGGCGACACGCCTCTTCATGTGCCACGATTATAAGGCGCCGGGGCGCTATCACTACGCCTGGGAGACAACAGTCGCCGAGCAGCGTGCCAACAACGTGCATGTGAAGGACGGAGTGAGCGAGGACGACTACGTGGCCATGCGCGAGGCACGGGACGCGAAGCTGCCCGCGCCGCTCCTGCTGATGCCGTCGATCCAAGTGAACATCCGCGCCGGCCAACTGCCGCCCGCGGATGCCGACGGAGTGCACTATCTCAAAATCCCGGTGCTACTGTTGTGACCGCCGTCCGCCGACAAAAACCCAAAGTGCGGTCCGGCTCGTTCGTTCGCCGCAGTTGATGATGGCGTTTTCTCTCGCGCCATGCCGTGTCGCCAACGCGCGCAATTGGATTACCCACAGGCCGCTAGACCGACCCTCGAAGCCAGCCTACATTTGTTGGCCAATCCGACAGACTGCTGCGCGCTTCAACCGTTTAGAAAGCCCAAAGACAAATGGCTCACTCGACCTCCCGCATTATTGTCTGCGGAGCAGGGATCGCTGGGATCTCGGCCGCCTACCACCTTGCTGTCGTGCACGGTTGCGAAAACGTCGTCCTGGTCGAAGAGGGCAACCCGCTTTCGCTCACCTCCGACAAATCGACGGAATCTTATCGCAATTGGTGGCCGGGACCGGACGGTGCCATGACCGCATTCATGAACCACAGTATCGATCTCATTGAAGGTCTCGCGCGCGATACGGATAACCGCTTCAGTCTCAATCGCCGTGGCTATGTCTTTGCAAGTGCAGAGCCGGGTAAGTCTGCATGGTTGCGCGACATGGCGATGCTCGCGGAAAAGAACGGTGCGGGCCCGGTGCGGGTGCACGACACAAGCCTCGACAGTTATGTCCCGTCTCCAGAGGGTGGCTTCGATTTTCCGCTTACCGGTGCCGATATCATCACCGATGCCGGCCTCATTCGCCGCCATTTTCCGTATCTATCGGCACAGACCAGGGTCGTTGCGCATGCCCGTCGCGCGGGTTGGCTCAGCGCTCAACAACTCGGCATGGTCATGCTGGAAGCAGCCCGAGAGCGCGGCGTGCAACTGGTGCGGGGCCGCATGGTCGGGGCGGACACCCAAGGCGGCCGCGTACGCGCTGTCCATATCGAGCAGGCCGGTGAGCGCCAGACACTACCAGCGACGCATCTCGTGCTCGCCGCCGGCCCGATGTTAAAAACGACGGCGGGCGAATTGGGAATCGAGCTTCCCATCATAGCCGAGCGCCATTGCAAGATCAGCATATCCGATACGTTGGGTGTCGTGCCGCGCGACGCTCCCATGGTGATCTGGCTCGATCGGCAGCGCTTACCGTGGACCGATGACGAGCGCGCGGAGCTGGCGGCGGATGATGCCACGCGCTGGCTGACCGAGCCGTTTCCAGCCGGCGTGCACGGGCGTCCGGATGGCAGCGGCTCGGCCACGACACTGCTCGTCCTTTTCAACTACGAGAACCGCGCGACCGACGTCGTCTTCCCGCTGCCCCAAGAGGAGCATTACGCCGAGATCGCCCTACGCGGCATGTCGACCATGGTGCCAGCGTTGCAGGCTTACATCGACCGGGGTGCGCGCCCCTACGTTGATGGCGGCTACTACATTAGAACGCGTGAAAACCGGCCGCTGATCGGACCGACACCCATTGAGGGTGTCTTCGTTTCCGGTGCCTATTCCGGTTTCGGGATCATGGCCTCAGGCGCTGGCGGCGACCTGATTGCCCGGCACGTTCTGGGGGTGCAGTTGCCCGATTACGCCGCAGCCTTCGCCCTCACGCGTTATCAGGACCCGGCCTATTTGGAGCTGCTCGAAAACTGGGGCGACGATGGCCAGTTGTGAGCACCGGCCGAGAACAGCTCGTCATCAGCCCGGTTGATCGGATCAGCCCTTATGCATTCCGGGGATAGCCGACGTCAGCGTTTCGTCTTGTCCGGTGCCCCTTGCCGTGACACGCTCTTCAGTCAGAGCGCTTTACATAATGCGCCGGTTTCGTGAATGGGAAACGCACAGCATGAAACGCCTTGCCCTTTTTTTTGCCATGGCATTTTTTGCCGGCCCCGCTCTTGCGCATGGCCCCAATCAACCGCCGCATC
>JANLXZ010000316.1:0-7145 GCA_031365375.1 Hyphomicrobiaceae bacterium | reverse complement strand
CCGGTGATCCCGGCTAGTTGGCGCGACGATGAGCTGGGCGCCAAGTGGGATCAGATCCGCCGCGTCCGCAGCGGCGTCACCGGCGCGCTCGAACTGGAACGCGCGGCCAAGCGCATCGGATCGAGCTTAGAAGCCGCACCGATCGTGCACGTTGCCGATGCTGAATTGCGCGCGTTGCTGGCGACCGTCGATCTCGCCGAGATCTGTATCACGTCGGATATCACGGTCACCGGTGATCCAGCGCCGGCCGATGCATTCATCGTCGCCGATATCTCTGGCGTCAGCGTGGTATCGGCGCGCGCCGTTGGCAAAAAGTGCGCCCGCTCGTGGCGCATCACGACGGACGTCGGCTCCGATCCAGCCTACCCCGACCTCTCCGCCCGCGATGCGAGCGCGATGCACGACATCGATAGGAAGGCCGCGTAATGTGCGATGGCGGGAAATGCACTACAATGTAGTGCATGAGCAAAACCGAGGTCTATAGCTGGCGGGTAGATCCAGCTCTCAAACGAGAGTTGGAAGCTGCTGCGCGCGCCGAGAAGACGAGTGTGAGCGCAGTGCTCGACCGCGCATGCCGGTCTTGGCTAGATCAGTCAGCCAAGGCAAAAGCGGGCGAAAGCGACACGGCGCGCCGCCGCCGCGTGTTGCAAGAGATCATCAACTCTGCTCGTGCATTGGATGCCGGTGGCGCAACCACTACATCTGCCTCCAACGCCAACGTACGGAAGGCGTTCGACGGAAAATTGAAGATTGACCGGAAGCGGAGAATTCGTCCTGCTGGTTGATACGGGCGTACTCCTGGCGGCGGTGTCGCCGCGTGACAAATGGCATGGCCCTTGCGCGGCGCTTCTAGTCGAGACCAATGTGCCATTGTTGACAACAGTCGCGGTTTTGACCGAGCTGTTCTATTTCGCCCACCAGGACTCGCGGCGCACGGATCTCATCTGGCGTTTCTTTTCGGGAGGCGTGGTCGAATTGGCGTCGATCGAGGCAAGAGACCTGCCCGAAATCAATCGTCTCATGCTTCGCTACGCCGACAGGCCGATGGATTTCGCGGACGCAACGCTCGTGCATGTTGCCGGCCGGGAGGGGATCGGCGACATTCTGACGATCGATCATGACGATTTCGAAACGTACCGGTTCGCTCGTAATCGCCGATTTCGCATTAACCCACCGCGCTGAACCCACCGGACCTTGCCCGGCGGGCTGCCAATCGGTAGACGAGCAAGCATGATTCAAACGACACACGATTCATGGCTATGGGGGCGGTGGTCGCGGCTGGGGCTGACGGTCGCGCTCGCGACGTGCCTGATCGATCAGGCGCACAAGTGGTGGATGCTCGGCATATATCGGATCCAGGACAAGGGACGCGTTACCGTCACGCCGTTCCTCGATCTCGTTTACGCCAAGAACGTCGGCATATCATACGGCATGATGCCCGGCTGGCTTGGTCCCTGGGTGCTATTCACGTTTGCGATCGCGGCTTCTGTCGGGCTCTATATTTGGCTAGTGCGTGGCCCGACAACGCGCCTCGTCGCGTGGAGCTTGGGGCTGGTGATCGGCGGCGCAATCGGCAATGCCATCGACCGTCTTGTGCTCGGGGGAGTGGCCGACTTCTTCTCGTTGCACGCGTTTGGTTTTTATTGGTACGTGTTCAACATCGCCGATGTGGCCATTGTTGCAGGTGTTGCCGGGCTGTTGTACGACTCGATCTGGGGTAGTTGAGTCGCAAAGACGCCGTATTGGCGAGCTAATCGCGCTCGTCGCCGCCGGAGATCCGCCAAGATGACCGAAATGAACCGCATGCGAGGCCTACTCACTGCTTCCGTTTTTGCAGTGGCCGCAGCCGTCGGCGGCTGTTCGGCGGGTGACGTGGAACTCAACGGTTCGGTGTTCGATACACTCGGTATCGGCTCCAAGTCAGTGAGCGCGAACGCTGCGAAAGTGCCCGAGCGTCAAGGACTCGTGCTGCCGCCAGATCTCGAACGTTTGCCAGAGCCGGGCTCCGGAGCGCTTGCCGCGCAACAGGGTTCGGATGGCATGCCGATCGACCCCGAGCAAAAGCGGGTCGCCAGTGCAACTCAAGCGGAAGCCAAGCACAACGAGTATTGCGAGAAAGCCTTGCAAAAGGCGCGCATCATGAAAGATTTGAGCCCGGTCAACGGGCCGCTGGGCCGCTGCGACAAATCTATTTTCGATCAGGTGAACGTCCAGAGCCCGGTCTCCATCACCGGCTCGAATGGCAACTCGGCCAATCTGCCGCGCTGAAGTTATCCACGGCCTGTGAGAGGGTGGTATATTACCCCTTCGTAATTTGACTTGAGCCCGCTTGCGCCCAACATGCGATCGCCGACCGGGTAAAAGGCGTCGAGAGAATGCCGTATTGCATCGGCAGACCAAGGCGCGAGTTGGCCTCGTTCGCTTGCCGAAGTTTAGGAATTCAACCATGTCCGTTCGCGTTTTCCGGCTGAAATTTGCAACCTTTCTGGTGGCCCCCCTTCTCATGCTAGCATCCGTACAAAGCACTCTTTCCGCGCAACCCGCTTCACGCGTGGGCGAATTTACGCTGGCCAATGGCATGCGTGGCGTGGTTATCCCCGACAACCGCGCTCCGGTCGTCACTCACATGGTCTGGTACCGCGTGGGCGCTGCCGACGAGCCCCGTGGCGTGTCGGGTATCGCGCATTTCCTCGAGCACTTTATGTTCAAGGCGACAGATAAAATCGCCGCCGGTGAGTTCTCCAAGATCGTCTCGCGGCTGGGCGGTCAGGACAATGCGTTCACGGGGCACGATGCCACCGCTTACTTCCAGCGCGTCGCGAAAGATCGTCTGCCAACCGTCATGAAGATGGAAGCCGACCGGATGGTGAATCTCAAACTCACCGAAAAGGAGGTGTTGACCGAGCGCAACGTCATCCTTGAGGAACGCCGTAGCCGCATCGAAAATAGTCCTGCTGCCATTCTCGACGAGCAGATGTCGGCCGCGCTCTATCAGTCGCACCCTTACAAGATTCCTGTGATCGGGTGGGAACACGAGATGGCGCAGTTGAGCCCGCAAGATGCGCTCTCGTTTTACAAACTGCACTACGCGCCCAACAATGCCATTCTCGTCGTTTCCGGCGACGTGACCGTGGATGAAGTGAAACAGCTCGCTGAAGCAGCGTTCGGCGGTATTCCCTCGAACCCGGCGATATCGGTTCGCAAGCGGCCGTCGGAGCCCGAGCATCGCGCCCCGCGCCGGGTCGATTACAAAGATCCGCGCGCTGGCAAACCGACGCTTTCGCGCGGTTATTACGCCCCGAGCTACGTCACAGCCAAGCCCGGCGAAGCAGAAGCGCTGGACCTGTTGATGAAGATCGTCGGTTCGGGTGCCACCAGTCGCATTTACCAGAAGCTCGTCTCCGAACAGATGATCGCCTCGAGCGCCGGCGGTTACTACGTCGGTTCGGGCATGGATTCAGGCAAGATTGGTGTGTACGCCGTCCCGGCCGAAGGACAGACCTTGGAAGCCGTTGAAGCCGGGATCGACGCGGTGCTATCCGAAGTCAAGGAGAAAGGCGTGACCGAGGCTGAGTTGGCGCGCGCCAAGACCGGATATATGGCTGAATATATCTACGAGAGCGACAACCAGGCGACCTTAGCCCGTCGTTATGGCTGGGGGCTGGTCGTCGGGCGCACCGTCGCTGAAATCGAAGCATGGCCGGCGATGATTTCGAAGGTCACTCTCGAAGACGTAAAGAAGGCCGCCGACACGTACTTCGACATTCGGCGGTCGGTAACCGGCCGGTTGATCCCTGTCGCCGATGGAAAAGCCGCCGTTCCCGGTCGCACTTGATCACATTCGAGTAGAAAGATGATCAACATGTTCACGTTGCGTCGCAGTTTGTCTGTTTTCACCGCCGCGATCGCGGTGTCGCTATTCGCTTTCACCGCGCCTGGGGCCCAAGCCATGAAGATTCAATCCGTCAAAAGCCCCGGCGGCATCGAAGCGTGGCTCGTCGAAGAGCATAGCGTGCCGCTTTTCGCGCTACGTTTCGCCTTCGAGAGCGGCAATGCGCAAGATCCAGCCGGCAAAGACGGGCTGGCAAACTTCCTCACCGGAATGATGGACGAGGGTGCTGGCGATCTCAACGCGCAAAAATTCCAGGAAAGCATGGAAGAAATCGCCATGCGCATGGGCTTTGAGGACAGCCGTGATTATGTTTATGGCAGCCTTGAAACGCTCACCTCCAATCGCGATAAGGCGGTCGAGTTACTGCGCTTGGCCCTCACCAAGCCGCGCTTTGATGCGGATGCCGTGGAGCGCGTGAAGTCGCAATTGCTGGCGAGCCTCGCGTTTGCAGCAAAAAATCCAGATCAGGTGGCGGCGAAGGAATTCTCAGCCCTGCTGTTTCCGGACCATCCCTACGGGCGCGCCGCGAATGGCACCGCCCAAAGTGTTGCCAGCATCTCCAGTGCGGATCTGGAGACTTACCGCCGCCGCACGTTCGCACGCAATAATTTGAAAATCGTGGCGGTCGGCGATATCGACGCCAAGTCACTCGGGCTGATCCTCGACAAGGTCTTTGGTGAGTTGCCGGCGAAGGCCGAATTGACACCGGTGCCAAAGATCGTGCCACCGACCGGTGGTGTCCAGAAGGTCCTTGAAATGGACGTGCCACAATCGGTCGCGACCTTCGGCATCAACGGAATCGACCGCAAAGACCCCGATTTCATTCCGGCGTTCGTGCTCAACCAGATCATGGGTGGTGGTGGCTTTGCCTCACGCCTGATGGAAGAGGTTCGCGAAAAGCGCGGTCTGGCTTATTCGGTTTACAGCTACCTGCAGCCGATGCGTAGTGCCTCCTTATTTGCCGGCGGTGTTGCGACCAAAAATGAGGAAATGGCACAGTCACTCGAGGTCATTCGTGCCGAGCTCAAACGCATGGCCGATGAGGGGCCGACCCAGGCCGAATGGGAAAACTCACGCTCGTTCCTGACTGGTTCCTATGCGCTGCGTTTCGATACCAACTCGAAGATTGCAAACCAGCTTTTGGCCATCCAGCAGGACGATCTCGGCATCGATTACGTCGACAAGCGCAACGCTCAGATCGACGCGGTGACGGTCGACGATCTCAAGCGTGTCGCCAAGCGCGTCTTGAAGACCGGCGATCTTGTGATAATGGTGGTCGGTAAACCGAAGAATTTGAATAGCAAAAGCTAGAGCTGCATCATGGTCGCGCGGGACGATGCAAAGCCGGCAACTGTTGCGCCGCGACTACCCTACGTCCAATCGATCGCCGGGTGTTTGCCGGGAGCGATCGGCAGCTACGGGCTGAGTGAAACTGAACTCGCTTCCTGGCTGACCAAGCTTGCTCCACATCTGTCACGTCTGGCCGACGATGACGCGCTCAACCGCTTGCCATTGCTATTGGTTCCGGAAGAAACCGCGGATATCGACCGGGCTGCGGCCGCGCTCGCAAAGCTTTCCGATGGCGCCAAAACAATCGTGTTTTTCGGCACTGGCGGATCGAGCCTCGGTGGTCAGACGCTGGCGCAGTTGGCGGGATGGAATATCCCCGGTGGTGCTGACGCTGCGCAAAAAAAGCGCCCCCGGACGCGGTTCTATGACAACCTCGATCCAGCAACCCTCGAAGCGGGCCTGGCCGGACTCGATTTAGCAACAACACGATTTGTCGTCACGTCGAAATCGGGTAACACGCCCGAGACGTTGGTGCAGGCGATCGTGGCGCTGGATGCATTCGCCAAGGCTGGCCTAGCCGACCGTATTCCAGCGTCGTTCTTGGGTCTGACGGAGCCGCCTGCAGCCGGCAAAAAGAATGGGTTGCGGCAATTGTTTGAAGCTCAGGCAATTCCCCTCCTCGACCATCATACCGGCATCGGCGGGCGCTACTCAGCACTGACGAACGTCGGTCTGCTACCGGCGCTCGCGCGTGGGCTCGATGTGCACGCGATCAGGCGCGGCGCCAAGATGGTCGCCGACGGTGTGCGGGCGAGACCGCTGCCGATGGCCTATCCACCGGCGTTGGGCGCAGCCTTGGCAGTCGGCCTGTCGAAGTCGCGCGGCATCCGTGTGCAAGCGATGATGCCCTATTCGGACCGGCTCGGGCGGCTCGCTCATTGGTTCGTGCAGTTGTGGGCCGAGAGCCTGGGCAAAAAGGGTGAAGGCACGACGCCGATCGCCTGCCTGGGGCCACTCGATCAACACAGCCAGTTACAACTGTTCATGGACGGCCCGCGCGAGCATCTGATGACGGTGCTGCGGCCCGATACGGCCGGGCGCGGCAATCGCGTAGACCCGGCACTTGCTACTGCTGCTGGTCTCGACGAAATGGCTGGCCGTACCGTCGGCGATCTCGTTGCTGCGCAAGCCCATGGCGTTCCGCAGGCCCTCGTCCAAGCAGGGCGTCCGGTGCGGACCTTCGACATTGCCCGGCTCGACGAAGAGGCGATTGGCGCACTGATGATGCACTTCATGATCGAAACAATCCTGGCCGGCCGCATGCTCGGCATCGACCCGTTCGATCAGCCCGCCGTCGAGCTAGCCAAGGTGCTTTCGCGGGACCGGTTGGTGAAGTGATAGAGGTGCTGGGGTAAGTCGATCCCTCGCATTTAGCAGGGCACACTCGAATGTGGTAATTGAGGACGATCGCGCCTAGCGCGCGATTCGCACTTTGCCGAATGGAGCCCCGAAGTTTGATCATTCGTCAGCTATCGCCAGAAACCGTCAACCGCATCGCTGCGGGCGAGGTTGTCGAGCGGCCGGCGAGCGTGGTGAAAGAACTCGTCGAGAACGCGATCGATGCCGCTGCGCGCGAAATCGACGTGGTGATGGCAGGTGGTGGCATCTCGCTGATCCGTGTGACTGACGATGGCCATGGCATGGGAACCGACGACCTCATTCTTGCCGTCGAGCGGCACGCGACCTCCAAGCTGACTGATGACGATCTGTTCAATATCCGCACCATGGGATTTCGCGGCGAAGCATTGCCATCGATCGGCTCGATCGCGCTGCTGACCATTCAATCGCGGGCACGAGGAGCCGTCGACGCGCACGAGATTACGGTCGCTCGCGGTGCAAAGTCGCGATTGAAACCGGCTGCACTCAATAGCGGTACCCGAATCGAAGTGCGCGAACTTTTTTC
>JANLXZ010000308.1:0-1700 GCA_031365375.1 Hyphomicrobiaceae bacterium | reverse complement strand
GGCAGCGATCGTCTGAAGCGCCAGGAAAAATATCATTGTTAGTTGCACTGCAAAACAATTGCCGTAATCCTGGCGCTCTTGGGAGAATCACCTCTCCCCGAATGCTGGCAAAGCCAAATTTGGTCGCACTGGATTAAGCTTGCACATGCCGATAACCGCGACGACAGCTTCCAACCGGCCGATCGGGCACGGTTGGCGGCTTTGCGTCTCGGCTGGCATCGCAGCCGTGCTGACTTCCGTCGCACCGATACTGGCGCAGGAACCAGCCCGCGATTTGAAAGCCAATCGACAAAAGCTCGAGGCCGCCGAAACCCGGGCAAAACAGCTCCAGTCCGATGTTTCCCAGATGGATGTCGAACGTGCGCGCCTCAACGCGCAATTGCAGGACACAGCACGTCTGATCCAGCGTAGCGAAGGTCAGATGTCGACCATCGAAGCACGCCGTGACGAACTCGACAGCCAACAAAAGTTGCTGCAAGGCTCCCTCACCCAGCGTCACGGACAGATCGCTGTTCTGCTGTCTGCCATGCAACGGATGGGGCGCAATCCGCCGCCGGTCATCATTACCAAGCGCGAAGACGCATTGCAGATGGTGCGAAGCGCCATGCTTCTCGCCCGCGCATTCCCCGAACTTCGCACGCAGGCCGAAGATTTGGCGGGTCGGTTGAGCGAACTCGCGCGCGTGATGAGCGACATCAAACACGAGCGCGACAAGCTCGAATCCGAGACGACGCGCCTGAAGGACGCCCAGCTTCGGCTGGCCAGTTTAATGGAGGTTAAACGCCAGACTTTGTCTGAGCGCCAGGAACAGTTGGAGGATGTTCGCAAGGCTGCCGGCGAGATCTCCAAGAGCGTTACCGACCTTTCAGAATTGATCACCAAGCTCGATCGCGCGGTCGCCGATAATACCTCGCTCGGCGCCTACGAGAAGCAAGTGGCCGCCGCATCGGCGCCTCTCACCTCACCGACCGAACTACCGGCCGCCAGCGCCCCGGCGGCGGCAGCGCTGCCCGTCACCGAACCGTCGGCGGCTGGTAAAGCAATCGACGTTCCGACTGCAAAACCCGAACAGAAAATCGTCGTAGCTGCATTGCCCAAAATGCAGAGCCCATCGTTTGAGCTTGCCCCGCAAGGCGGCGCGATGTCAGCCAATCCGAGCCGCCTTATGCCGGCAATTGCGTTCCATCAAGCGCGCGGCTTGCTGCCCTTGCCGGCCCAAGGCAAACGCGTAATCACCTTTGGAGAGAAGATGCCCTCGGGTGGCTCATCCAAGGGTTTGGTCATGGAAACACGGCACGGCGCACAGATAACGGCCCCCTGTGACGGTTGGGTCCTTTATGCGAGCGAATTCCGGTCGTATGGTCAGCTCTTGATCATCAATGGCGGCAATGGCTACCATGTCGTTCTTGCTGGCTTATCGCAAATCGATGTGCAACTGGGTCAGTTCGTGCTCGCAGGAGAGCCGATCGGAACGATGAGTGCCGCACCAAAAGGCAAGGCACAGGACAATGCCCCCGTCCTGTACGTTGAGTTCCGCAAAGAGGGGCGCCCCGTGGACCCTGAGCCCTGGTGGTCAGATGGTTCTAAAAAGGTGCAGGGATGACGCGCAAATCTGACTTCGCATTCTGGTCTTTCATGGCGATGGCGGGTCTCGCAGGTGCGACGACCGTGCTCAACGTCAGCCGCACCTATTCGGCGAC
>JANLXZ010000297.1:0-6744 GCA_031365375.1 Hyphomicrobiaceae bacterium | reverse complement strand
ATCGCCGCCGGGTTTTCCACCGATGTCAACGTACTTGCGGATTTCTATGTAGCCATCAGTGCCTAGTAGTGTCAGTCGGCCATCGCCCCAAACGCCAAGGCCTTTCGGCGTGTACCAATCGACGCGAACGTAGCCGGTACCACCGTTGCCGCGCAGCAGAACCTCTCCGAAGTCTTCGAGTTCTGGCGTCGCCGGATTTGCGTAATTGGCGATGTGCGAGGCGACCACTTGAGCCGTCGTCGAGCCGGTGAAATGTAGAAACTGGTCGCACTGATGCGCCGCGATATCGCACAGGATCCCGCCGTAGCGGCGCCTCTGATAAAACCAATCGGGTCGCGGGTTGTTGTTGAGCGCATGCGGTCCGAGGCCGACTGTCTGCACCACCTTGCCGATGGCGCCTGCGGCCGCCAGCTTGCTCGCCTTTTCTGTTGCGCGGTTCTCGAACCGCTCGGAATAGCAGACCGAGAAAATCCGTTTGGTTTCCGCTTGAACGCGTCGCACCTCGGCGAGCTGCTCCAAGGTAATGACGCCCGGCTTGTCGACCATGACGTCCTTGTCGTGGCGCATGATCTCGATTGCGGTCTGCGCGCGCACGTCCGGGGTGATGGAACTGACCACCAAGTTGATCGACCTGTCTTCAAGGATCGCGCGCTTGTCGGCGACGCGCGTTGCCTGCGGATAGGCCGTCACGTAGTTCGTGGCCAGGTCGTCTTCCTCGGCGAAGACTGCGACCAGTTCCGCACCGGCATCGAGCAGCGCTTTCGTCTGACCGTAGATGTGGCTGTGATTGAGCCCAATCGCTGCGAACTTTAGTGATGGCTTGAAACCACTCGTCATCGTTTCATTCCCGACATGGCGACACCCTCGATGATGAGGCGTTGGAACAACAAGAATACGAGAAAGATCGGCAGGATCGCCAGCACCGACATCGCAAATAACTGCCCCCAGGCCGACGTGCCCGTCGCATCGACGAACGAGCGCAGCGCCAGAGGCACCGTGTAGTTCGCACTATCGTTCAAGTAGATCAGCGGCCCGAAGAAGTCGTTCCAGGTCCACAAAAAGGAGAAGATACCGGCCGTCGCCAACACCGGCAACGACAGCGGCATGATGATTTTCCAATAGATCCGCCACGGGCTGCAGCCATCCATTTGCGCGGCCTCGTCGAGCTCGCGCGGAATGCCTCGGAAGAACTGCACCATCAAAAAGATGAAAAACGCATCTGCCGCCAGAAACTTCGGGACCACAAGCGGCAGGATGGTATCGACCCAGCCGAGATTTAGAAACAGCACATACTGCGGGATCAGTGTCACATGGTACGGCAGCATCAGCGTACCCAGCATCAGGGCGAACAGCGGCTGACGCCATCTGAATTGAAGCCGGGCAAATGCATATGCCGTCAGCGAACACGACATCAGATTGCCGATGACGACCAGGATCGCGATCACGAACGAGTTCCAATAGAACGTCGTGAAGCTTGTTTGCAACGCGGTCCATCCGTCACGGAAATTCTTGGGATCGAGCGAATGCGGAATGATCGAAAGATCTGTAAAAATTGCGCTCTCGGGCTTGAACGCTGACGCCACCATCCACAGTAGCGGATAGAGCATCACGAACGATGCCGCGATCAGAACTGAGTGGCGCAGCAGTGCTCCCAACACTGAGCGGGTGGCGTTGCCCCGCGCAGCCGTTTCGGCTTTAGCGGGGATCGTCTTCATTGTGCACCCAGTATTTCGAGGTGAGGAAGCTCAGAGCCGTAAAGCCGCCGATGATGATCAAAAGCACCCAGGCAAGTGCGGCCGCGTATCCCATGCGGAAATAGGCGAAGGCCTCCTGGTATAGAAACAGCGTGTAAAACAGCGTGCTGTCGACCGGTCCGCCGGTACCTCCTGAGATGATGAAAGCAGGCGTGAAGGCTTTGAAACCCTCGATCACCTGCAGCACCATGTTGAAGAAAATCACCGGCGCCAGCAGCGGCAGCGTGATGCGATAGAATTGCCGGAACTTCGATGCGCCATCCATCGAGGCTGCCTCGTAAAGATCCTGCGGGATCTGCCGCAGGCCTGCGAGGAAAATGATCATCGGCGATCCGAACTGCCAGATGGCGAGTATTACGAGCGTATAAATCGCGGTGTTCGGATTCGAAATCCAGCTCGGGCCCTGAATGCCAAACAACCACAGCAGCAATTGATTGACTGTGCCGTTGCCCTCGAACAGCTGTCGCCAAAGCACGGCAATGGCGACCGATCCACCAAGTAAGGACGGTATATAAAACAGCGCCCGGTAGATGCCGCCTCCGCGCACCGCCTTGTCCAGCAGTATTGCGATCAACAATGCGAACGTAAGTTTAAGCGGAACCTCGAACAGCAGATACGTAAACGTAACTTTCAGCGCTTGATAGAACCGGTAGTCGGCCGTGAACATGCGGACGTAGTTGTCGGCACCGATCCAAGTTGGTGGCTGCAACAAGTCGAACTTCGTGAACGATAGGTAAAGCGACACCAACACCGGCCCGAGCGTGAAGACGACAAAGCCCAGCAGCCACGGCGCCAAGAACCAGTAGGCCGTCAGATCGCGCCGGGAATGATGGTCCACTGTCAGGCGGGCCGTCGTGGCCGCTGCGTTACTGGGCGCTGTCATGCCATCGTCGAGGGTCATGCTCTCGCCAAGATGCTCTCGGCTTCGGAGAAGAACTGTTGCGCACCGTCCTTTACGCTGGAACGGCCGAATGCGACTGCATCGGCGACACGAAGCAGTAGCTTCTCGATCTCGCCTGCACCCTTGGGCGGTGGCGGGGGTAACGGAGTGGCGATTTTGGTGACAGCCGCCACATAGTCGACCTGCATCCTGCCGAGTTCGTCGAGCTCGGGCGTCAACAATTTCTGCGCCACGTTTGATGGCGGCACGCCGCGTTCGATGCCGAGCGCCTTCACGCCTTCCGGCTCGTTGACCATGAACTGGATGACCTTTGCGGCCTCCTCCGGCGCCTTGCTCTTTGCCGATACGCTCATCATCATTGCTGGCTTTATGTAGTGCCCGGATGGTTGCCCTTTCTCATTCGGGAATACGCTGATAGCGAGCTTGCTCTTGGCTATGCTCTGGAAGGCGACGATTTGGTTCGAGTTGGCAAAGCTCATCGCCGCGGTGCCGCGGCTGATCTCGTACTGATCGATACTGCCGGTATTCGTCGCGCCGATTTCAGCTGGCGCCACCGCGCCTGATTTGCGCAATTTGTCCCAAAGGTCGAACCAAGCCATGACGTCATCACGTGTGAATGCTGCCTTGCCCTCTGGCGTGTAAAGCACCTTCCCGCGTTGGTTGAGATAGTGCTCGAAGCCTTGTTCCCAGCGACTGTTATCGCCAGACCCCCAGTATTTGCCGGGATTGAGTTTTGAGATTTCACCGGCAATTTTTGCGAAGTCCTCCCATGTCCACTTTGGATCGAGTGCCTTGACGCCGACCTTCTCGAACATAGCGGTGTCGTACACCATCGCTTTCGAGTTGGTGCCGAGCGTCACGCCGTACAATTTGCCGTCGACCTTGCCGCAGTCACGCGCAGCGTCGGCGAATGTGGTCAGATCGAGTGGCTTCGGTGTTTGTGATTCAAGGCCCAACAGCGTGCCGCGGCGCGCGTACTCGAAGATATAACGGTAGTCCATCTGGATCAGATCAGGCGCATTGCCACCAGCGGTTTGCGTGCCGAGCTTGGTCCAATAATCGCCCCAACCGAGCGACTCGGCCGAGATCTCGGTGCCAGCCTTCGCTTTATAAGCTTCGAGCGCCGCTTTCGTCCGCTTGTCCCGATCCGGGTTGCCCCACCAGAAACAGCGTAGCCGCGTGCCGGCTTGCGCCCGCGCAATGTCCATGTTCCCGAAAGTGATACTCGACATCGCCCCCGCCATCGCACCGGCAGCAAATTGGCGTCGCGTAATTTGGGCCATGAACGTTCCTCCAGAACGAGATATGCGGTTTTCTCAACCGCTTGAAGGAAGTCTAACTGAGCAATCCTGAAACGAAAAGTGCAGCGTACGAGCCGCAACGCGCCTCGATTGCTCGAATGACAACTGGATGGGAGATCGCGAACGCGAGCCGCTTGTGCGGCAAAAACGTCGAGAATCGAATGGGTGTCCTTATTGTGCAGCGCAATATACTGCAGTCGAACATCCCAGTGCATATGACGATCCGGGCGAATCAGGTTTTGCTGCTCACGGCAGCGGATTGTGTCGAAAATATCAGCAATTTCAGTTCAAAGCATGCGTGTTTCGCAGTGCTGGGGAGCCCGGTTTGGACTTGTTCGCAACTGCAGCATTCATCATCTTGGACAGGTGCAGGCAAGATGCCCGAACGTGGCGCGGCAGGCACGATCGTTGAGACTGATCTGAGCAAAGGACTACTTTTCATGGCAACCACACACAATGCAGACTGGGCTGGCGATTTGGCTGGCGTCGGCGCTGCAAATGCAACTCGGACGAATGCAAATCCGGGCATCTTCAAGCGTTTCCTCGGGGTTCTCATGGAGCCTCGGCAGCGCGCCGCCGAGCGCGAGATCGGGGCTTACGTTGCCCGGCACGGCGGTGTTTTGACGGATGATCTCGAGCGTTCGATCAGCCGCAACTTCGGCCAGTCTTCGGGTTCGTTCCGTTGACGGCGTCAACTTTCTAAGACTGAATACCGATAGCTAATAACTCCGCGCTGGGTAAGACTGGCGCGGAGTTTGCGCGTGATAGAGCCGCTTCAGACGATCATCACCGATAGGTCTGGCAAACCGTCTATCTTACAGTTGATCTTGTCACCGACGACCACCGGCCCGACATTCTCCGGCGTGCCCGAGTAAATGATGTCGCCAGCCATCAGCTCGAAAGCGTCCGAGAGTTTCGCAATCTGTTCGGCTACACTCCAGATCATGAAGGACAGATCGGCTTTCTGCTTTTGCGCGCCGTTTACCGAAAGCGAGATCTCACCTTTGGTGTAATGCCCCGTTTTCGACGCCGGGTGGATCGGCCCGATGGGTGCAGACTTGTCAAAGCTCTTGCCGATCTCCCAAGGTTTTTTCTGATCGCCCATTCCGCGCTGAAGGTCGCGGCGGGTCATGTCAAGCCCCACTGCGTAACCAAAAACGTGATCGAGGGCTTTGTCGATCGCGATATTGCGGCCTCCCGATTTAAGAGCGGCCACCAGTTCGACTTCATAGTGGTAGTTCTTGGTAAGTGTCGGATAGGGATGGTCGGCCACGCCATCAGCCGGCACAACTTGAACCGCGTCGGTCGGCTTTTGAAAGAAAAACGGTGGTTCCCGCGTCGGGTCCGAACCCATTTCGCGAGCATGCGCCGCGTAATTTCGGCCGATACAGTAGATGCGCCGAACGGGAAATACGTCGGTCGTACCGGCGATCGGGATCAAGGTTTGCGGGACAGAGAATAGCAACTTCCCGGTCGTTTGCGCTTCCGTGTCACGGGGCGCCAATCCGACGACTGCGGTCGCAGCCGTCGCGGTGAGCATGGTCCGGCGATCAACGGTTTTCATGTGAAGCTCCGAAGTGCACGATGTTTAAAGGCGTCGACGATCTCGACCCAGTTTAATTCCTCGTAGTCCTCAACTCGATCCTGGATCACTCCAATTGTCCAGACCCAGGAGCTGAGTAATTTAGTGAGCCAACTGTCGAGTCGTGGCTGTCAAGGCACAGGATGCTGAGAATGCGGGCAGTGGACGCTCGAACGCGCATTCGCGAATTGCAAGTATGTCTATTTGTTGACTATGTCTTAAGACTTCGCAGGGTCGGAATGCCAAAACGGTGCCGGTCCCGCCATAGTTTGAGTGGCGCTTTTGGGGGGACCATAAACACAATGACAAGAAGCAACCGATCAGCTTCGTGCCAACACGCGTTCCTCATGGGAACGGCCGCCGTAATGGCACTCGTTTCAAGCGCTGCCGTGGCGCTCGCCGGCGGTTTCGCCGTTCGCGAGCAATCCACTGAATTTCAGGGGATGTCGTTCGCCGGCAGCGCTGCGATGGGCGGGGGCATCGGCTCGATGTTCTGGAATCCGGCTGCGACCGCGACGAAGGAAGGCTTCAATTCTGAATCGAATTACGCGCTCATCATTCCAGACGCGGAAGTGCACACGAAGGCTGGTACCTCGCCCGCACTGACCGGGTTAGGCAATGACAGCGGCAACATCGCTCGACTTGCGGTTGTTCCTGCTAGTTATATGACGTACCAATTCAAGAACTATGATCCCAACCTTTACGTCGGCCTTGGCATCAATGCGCCATTCGGTTTGACGACAGAGCCCGACAATCCCAATTACAAGGGTGCGGTCCTTGGTAGGACGTCTCACCTTTTCACCTTAAACTTCAATCCGACGATCGCTTATCGCGTCAATCCGGCCATCACCATTGGTGCGGGCCTGCAGGTGATGTACGCCAATGGGCAATTCAAATTCGCGGCCTTGGGAGGTCCGGGCACGTTGATCCCGGGCTCCTCTGGCTTCGAGGGAAATGACATATCGGTCGGTGCGACGGCAGGTATAAATTTCGCGCCCACCGCCGGCACGAATATCGGCCTTGGTTATCGCTCGCAGATGAACGAGAAGCTGGATGGCTCCTTCTTTTCGCCGGCAGTACCGGGCGGGACGACTGGCGGTACCGTCGACTTGAAGTTACCTGATATTGTCACGCTCAGTGCGCGCCAAGCGATCGCTCCCCACATGCGGTTGCTTGGAACGGTTGAATGGACGCACTGGAGCCGCT
>JANLXZ010000262.1:0-6004 GCA_031365375.1 Hyphomicrobiaceae bacterium | reverse complement strand
TTCAAAATCTCTGGTTTTTCCTCGGTGGATCTTTGTTCTTCACGACGCATTCTGCTTTTCTCCGATCAGACCGATGCAGGACAACAAGGACAAATAGCTATTGTTCCAAGAGCGGCGATGACGGGGATCTTTTTCGCGAATTCTAGGCTTTGCTGATTTGCTCAGGACTTCGCTTGACCACCGTTGCAGAACGCTCTCAACTGCCGATTGAGGGGCGAACTTGCCTCGCGTTGTCGCGGGAACGGTGGAGGCAGTTAGCAATGCTTGGGCACTCTCACCGGCTGCAGCAGTTCTTGCGCCTAGCGCGACGCGCGATAGCATCGCGTGCCGTCTCAGGAGATCACATCGACCGTGCGGCGCGGAAAATATTTGCCAGCCTCTCGCCATTGGGCGAAGCAACAGACGAGACGACCCCGTCCCGCTTGCCCGCCTGCACTCACTTTGCGTCGGCCATCGGTCACGCGCGAAGCGGTCCAAAGGACATTGCCGAACTAGCCGACGTACTTCAGACCTTGGAACCAGCATTTTCCTGGCGCAATCGAGCCGGGTCGTCAGCTGGCTTCGCCGCTGACCATGCCAACGCGATGATTGTTGGCCCCAACGGCCTACTGCCGAGTTCAAACGTGCAGATCGGCGTCAGTCTATTGGCGCCGGGCACAGCCTATCCAGATCACCAGCATCCTCCGGAGGAGATCTATCTCGTCCTATCTCGAGGCGATTGGCGGCAACAAGACGGTTCATGGCGCGAGCCGACTATTGGCGGGCTCGTCTACAATCCGCCAAATATCGTTCACAGCATGCGAGCGCACAGCACGCCCTTGCTCGCGTTATGGTTCCTTTGGAGCGGTGACGTTCGCCTAGCCTGTTCGAATCTCAACAGCGATGCACCTCGAGACAGCTAAGGTTTGACGCGCAAATGATAGCGACCAAGCTCGTCATAGCCGAGGCGACTGTACAGCGCTTGCGCCGGCGCGTTATTGACGAGAGCTTGCAGCGCCGAAAATTTACAACCCTGTGCCGCTCCCCAGCTGGATAGACCTCGCATTACCGCAGACGCCGCACCGCTGCCGCGTGCCCCGGCCAAAGTTGCGACGCACTCGGCAATCAGCACACCATCGAGAACAACCCCAAGCGCGGTGGCGACGATGCGCCCGTCGCGTCTAACCGCACAGAAGGTGCGCTGCGCCGGGATTCGATAGAGAATTCGCGGAGCAATTCGTCGCCGCTCCGGTGTGATTACGCTCGCGTAGCAGTCGAACCATTCCGTCGTGGCTGTCGTGAAGTGTTCGACACCATCGGGGCATATTGCGTTTTGCGCAATCTTCTGCACGAGCGTCACGCAAGGATCGTTGATGCGATAGCCGCGCGCATGCAATCGGGCATCTAAGCCGGCCGGTTGCGAGGCGTCCGACACTTGGAACATAGTGCCTTTACCGCGAGTTGCGTAGCGCCGTTCAGCCTCGTCGATAGCAGCTTCAACATCCTGGCCGGTGAATGCCAGTGTCGACACCGAATTGGCCCGTTGCGAGCCGCCATCTGAGTATCGCCACAGCCAGCCATTGAGGGGCATCGCTTCAAGCGCCGGCCAAGCATGAACACCCGCCTTCTCGATCCGCAGCAACAACGCACGATCCATCATCGAGGTCCCGTTACCCCTTGTCGCGCATGATCCGCGCCTTCTCCCGATTCCAATCGCGCTTCTTCGAGGTCTCGCGCTTATCGTGAAGCTTCTTGCCCTGGGCCACGCCGATTTTGAGTTTACAGCGCCCCTTCTCGTTGAAATAGAGCTCAAGAGGGACGATTGTCATGCCTTCGCGCTCGGTCGCCAACCGGAGCTTCCGAATCTCGCTTTTGTGCATCAAAAGCTTACGCGGTCGGCGCGGCGCGTGCTGATAGAATGGACCGGCGAGCTGATACTCGGGAATGTAGGCGTTGAGCAGCATCAAGCCTTCCGGCTCGTAGGAAGCATAGCTCTCCGCGATATTCGATTGGCCTTTACGGAGCGACTTGACCTCGGTGCCGGTCAACATCAGGCCAGCCTCGTAGACATCGGTTATGAAATATTCGAAACGCGCTCGACGATTCTCTGCCACGGTCTTTCGGCCGTCATCCTTCTTGGCGGCCATGATGCTACCTGATCCTTCTCATCGGCCGCTATTCGGCAGCCTTCAATTGTAGCACACCGGCGCTGACCATCGCGGCATCGACCAGCTTGCGCGTGGCCTCGGTTATCGGCGCCATCGGCAGGCGACACTCAGCCGAGCCAAATCCAAGCCGTGAAGTCGCATACTTGACCGGTGCCGGGTTGGTCTCGACGAACAACGCATCGTGCAGCGGCATGAGTTGGTCGTGCAGCTTCAACGCCTTTGCAAAATCGCCCTTGAGGCATGCCGCCTGGAACTCGGCGCACAGTGACGGCGCCACGTTCGCGGTCACCGAAATCGCGCCGGCCCCACCGTGGGCGTTGAAACCGAGCGCCGCTGCATCCTCGCCCGTGAGGTAAGCGAACTTCTTGGTGATCACCTGCCGATGCTGCGACATCCGCGCGACGTTGCCTGTGGCATCCTTGATGCCGACGACATTCTTCAGCTCGGCGATACGCGCCATCGTGCTCGCCTGGATATCGACCACCGTGCGGCCAGGCACATTGTAAACGATGATTGGCAAGTCCACCGCATCGCTGATCGCCTTGAAGTGTAGGTACAGCCCCTCTTGCGTCGGCTTGTTGTAGTATCCTGTCGAATGCAACACCGCGTCGGCACCGGCATTTTTCGCGAATTGGGTCAACTCAATCGCTTCAGCTGTCGAGTTCGAACCGGCACCGGCGACGACGGGCACGCGCTTGTTGGCCACAGCGATGCAGATTTCGACGACGCGCTTGTGTTCATCGTGGCTCAACGTCGGGCTCTCGCCGGTCGTGCCAACCGGCACCAACCCGTTCGATCCCTGCGCGATTTGCCAGTCGACAAAACGCTCGAATGCCGTCTCATCCACTTTGCCGCTCTTGAACGGAGTGACCAGCGCGGTAAATGATCCCTTGAACATGGCAGCGTTCCATCCTGCTGTAGCAGCGGCTTTGGTGCCGTGCTTCGCTGTTTCGAAGCAGTGAAACTAAGCATTTCCACCCCGGCCCGCAAGCATAAGCACCGCGCCACCCAACGTTTTCGGTCTGGCCATTGAATGGCCGCGAAATAATTGCTTGGTCGGCACTACGGCGGCTACGTTGCAAATTCGCACGGCAGAGTAACGAAAGACCGAAACCACAATGAGTGCATCGAGAGCGGATATGAAGACGAAGCTGTTATGTACCGCGTTCGTTGGCATGTGTCAGTTCGTCGTTGAACCGACTATCGCGCAGACACTCACGCCGGCAGCGCCGTCATCGGTTCCCGCCGCGAAACCGAAGGTTTCTACACCGAAAACGGCAAGTACTGTGGCGCCGCCGACGGCGCCCGCGACTGCACCAGCCACACCTGCGCCTCCCCCGGCTATGCCCTCGCAACCGGCGCCGATCACCTTGCCCGCCGTGGCGACCGTGGAGGCCGCCCGCGTTGCAAAATTCGACGCCGCCGTCGCACCTGTGCGGGCGGGAGTTCCCTCGACCGCCGATGCGGCCCTGATAAAGGACGCTGCGCACGCGTTCAGCGCTAATGATCCCGCCAAAGGCCGTGTCCTTCGCGAACAGATATCCGATCCCGTCGGTCGCAAGCTCGTCGATTGGGTGCGGCTTCGGGTAGGACTCGGAGAAGCCGCCGAGTATCGCGCATTCCTTGATGCCAATCCGGCATGGCCCGATCGTAGCACGCTAAATCAACGTCTCGACGAAGCACTCTTCGCGCGCGGTGGCACACCAAAAGCGATCAAGGAATTATACAAGGGCGCCGAGCCGCGAACAGCGGCGGGCTTTGCAGCGCTCGCGTCGGCGCACCTCGCCGAGGGCGATGAGACGACGGCCCGAAAGTTGTCTCAGACCGCTTGGCGAACGCTCGATATCACCGCAACGCTCGAGACCGGCTTTCTCGACCGCTTCGGCAAATTCCTCACCGAGGCCGATCACAAATGGCGGCTCGATCGCCTTTTGATGTCGGACATTCGTTGGGCGTCGGAACGCAATGATCGCTCGATCCTGGCCAAGCGCCTGATCCCCCGGCTTTCGGAAACCGAGCAAAAAAAGGCCGAAGCGCGTCTCGCCGTTTTCATGAAGGTGCCCCTCGCACGCCAAATGATCGACGCGTTACCCGCCCCCGTCGCGGGTCAGCCGACGGATTGGGGCCTCGTTTATCACAAGATTCAAATCCTGCGACGCGCAGATCGGGACGAGGAAGCGTGGAAACTGCTAGCCGCCGTTCCAAACGATGCCAACGTTGTAGCGACGCCAGACGATTGGTGGGTGGAGCGGCGCGCCAACGCTTATCAAGCGCTGAAGGCAGGCAAACCTCGCGTTGCCTATGATTTGGTCAAAGATGCCGGATCGCTCACCATCAATCCCGCAAAAGAGCAGGCGAACTTTGCCGGTTGGCTAGCGTTGCGCCAGCTCAATGATCCAGCCGCTGCCGACATCCATTTCAAATTCATGCGAAAGATAGCCGACGGGCCATTGAGCCAGGCCAAGGCCGATTATTGGCTTGGTCGCACCGCCGAGGCGCTCGGCGACAAATCCCGCGCGACCGAGCACTACAAATCCGGTGCCCGCTTTATCGATACCTTCCATGGACAATTAGCGCGGCAACGGCTTGATCCCAGCAAGCGATTGGAAGTCTCGGCTCCAACGGCGCCGACCGCCGATGAAGCGCAGCGCTTCAATGCATCGGATGCTGTTCGAGCAGCCGTGCTGGCACGAAAAGCCGGGCTCGATATTTCAATCACGCGCTCGTTCCTCAATCATCTCGCGCGGCACTTAAAGAGCGAAGCAGAGGTGGCGATGGTCGCGCACTTGGCGGATGCATTCGGCGATACCCAGACATCGGTTCGGATCGGTAAGACCGGCATTGCGCGCGGCTTCAATCTGATTGCGTATGCCTATCCCGTGCACCCGATGCCGGGGTACAACTCGCTTCGCGCCCCACCCGAGACGGCGTTGCTTCTCGGCATCGCGCGACAGGAGAGCGAGTTCAATACCTTGACCGTGTCCGGGGCCGGTGCGCGCGGCATCCTTCAGGTGATGCCGATCACCGCCAAGCATGTTTGCCGCGATTACAAAATCAAATGTGATCTGCCGCGACTGCTCACCGATGCGTCTTATAACGCGACGATCGCGAGCGCCTACATCGCCGACCGGATGGGCGAATTCCAGGGAAGCTATGTCCTCGGCACCGCTGGTTACAACGCTGGACCCGGACGAGCACGGCAATGGATGCGCGAGTTCGGCGATCCGCGCGATCCCAAGGTCGACGTAGTCGACTGGATCTATCGCATCCCGTTCGAGGAAACCCGCGAGTATGTGCAAAAGACGCTCGCCAACACGCAAGTCTATCGCGCTCGCTTGGGCGCGGCCGACACCGCGCTGCGGATCAACGAGGATTTGGCCCGCGCGCGCGGTGCCAATCGGACGGCCGATCGCATCAGCCCGGCTACAGCCGCTGAAGTATTCGAGAAACCAGCGGCAGCAGGAGAAAGCGCACCGGCCAAGGAGCCATGATGGTTGCTGCCCCCCACGCACTTTACTAAGCTAGGCTTTCGGTTATTATGCATTGACAGACATATGACATATGTGGCATCTGTACTGTGCAATGCAGTGGCAAGTTTTATTACATTCGGAGTTCGCCGGCGAACTCGATGACTTCCCGGCCGACGTTCAAGATGAACTCGCGGCTTTGATCCGCGCTTTGCAGCATCTCGGACCGCACTTGAAGCGGCCCCGCTGCGACACTCTCAATGGGTCCATTTTTGCCAACATGAATGAACTGCGCTTCTACGCGGCTTATGGCGTTTGGCGCGTGTCTTTCGCTTTCGATCCCGATCGGCGGGCGGTGATGCTGGTCGGTGGTGATAAATCGGGTGTGAT
>JANLXZ010000242.1:0-5806 GCA_031365375.1 Hyphomicrobiaceae bacterium | reverse complement strand
GCCGAGATCAGCGGGATCGTGCTTTCGGCCACGGCGCGAACGACGATTTCCTCGTTGAAACCCCAGAGGTCTTCAAGGCTGCCACCGCCACGTGCGACGATCAGAACGTCGGGACGCGGGATTACGCCATCCAACTGTAAGGCATTGAACCCGCGGATCGCGGCGGCGACCTCGGTGGCGCTGGTCTCGCCCTGCACACGGACCGGCCAAACGATGACGCACGCGGGGAAACGCTCATTGAAACCAGCCAACATATCGCGAATGACCGCCCCGGTCGGGGATGTGATGATGCCGACCACGCGCGGCAGAAACGGACGTGGCTTCTTGCGAGCCTCTTCGAACAAGCCTTCGGCGGCAAATTTGCGTTTGCGCTCTTCCAGCAGTGCCATCAACGCACCGACGCCGGCTGGCTCCAACGCTTCGACGACGATCTGATATTTCGACGAGCCGGGGAATGTCGTGATGCGCCCTTGGGCGATTACTTCCATACCCTCCTCGGGGCGAAACTTCAGTTTGGATAGCGATCCGCGCCAAATCACGGCATCGATCTTGGCCTTGTCGTCCTTCAACGCAAAGTAGCAGTGGCCTGACGCGTGCGGCCCTCGATATCCGGAAATCTCGCCACGCAGCCGGACGTAGCCGAAGCCATCCTCGAGCGCTTTCTTGATCGCGTTGGCGAGTTCGCCCACGGAGAATTCCACAACGTTGGCACGCAGATTTGAAGTGGCGGTGACTGTCACGCGATCGGGTCTCCAGCGACAAGTGGCATGTTGGATAGCAGAACCGGTGGTCGATTGCGTTCGGGCGCGGCGCAGTTATCCCCGAATTGATCGATTGATCATAGGGGTAGCACTGTACCATGCTGGCGGCGGGATGAGGGCAATGTTGGAAGGAGGATGCAATCAATGACCGGCAAGGCACCGTTCATTATAGCGATTGATCAGGGAACTACGTCATCGCGTGCAATCGTCTTCGGCGCTGATCTTTCTATTGTAGCGTCAGCGCAGCAGGAATTCCCCCAGCATTACCCGCAGTCGGGTTGGGTCGAGCATGAGCCGGACGACCTGTGGAACACTACCTTGGCGACGCTGCGCGAGGCGATCGCGAGGGCCGGTATCGAGCCGAGGCAGATCGCCGCGATCGGCATCACCAACCAGCGCGAAACCACGATCGTGTGGGATCGCGAAACGGGCAAACCCGTTTACCGCGCGATTGTATGGCAGGATCGTCGCACCGCAGATGTGTGCCACCGCCTCAAGTCTGACGGTGCGCAACCGAGTGTCACGGCCAAGACTGGCCTGCTACTCGATCCCTATTTTTCCGCTACCAAAATTGCTTGGGTTCTCGATCAGGATCCGAACTTTCGCAAACGCGCAGAAGCTGGAAACTTGCTATTCGGTACAGTCGATACGTTCCTCCTTTGGAAGCTATCTGGCGGTCGCGTGCATGCGACAGACGCGACCAATGCCTCGCGCACGCTGCTTCTCGACATCCATATCGGGCAATGGGATGACGAGCTTTTGCGGCTGTTCCGCGTGCCGCGTGCCATGCTGCCTGACGTGCGCGACTCATCGGGCGATTTCGGGATGACGGATGCCTCGATCCTGGGCGTGTCCATTCGCATCGCGGGCATCGCCGGCGATCAACAGGCGGCAACAGTCGGCCAAGGCTGCTTCTCGCCGGGCATGATGAAATCGACCTACGGCACCGGTTGCTTTGCCTTGTTGAATACGGGCACCGCCGCCGTACCATCACAAAATGCACTGCTGACAACCATCGCCTATCAGCTCGATGGTCAACGTACCTATGCCCTCGAAGGCGCAATTTTTATCGCCGGCGCGGCGGTGCAGTGGTTGCGCGATGGCCTTGGCATCATCGAAGCGGCAGCCGAAACCGGAGCGCTTGCGGCGGCAGCGGACCCGACCCAGAATGTTTACCTGGTGCCGGCTTTCGTTGGGCTTGGCGCACCGTGGTGGAATGCCGATGCGCGGGGCGCTATGTTTGGCCTCACACGGAATACCGGTCCCAAGGAGCTGGCGCGCGCAGCACTCGAAAGCGTCGCCTTCCAAACGCGCGATTTGCTCGATGCCATGCGCAAGGATTGGGCGGCGTCTGGTCGCAGTGCTGCCGCTTCGCCCGTACTGCGGGTCGATGGCGGGATGACCGCGTCCGATTGGACCATGCAGTGCCTAGCTGACATCCTCGATGCGGCGGTCGATCGTCCGCGCATATTGGAGACGACGGCACTCGGAGCGGCCTACCTCGCGGGGTTACATGCAGGTGTCTATCCGAGGCCGGATGACTTTGCGAAGATCTGGGCACTCGATCGGCGCTTTACACCGCAGATGACGCCCTCCGATCGCCAACGCAAACTCGATGGCTGGCACAACGCCGTCCGTCGCGTACTTGCCTGAGAGGGGAACACGCTCATGAGCGCCGAGCTGATCGCAAACGCCCGCATGTATTCGGTAGCGCCAGGCGCAGTTGTTGCGTGGAAAAGATTGTTTGCGTGGCTGGATGAGGCGTCGGGGGTTCCTCTGACCGTGGTCGATCATGCCTTCCCGGCTTTACTTAACGATCTGTGGGGCCGGCCCGATCTTGCCGCAACGTTCATGTGTGGCTGGCCGTGGCTGCGACACGGAGCGACGCATCGCGTGGTGGCAGCGCCAATACCGTCGTCAGCCTATGCGAGGGGGCAACCACAATATTGCACGCATTTCGTCGTGCACCGCGATAGCAATTTCGAGAAGTTGGAGAACACGTTTGGGCATCGATTTGCTTACACGATCGCCGACTCGCATTCGGGCTACAACGCGCCACGGCATCATTTAATGCGCTATCGCACCGCCCAGAAAGGGCCGCTGTTTTCGGAAATCATCGGACCGCTGACCACACCGCGCCGCATGCTTGAGGCGATCGCCGAGGGACGCACCGACGTCGGCCCACTCGACAGCTTCGCGTTTGATCTGCTGTCGCGACATGAGCCTGAACTGGCTTCAAAAACGCGGGTTATCGCCAGTACTGACCTCGTCCCAATTCCTGCGTTGATGGCGTCACAACACATGGATCAGAAAGTCATCGGTCAACTCCGCCAGACGCTTTTGGGGCTCGGCAGTAAACCCGAGCACGTCAAGTTGTGTGCCGATCTTTGTATCAGCGGATTCGCAAGCCTCGATCCGGCTGTTTACGAGGTAGCAGAGCGATGGGCGCGCGACGCTGAACGCGACGGACTCGAAACCATCACCTGAAACACGATGGCGCGGGAGCGAGCAACTTATGAACCACGCCGGAATGTTGGCTCGCATCGCCGATCATTACGAGGCTGATACGATAGCATGTGATGGCATGCTCGCGGACGCCGCTCGGCAGTTGCGGGTGCTTTCGATGGAGCAACCGGTGTGCGATAAACCATCGCGCTTGCCGGTGACCGGCGTGTTGCAGGCGGCGATCGATGCGGCACGGGGCACGCCACTGGCCGAAATAGCCTCGGCGTTCGCCGGGATCGAGCCGTCGCTGCGCTGGCGCCAGAACCCAAACTACACGACGGCGAGCATCGGCGATGCATTTCTTCAACGCTACGGCTACGTCGAGCTGGTTGGCCGCAACTGCCCGTGGTTCAGCGAACGTATCGCCGTCGGATTTCTATTGCTCGGACCCGCAGCACACTATCCGGTTCATCATCATCCGGCGCGGGAAGTTTATCACGTCATCTCGGGCGCGTCTGAATGGTGGCGGAGCGAGCGCGATTGGACCGCTGAACTGCCGGGCACTGCGATCTATCATGCGCCGCATGTGAAGCACGCGACGCGCGCTCTAGCGCAACCCTTGCTCGCGCTATACTGCTGGATGGGTGACATTAGCGTTGCGGCGAAACTTTCTTAGATTTTGAGCCGCGCTTCGACCGACCGGCGGTGAGCTTCGAGGCCTTCGGCGCGGGCGAGCGTCATGGCGTGACCCCCAAGTGCCGCCAGAGCATCGGGCGTAAGTTTGAGGATCGAAGTGCGCTTCATGAAGTCGAGTGTGCCTAGACCAGATGAAAACTTCGCACTGCGGGCAGTCGGCAACACGTGATTAGAGCCCGAAACATAATCACCGATGACCTCGGGCGTGTGGCTACCGAGGAAAATTGCACCGGCATTGCGGATACGCGCTGCCATCGCGTCGGCATCGACCGTTGCGATTTCTAAATGCTCCGCCGCAATGCGATCGGCGAGCGCGGGTGCCTCATCGAGTGAACGCAGCACGATGGTGGCCCCGAACACATTCCAGCTTTCGCCAGCGATGTTTCCTCGCGGCAACTCCGCCAGTTGACGCGCAACGGCTGCCTCAACGGCTACGGCGAAGCTTGCATCGTCGGTCATCAAAATGGCCTGCGCTGCTGTGTCGTGTTCCGCCTGTGCCAACAGGTCGGCCGCGATCCACTCGGGATTGTTGTGCCGGTCGGCGATGACGAGAACTTCCGAAGGTCCGGCAATCGAATCGATGCCGACCGTTCCGAACACTTGGCGCTTGGCCGCCGCCACATAGGCGTTACCCGGGCCAACGATTTTCACCACCGGAGCGATGGTGTTCGTGCCGTAGGCAAGTGCTGCGATCGCTTGTGCGCCACCAATTCGATAAATCTCCTCGACACCGGCGATACGCGCTGCCGCCAATACCAGCGGGTTCAGCTCGCCGCGCGGCGATGGCACCACCATGACGATGCGCGGCACGCCGGCGACTTTCGCTGGCACCGCATTCATCAGAACGGAACTGGGATATGAAGCGAGCCCGCCTGGAACGTAGAGCCCAACGGATTCAACCGCCGTCCAACGCGTGCCGAGTTCGGCGCCAATCGCGTCGACGTAGTGATCATCCTTCGGAAGCTGACGGCGATGGTGTGTTTCGATCCGATCGTGCGCGAAATTCAGTGACTTGATGACGTCCACGGGGGAAGCTTCGACCGCAGTGTCGATCTCGGCGGCGGTCACCCGAATAGCTGACGCGCTGAGTTCGAGATGGTCGAATTTCGAGGTCAGCGCGATCAGCGCCTCGTCGCCGCGTGCGCGAACGTCCGCAATGATCTCGCGAACGGCGGTATCCACATCAATCGATGCTTCGCGTTTGCGGGTTAGAAAATCGGCAAAACATTTCTCGAAATCGTTCGAGCCCGTGGTCAGCCGTTCTGCCATGATATTACTCTGATTTGGCGGAGGCGGAGGCGGAGCGATCGGCGACGTTTGCTTCTCCGTGTTGCGGCATCGCTTTCGCGGCCCATACCGCGCCAAGGTCTTTGAGTTCGATTTCGAGGCATTCTACCTCGAGTCGTACAGCCGCATCACCCGCGCAAATGAGCGTCACGATACCGGCTGGCGAATTGGTTTCCGCGAACTGCACCATCAGAATATTGATCGCTTGGCGTTTGTCCTTCAAATCGATGCCGGTCACCTTCGCCGATATGACACGCTCGAATCTCAGCGCCGTGCGATGCCGAAGGTATTGGCTGTTCGTGCTGGCGTTCGCATCGGCTTTGCCGGCGGACGACCAGTCGAACCGATTGGTGATCGCGACAAACCGGCGTTCGGCCGGCAAATAAGCCATGTCGCCGATTTGCAGAATTGCGTCCTGCATGTGCGCCGAAATGACATCGAGGTCCTCGGCATCGAGCGCGATTAGTTTCAAAATCTCGGTCACGGGCTGATCTCTTCTCAAGTGATGCAATCATAGCCCACATAATGATGTGGGGCGGTTGATGCAATGCACCCCCGCCCCACAGCTAATCTTTAATCCGAGATTTTAGAAGGCTTTGCGGCCATCGCGACGCTCG
>JANLXZ010000235.1:0-16143 GCA_031365375.1 Hyphomicrobiaceae bacterium | reverse complement strand
GCTCTTTCCAAATTTTGCCGGCCATCTGCGAGAACGCACGGTAGGCCTCAATATTTTTCTGCGGCAACGGAAGTACAAATCCGTCTACATACTTATCCGTTTTGTCCATTGCTCCTCTCCTTTCGTTGGGTGCCTCTCGCGATCTGAGCTCCATTTGGCGCTAGTTACTTCCGTCGGCCGCCCGTTGAAGTGCTGCAATATCGAGTTTGACCATTTGCATCATGGCCTGCATCACTGGCTTCCCCTTCGTCGGGTGGGACAACAACTCAGGCAAAACCTTCGGCACAATTTGCCAGGACATGCCGAACTTGTCCTTCAACCAGCCACACTGTACGGGCTTGCCGCCGTCGGCCGTCAGAGCTGTCCAGAAGCGGTCAACCTCTGCTTGATCCTCGCAACTGACGGACATCGAAATGGCATCGTTGAACTTGTCATGCGGCGGCCCGTTGAGCCCGAGATAGTTTTGCCCGGCAAGCGTGAAGGCAACCATCAACACTCCACCCTCCTTGTTGCCCGGAGTATCCGCTTTCGCGTGATGGACGTCGCGGATTTCCGATTTGGGAAACACGGACGTATAAAAGTTAGCCGCCTCCAAGGCGTTACCTTCGAACCAAAGGCACGGGGTGATTTTCTGATTTGATATCATGTGATCCTCCAAAAGATGCGTTTGCAGGGGTTCACGCGTTGACCAGATAAGCCTTGAGCTGCCCCATGGTTCCCGATCAGCCCTGCATGAGTATTTTGCCGCGAAGTACCTTTGCGTAAGGCTTGAACGCGACTTCGAACTGGCCGCCATAGGCGGTGTCAGTGACGAGACTTAGAATTTCCTCCTCGTAAAAGTGCGGCGGTGCGGATCATACCGAGGACGCGCCAGCCACAGCCTATCCGACACATCAACGAAAAATTTTTTTCGCCTTACGCGGAGCTGCCTGCGCTTGCGTGGCCACCAATTTTATCCAGATGCATTCGAATATGGGCGGCTTCAGCCGGTGTATTGGCGAGCGCAATCGCACGATCAAACGCGACGCGGGCTTCCGGTGCACGCCCGAGCTGCAACAGAAGCGCACCACGCGTGCCGTGAAAGTAGAAATATCCATTCAGTTTGCTGGCCAGCGGCTCGATCATCGCAAGCGCATCGGCAGGCCCCCGGACTTTAGCGACGGCAACCGCCCGATTGAGGGTGATGACAGGCGACGGCTGCATACGTTCAAGAGTGCCATAGAGAAGGTCGATCTGCGCCCAGTCCGTGTCCTTGGCGCGGGCGGCGCGCGCATGGATCGCGGCGATCGCAGCTTGTACCTGATGGGGCCCTGGCCGGCGATGGCGCACGGCTTTGTCGATCAACGCCAACCCCTCGGCGATCTGCCGGCGGTCCCACAGCGCGCGATTTTGATCTTCAAGTAGAACGACCGTCCCATCTGCATCGAACCTGCCGGCCGCGCGCGCGTTTTGAAACAGCAGCAGCGCGGTCAGTCCCATCACTTCGGGTTCGGTCGGATATAATCCCAACAGCAGACGCGACAACCGGATCGCCTCCACGCACAATGCGCCACGCGCGCCCTGCTCGCCGCTTTCGGACGTGTACCCCTCATTGAAGACAAGGTAAATCATCGCGATCACCGCGGCCACGCGCTCGGCTCGCTCGACCGCGCCCGGTGCTTCGAACGGTATATTGGCTTGACCGATCCTCGATTTGGCGCGCGTGATGCGCTGCTCCATCGCCGCCTCGGACACGAGAAAAGCCCGCGCAATTTGTTTGACGGAAAGACCCGACACGATGCGCAGCGCCAATGCGACCTGTTGCGTTGCCGGCAACTCGGGATGACAACACACGAACAGGAGGCGCAAGATGTCATCGCGATAGTCCGTCTTGTCGATCTCATCGGCGAGTGCTGCCTCGGCATCGGAGAGATCAGAAATCAATTCTTCGGCCGGTAAAGGGCGCTCGCGAACCTGGCGGCGCTTGCTGTCGAGAGCAGCATTGCGGCCGACCATGATCAACCACGCAGCAACGTCGCGTGGTGGACCATTCTTCGGCCATGCCTTCAGCGCACGGAGACACGCTTCTTGAAACGCCTCCTCGGCCGTGTCGAGATCACGGAAGTAGCGCAGAAGCGCTGCAATCGCCTGCGGACGAGCTGCCGTCAACACCGAGCTGATCCAAACGGTATCTGTCACGTCGCGATCTTCCCCGGATAAAACAGCCCGATCGGCCTGATCTCGTAGGCGCCGCCCGGATTGGCTTGGCCGAGCTCACGGGCGATCTCGAGCACTTCGTCGAGTGATGCGGCGTCGAGCACATAGAAGCCGAGCAGCTGCTCCTTGGTTTCGGCGAAGGGACCATCAATGACGAGAGCCGGCTCGCGATCCTTGCGAAGCGTCGTCGCGGCGGTCGTTGGCAACAACCGCGCAACCGGCCCAAGTTTACCCTGGCGGGCGAGCCTCTCCTGCACCACACCGAGCTTGGCCATGACGGCGTCGTCCTGCTCTTGGCTCCAAGCGCAGGTCACCTTCTCGTCATGATAGCAAAGAATGGCGTACTGCATGTTTAAGTCTCCAGTCAGGTTGTTGCTCTAAGGACGTTTGAGGATAACGAATTCCGACATGCAATTTTCGGAATACACCCAGATTGCACTTGCGGTTCGGGCGCTATTTGGCAATTAATCATCAGTCCCAGTCGTTTAATAATTCAACACCGGTTCGGTCCGCTGTCCGGGAAATAAGATTTCATGCTGCTCTCGCAAATTGTGTGCGTTATTGTTGTAGGAATTGCCTATTTCGCAGGTGCTCGGTTGGGGTTGGCCCTGCTGGCGCAGCCGGAAGGTGTCGCGGTATTTTGGCCGGCATCTGGAATCGCTGCTGGAGCACTCCTTTTGCTTGGAAAACAGCGCCGCTGGGCGGTGGCGGCCGGCGTTCTGATCGCGACGATTGCAGCAAATTTAATGGGCGACCGCAATAGCGCCATGGCGATTGCGTTCGGTCTCTGCAATGCGGGTGAGGCGCTGCTGTTCGCCGCGATGATCGCGCGTTCGTCCGAGCAATCGTTCAACTTTCAGAATCTGCGCGCAGGCCTGTGTTTTTTCGCGGCAGCAGGCATTTCCACTGCACTGAGTGCTTTGGCGGCAGCACTCACGATCGCCACCGTCGGCCATTCAACGGCCTCACCGTTCAATATCTGGCAAGCTTGGTGGCAAGCCGATGCCATCGGCATTCTCACCTTTGCTCCGTTCCTTGTTTCGATAGCGCTGCCCGAGAATGCTGCGACCGCACCTCATTACAGGCAAGAGGGTGCGCTTGCACTCGGTGTATTGATCGCGATCACCGGGTTTACGTACTTTCCCCAGCCCGACCAGGCTGCCTGGCAAGTGCCGATCCCTGTCGCGGTTATCTTCCCGGTGA
Source organism: Hyphomicrobiaceae bacterium (assembly GCA_031365375.1). Taxonomy (GTDB): domain Bacteria; phylum Pseudomonadota; class Alphaproteobacteria; order Rhizobiales; family Hyphomicrobiaceae; genus JAKFWF01. The sequence goes on along the minus strand of JANLXZ010000235.1, from coordinate 12,744 downwards.
TGTTATGGATGGCAGCACGTACCGGATCGAAATTCTTGACCGCAGGCCTGCTCGTCGTCGCGCTGATGATCGTGTGGGCCACAACCAACAGCCTCGGCCACTTCGGCAATCCGAGCATCCCGATCGCCGATCGTATCATCGCCGCCCGGGTGACATTGTTGTCGATCGCCTTTTGCGCACTCATTCTCATCGCCGTCTTCAACGAGCGGCGCGCGGTCGAAGATAAATTGCGCGCGAGCGAACAGCAATTCCGCAATCTGGCGGCAGTTTCACCCGTCGGCATTTATCGTACGGGAGTGGACGGCCGGTGCAATTACGTTAACGCGCGGTGCCTTGAGATCACAGGCATGAGCGAAACTCAAGCGCTCGGGCCAAGTTGGTCTGGCGCCATGCATCGCGACGATGTCAATGCAATATTGAGCCAGTGGCGGGATGCGGTTCAGAACCATCAACCGATGGCGGCGGAATATCGGTTTCAAAGCGCGGGACGTCCGACGGTATGGGTTTATGACCAAGCGATCGCAGAGCACGACGATGCGGGCAAGATTTCATGATATGTGGGAACGATATCCGACATCACCGAGCGCAAGCGCAGCGAGGATCAAGTCGAACTGCTGATTGGCGAGGTCAATCATCGCGCCAAGAATTTGCTGAGCGTCGCGCAAGCAGTAGCATTCCATACTGCGCGAGAAGCAGCGCCAGCCGATTTTGTCGATACCTTCAATCGCCGCATCGCGAGCCTCGCCACGAGCCACGATCTTTTGTCCCTAAGCGCCTGGGAGGGCGTCAACGCTGCCGATCTTGCGCATTCCCAACTGGCCCATTTCGGAAATTTGTTGGGCTCGCGCATCACCTTCGAGGGTCCGCCGGTGGGGCTGAAGCCGGCCGCAGCCCAAGCGATCGGCATGGCATTGCACGAATTGGCAACCAACGCTGCGAAGTACGGCGCACTCTCCACGCGCGACGGCTCCGTTCACATCGCCTGGTCGACAAATGGCGCGTTCCGTATGAGTTGGATCGAAGCCGGGGGCCCGCCTGTCACTGCGCCCGACAAACGAGGGTTTGGTTATAAAGTAATGGTTGAAATGGCGACACACCAGCTGGACGCGACGGTGCGGTTGGAATATCCGGCGAGTGGGCTCATCTGGGAGCTGATAGCACCTGCGGCGAAGACCGTGGAAAACGATCAAGCGGCGAGGCTGGATACGATTAAATGCGCGTGTTGATCGCCGAAGACGAATGGTTGATCGCAACTGTGATCGAACGAATTCTCATTGATGCCGGATTAAAAGTTGTCGGCCTCACCGGATCGATCACCGATGCGTTGCGATTAACCGAGGAAGTCGATATCGATGCGGCCGTGCTCGATGCCAATTTGGGCGGCGTAAGCGCCGAACCGCTTGCAGCGGCGCCGAGCAAGCGTGGTGTGCCGTATCTCGTAATTTCCGGTTACGCCGATCGCCAGCGCTCTGGACTTCTGGCGGCCGCGCCCTTCCTGGGCAAGCCCTTCGCACCGCACATCCTCGTTGCTGCGGTGCAACAGCTTAAGGCTTGACATCGGAGCATGCGCGTTGAACATCTATAGTTCTGTTGATCGCTTAAGTACGCGAGCGGGGAGAACTAGATGGCTGAAGTCAAGACGCGCCATGGGTACGGGCGACTACTTGCAATGCGTGTCCTCATAGCAGAGGATTCCTGGCTTTTTGCTGACACGCTCGCGGTACTTCTTGAAGAAGAGGGCGCACACGTTCTCGGTCCGTTTGGCACGGTCGACAAAGCAGTTTCTTGTTTGCGCGACGAAGACGTGGATTTCGCGATCGTGGACTTGAATTTGGGCGATGCATTTGCCGATCGGCTGGTCGATCGTCTCGTCGCCAGGCAAGTGCCTTATGCGATTGTAACCGGGTACCAAGCTTTGCCAACGAATGCCGATCGTGCTGCCGTGGCCATGCTGCGCAAGCCTTGCGATACAAGGGAATTGATCGATTTGCTCAGCCGGTTCGCCAGGTCGCAATCCGGCGTTTGAGAGCGCTTTGTGCCTCTTGCCCCGTTAGTTCGGCAGCCGTCGCTCACGGCTGGAGTTAGCACCGAGCGACGCCGAACCTTGCAATTGAACATCTTCAATAAGGAAGGTGCGATTTACCCATCCGCTGACCCCGCGGTATACAATCGGGCACCATTCCGATTGACAGGAACCCGCGATTTTTACGCCCTGACCATAAGCCGGGATGGCGCCAACAGGTGCGTGCTCGGCTGACGGCCCTTTTCGAATATTCAAAACATCGTCCTCTTCGACGCCCGCCACTTTAAACGCCGGCACCACGGAAACGGCCGGAGGCGTCGCCGGCTGTGGCGTGTTTGCAACCCTCAATGGCTCTGGCACCGGTTTCGTCGGTGCACTTTGCGATGCGGTGGCCGGCGGTTGTGGTGGACGCGCGATTGCGTTCGGCTTCTCTTTCTTCGGCGAAAGCTCTGAAGGCTGCAACGCCGCGACCGATGTCTCGGCAGGAACTTGGCTGATAACGGTCGGCCTGATCGCCGGTGGCGTTGTCGCGACCGGTCTGGCCGCCTGAGGTGTTGACGCAGGGACGGGTGGTTCCGCCGCAACTTCAACCGACGCCGCGATGCTGGACTTGGGCGCGTGAAGACCCATCGCGTACGCAGAAGCGTACGCTGGCGCTGGAGCCGCTTTCATCGCGATCGTTGCTGTGCCGGTCTTGCCGTCATCGCTACTCCAGAAAATACGTTGCCCTTGCTGGCGCAGCTGTAGGCACTGGATTTCGGCGTCGAACCACTTGAACCATTTCTGGCAGAGCTTGTCTTTGTCGACCCACCATCTGCCGCGATCGGTGGCAGCACCTAAATAGGATGCGAGGCCGCCCGCCTCGCCCGACATCAGCCCATCGTCCGTGTATCGGATGGGAAGCTTCGATCCGAGCGGAGTGTCGAGGTGTATAACCGATCCCGGCACCAGCTCCTTGATGGCCTGCCCCTTCAAGGGTGCAGGCTCAGCCAAAGCGGCCGTGCCGGCGATGATCGCCCCGATAATTATTGCGCTACGCAGCATACGCTAGTCCACAAGTGAGTGATGGATGTGGGGGTTCATAGGCCCCGTCTCTGGTCTTGTAACGCGACTGTGGCAGAAGAACGGAAGGCTGTTCGCGGAGTAAAAAAACTCTCGGTTTAGGTGTATTTTTTGGTGAAATTGGCAGGATCGGGCCGCAGTAGGGCGTTCACTCGCCCTGAACCCGCGACCGTTGACGGCAAAGACATTGCGTGCACACTTGTCACCGTTGCAGTCTCGCGGGGCGTAATTGATCAATGGCGGACCTTTCATTTCATCCGACCTCGAAACCGGTTATCGCGCTCGCCATGGGTGATCCGTCCGGGATCAGCCTCGAGTTGACGGCAAAACTGCTGGCCGACGCCGAAGTGCGTGGCGCTGCCAACTACATCGTGATCGGTGACCGGCGGGCGCTCGCCGAAGGTTGTCGGATCGCCGGGATCAGCGTCGAACTGGCCGACTGGAAACCCGAGCACGGTCGTCCCAACTTCGACAAAGGAGCGGTCCTCCTTGAGCTGGGCCACCTCGATTCCGCAAGCCTGACCACCGGGCAAAGCTCGGCTAGCGGCGGTCGATTTGCGCTCACGAACTTTCGCACCGCGTTGCGGCTCGCGGCGAACGGTGATGCTGACGCCGTGACCTTCACGCCCTTCAACAAGCATGCCATGCGGCTCGGCTATCCGCCCTATGTCGATGAGATTGAAATAATAACCGAAGATCTCGGCGGCGGACCGGGACGCGAATTCAACGTGCTCGATCATCTATGGAACGCACGCGTGACCTCGCATGTACCGATCTCCGGCGTCGCGGCACTGATCACCAAGGATGCGGTCGTCAACGGGCTGGTGTTGACCGACCGGTGCATGCGCGAAGCCGGCTTCGACAAGCCTCGTATTGCTGTCGCAGGCCTCAATCCACATGCGGGCGATGGTGGCAACTTCGGTCACGAAGATGATCAGGAGATTGCACCCGCTGTCGCCGAAGCGAAGGCGCGCGGCATCATCTGCGAGGGCCCGTTTCCCTCCGACACGGTGTTCCTGCGGGCCAAGCGCGGCGACTTCGACGCGGTCCAGACGATGTATCACGACCAAGGGCAGATCGCGATGAAGCTGATGGGGTTCGAGAGCGGCGTCACACTGATCGGCGGCTACAAGGCACCTGTTTGCACGCCAGCACACGGAACAGCCTACGATATCGCCGGCAAAGGCATAGCGAACATCGGGGCTGCCAAGGCGGCACTGCTGCTGGCGGCCCGGCTTGCGGCGAAGTCCAATAAGAGCAGCAGCCAAGCTGCGTAGGCGCAAGCATAAGCAAGAAAGCGTCAGCGAGGAAAAGATGTCAGACGAGGAAGCGAGATCATGCAATCCAAATTGAATCTTCTGGTCGGCAGCGCTGTTGGCGTTGCGGCAATAGTGGCATCGGCCATGCCAGCACTCAGCTGGCAGCCGACGCGACCTGTTGAATTCGTGGTCACCGCCGGCGCTGGCGGCGGCACCGATATTTTCGCGCGTACTGTGCAATCGATCATTCAGAAGCACAATTTGATGCCGCAGCCGATCAATGTGTCGATCAAGGCCGGGGGGTCAGGCGCTGAGGGCTACGTTTATGTTAAATCCGCAACTGGCGACGCCCATAAGCTCGTGTTCGGCACGCACAATTCGTACGCATTGCCTCTCGGCGCCAAGGTCGGTTTCAGTCACAATGATCTGACGCCGCTGGCAGCCATGGCCTTCGACGAGTTCATATTGTGGGTCAAGGCGGACCAGCCGATAAAGGATGTGAAAGCCTTCATCGAGGCGGCGAAGGCGAAAGATGGCAAGTGGAAGATGGCCGGTGCGCAGTCAAAGGACAGCGACGAATTGGTCACCAAGTTGACCGAGAAGGCGATCGGCGTAAAGTTGATCTATGTGCCGTTCAAGTCGGGCGCCGAAGCCGATGTCCAACTCACTGGCGGACACGTCGATGGCCACGTCAACAATCCGAGTGAGTCGATCGGCAGTTGGCGTGCGGGCACGGTCCGCGCTCTCTGCGTTTTTAACGTGAAGCCTTTGCCGGCTGGCCCCAAAGTGACCGAAACGCAAGCCTGGTCCGATATTGCGACCTGTAAGTCACAAGGCCTCGCTGTCGATCGCTTCCAACAGCCCCGCGTCGTGCTCATGCCGGGCAACGTACCGGCCGACGTCGCGGCCTACTACGTCGACGTACTCGACAAGGTTTCAAAAACCCCCGAGTGGAAGGACTATATCGAGAAGACGGCACAAACGAGCGAGTTCGTCGGCGGCGAAGCGTTCAAGAAATTCATTGGTGAGGATTACACCCGCTTTCAGTCAATCTTCGCCGAACAAGGTTGGCTCGCCAAGTGAGCGAGGAACAACCGGTGAGCGCCCTGGACCATGGTTCGCCGCCGGCTGTGCAGCGGTTGGACGACGAGCCCGACGAACGGGTTGTCGTATCGCGCAAAGCCATGGAGATCGTGACTGCCCTTCTTGCGATGGCTTTCGGCGCAATGATCATGATCGGCGCCATGGAACACAATCGCGGTTGGGGAGATCGTGGACCGGAGCCCGGTTATTTTCCGTTCTGGATCGGACTGATCGTGATCGCTGGCAGCGTTGGCGTGATCGCACAGGCAGTGTTCAAACGTTCGAACGGTGAAGTTTTCCTAAACCGCGGCCAACTCAAGCGGCTCGCAGCGTTCTCATTGCCGATGGTCGCGTTCGTCGCTCTGAGCACACAGGTCGGTTTTTACGCAGCGACGATGGCCTACCTGCTGTTCGTTATGATCGTGCAGGGCGGATATCGCATCGCCACTGCGCTCGCGGTCAGCGTTGGTACGACGTTGACGTTCTTTCTGCTGTTCGAGATCTGGCTGCGCGTGCCGTTGCTTAAGGGTCCTTTCGAGGCCTTCGTCGGCATTCATTGAACGGGAGACGCCGTCTACGTGGAAAACCTCGGCAATCTGATGCACGGATTTGGCATCGTGCTGACGGCCTATCATCTCTCGCTGATGGTGGTGGGCGTGCTGTTTGGCATCCTCGTCGGCGTGTTGCCGGGGCTTGGTGCACCAAACGGCGTGACTTTGCTGATCCCCCTCACCTTCTCGATGGAGCCGGTATCGGCGATCATTCTGCTCGCCAGCATGTACTGGGGTGCGCTGTTCGGCGGCTCGACGACTTCGATCCTGTTCAACATTCCAGGTGAACCCTCTTCGGTCGCAACGACGTTTGATGGTCATCCGATGGCAAAGCAAGGCCGTGCTGCCGAGGCGCTCGCCTATGCGTTTCTCTCAGCTGCCTTCGGCGCGCTGTTCGGCGTGATCTTGATTACGCTTCTGTCAGGGGTCGCAGCAAAGTTCGCGCACCAGTTTTCCTCGCCTGAGTATTTCGCGGTCTACCTGCTGGCCTTTGCGAGTTTCGTTGGTCTCGGCGGAGCGTCACCGTTCAAGACCGTCGTGTCGGCCGGCATCGGGTTCGCACTCGCAGCGATCGGCATGGATACCATATCCGGCAGCCTGCGGTTAACGTGGGACATTCCCGAACTGATCAAAGGCGTGAGCTTTCTCGTCGCCGTCATCGGCCTGTTCGGGGTCGGCGAATTGATGGCGACGATGGAGGAGAAGCTCGAATTCCGAGGCATCCCGGCGCGCGTGTCGCCGCGCGATGTGCTGGCCGTGATTGCCACCATGCCGCGCTACTGGGCGGTTTTACTTCGATCGAGCCTCGTCGGCTGCTGGATGGGTATCACGCCGGGTGGTCCAACGGCCGCATCGTTCATGAGCTACGGTTTGGCGCGCAGGTTCTCCAGGCGATCCGCGAACTTCGGCAAGGGCGAGCCGGAAGGTGTCATCGCGCCGGAGACCGCCGATCACGCCGCCGGCACCTGCGCAATGCTGCCGATGCTGGCACTTGGTATCCCGGGCTCGGCCACAGCGGCCGTGATGATGGGCGGTTTGATGATATGGGGCCTACAGCCAGGGCCGCTGTTGTTCGTCGAGCATAAGACTTTCGTGTGGGGTTTGATTGCCTCGATGTACGTTGCCAACGTCGTGGCGGTGATCCTGGTGTTGTTCACGGTGCCGTTGTTCGCGGCGATCCTGCGCATTCCGTTCGCCATCATCGGCCCGTTGATCGTTGTCGTGTCGCTGGTCGGCGCCTACACCGTATCGAACTCGACGTTCGATCTGTGGCTCGTACTCATGTTCGGTGTCATCGGCTACATATTCAAGAAACTCGATTATCCGATTGCCCCGATGGTGCTCGCCATGATCGTCGGCGACAAGGCGGAAGATGCGTTTCGCCAGTCGATGATCATGTCGGGCGGATCGCTTTCGACATTCTGGAGCAACTACCTCGTCGGCACCTTGATGACACTGGCGCTGTGCCTTCTCGCGTGGCCGTTGATTAGCGCAGTGACCGGGCGTTTCAATATCAACACTCCCGTAAAAATCGCAAACGAGTGAAAGCCATGACGCAGTCGAAGCCTTACGCCGGCATTTTCCCGATCGCCCCCGTACCGTTCCACGACAACGGCGACCTCGATCTCGACGGCATGTGCCGCGTCCTCGATTGCATGATCGACCAGGGCGTTGACGGCATTTGCATCCTCGCCAACTACTCCGAGCAGTTCCTACTGACCGACGCCGAACGCGACACGTTGCTCGACCTGAGCATGAGCCACATCAACGGTCGCGTGCCGGTAGTCGTCACGTGCAGCCACTTCAGCACGCGGATCGCTGCCGAACGCGGGCGTCGTGCAGCGAAAGCCGGCGCCCGGATGCTGATGCTCATGCCGCCCTATCACGGTGCACTTTTGAAGGCGGACGAAGCTGGCATAATCGCGCAGTTTGCAACCGTGGCCAACGCCGCAAACGTGCCGCTGATGGTGCAGGACGCGCCGCTGAGCGGGGTCAATCTGTCAGTGCCGTTCCTGGTACGGTTGGCCAAGGAGGTGCCGCTCGTGCGCTACTTCAAAATCGAGGTGCCCGGCACCGCTGCCAAGTTGCGCGCGCTGATTGCGGCCGGCGGTGTCGCGATCGAAGGCCCGTTTGACGGCGAGGAAGGGATCACACTGATGGCCGATCTCGATGCCGGCGCCACGGGAACGATGACCAGCGCTATGATCTGTGATTTGATCAAGCCGATCCTGACCCATCATACATCTGGCCGTCGCGCTGAAGCGCTCGCTCTTTATGAGCGGCTGTTGCCGCTGATCAATTACGAGAACCGCCAATGCGGATTGCGCGCCTGCAAGACCGTTTTCGCAGCCGGTGGCGTGATCAAATCGGACGCCGTGCGTCACCCCCTTGAAGCCTTGCATCCGCAAACCAAGGCTGGCTTGTTGGAGCTGGCCCGCCCACTCCATCCAATGGCGCTGCGGTGGGGTAAGTGACGCTCGGCTTCGGCGTTTTGTCACGCTCGGGATGAGCAACCATCGGCTTGCGCCGGAATTTATCGTACCGTATTCAGAAGTTCGTGTTCCACCGGAGGTATTCCAATGCGCCGTTTCATCCTAGCTTCAGCAATCAGCGTATTTGCATCGGCCAGTGTATCGGCTCAGGACGCCGCGAACGGTGAAGATGTTTTTAAAAAATGCCGCGCCTGCCACCAAATCGGTGAGAGCGCCAAAAATGGCGTTGGGCCGTTGATGAACGGTATCATCGGGCGCAAATCGGGCTCAATCGAAGGTTTCAACTATTCCGACGCCAACAAGAACTCAGGCCTCACCTGGGATAAGGCGACCTTCCTCAATTACATCAAGGATCCAAAGGCTGCGATGCCCGGCACCAAGATGGCCTTCGCGGGCGTGAAGGATGAGAAAGACGCGGCTGATTTGTTCGCTTATCTCGAGCAATTTGGTCCGGACGGGAAGAAGAAATAGGTTGAGGCGCTTACGCTTCGATTGCTTTCCGGCAGAACGGCACCAGCAGCTCGGACACCCGTTCGGGCTGCTCTTGCATCACCCAGTGGCCGGCGCCATCGATGAGATGGCTCCCTGTCATCCGCGTGCAGACTTCGGTCTGCATACGCTCATAGGCGCCAGGGACTTGGAACACGCCCCAATCGCTTTTGCCCGCGATAAACATCGAGGGCACATCGATCGTGCGGCCGGAGTAGAGCGTAAGCTCCGTGTTCAACCCGGCGTCGAAGCGCGTGCGATACCAGTTCAATCCGCCCTGAAAACCGGTTCTGCCATACTCGGCTGTGTAGACGGCCAACTCAGCCTCGGTCAGCCAGTCGCATGACGCGATCTCTGCTGGGGTTGGCATGAAAGGCGCGACCGTCTCCGGCATCGTCTTGTCGCGATCCATGACGTAGTAGGTCGGCAGCTTGGCGAGTTCATCAGCCGACCACTCGTTCAAACGGTACGGCTTGTTGCCGGGCCAGTCGGCGCTCTTGTGATGGAAGTATGCCCGCAGGAACGCGTGCAATTCTTGCGGAGCATGGCACATGTCCGGGTTGGCTTCCGGCGTCGAATAATACCAGTGATAGTGTTTGCGCGGCGGTGAGAGTGCGCCGAGTGCCTCGGCCGTACCTTCGGTCGCCGAGGTCGACACCGGGCTCGATTGCACGGCTCCCAATGGCAAAGCTGGCGGCCCGGTGAACGGCGCGCTCATCAGCACTACCGAGCGGAACACGTCGGGGCGGGTCAGCGCGCACCAAGCTGCAACGGGCGAGCCAAAATCATGCCCGACGACTGTGGGAATTGAGCGATGTCCCAACGCGAAGACGAGAGCCAGCGCATCCCGCGTCAGTTGCAGCATCGAGAACGGCCGCAAATCTTGATCGTAGGCAGCACTCCAACCTTGCGTGCGTCCATAGCCGCGCTGATCAGGCGCCACCACATGGAAGCCCGCTTCGGCCAGCGGCAACATGACCTTGCGCCACGAAAAGGCTAACTCCGGAAATCCGTGCAGCAGCAAGATCAACGGACGCTTCGGCTCTTCAAAGCCCGCTTCGAGAACGTGCAGCTTGAGGCCGTTGATGCCTTCGATGAACCGCGCCCGAATGCCGGGCGGCAGGACGTCTGGCGCGAGCGGCAGCAGCTGATCCACGGGTCACCTCCAATGCTGCACAATCACAATCCGCGAACGAGTGCGGCTCGCCCGCGGATCGCTTTACTTACTTCTTGTCGGCGTTATTCAGGCGCGCGATCAAGCTCGACGTATCCCAGCGGGCGCCGCCCATCTTCTGAATTTCCGAGTAGAACTGATCGACGAGTGCGGCTACCGGCAAGCTTGCGCCATTGCGACGGGATTCGTCGAGGCAGATCGACAAATCCTTGCGCATCCAGTCGACGGCGAAACCGTGGTCGAACTTGCCGGCTTCCATCGTCTTCCAGCGGTTCTCCATCTGCCATGAGCCGGCCGCGCCCTTGGCGATCGTCTCCATCACGGCTGGGATATCGAGACCGGCCTTCTGCGCGAAGTGCAAACCCTCCGACAAGCCCTGCACCAGACCCGCGATGCAGATCTGGTTGACCATCTTAGTCAACTGCCCGGCACCGGCCGATCCGATCAACGTCGTCATGCGCGCGTAGTTGGCGATGATTGGTTGAGCGCGCTCGAAGACGGCCTTGTCGCCACCGACCATCACGGTCAGCACGCCATTGACGGCGCCGGCTTGTCCGCCCGACACCGGCGCATCGAGGAAGCCGAAGCCGCCGGCAGTAGCAGCGGCGTCGAGTTCGCGGGCGATGTCAGCAGAGGCGGTCGTGTTGTCGATGAAGATCGCGCCCTTCTTGACGCCGGAGAACGCGCCATCCTTGCCGATAGTGACGGCGCGCAAATCCTTGTCGTTGCCAACGCAGCAGAAGACGAAGTCGGCGTCCTTGGCGGCAGCAGATGGCGTAGCTGCCGTGCGCCCCGACCCGTATTCCTTGACCCAGGCATCGGCCTTGGCCGCGTTGCGGTTGTAGACGGTCAGATCGTGGCCGCCCTTTTTGGCGAGATGACCCGCCATCGGATAGCCCATTACGCCAAGCCCAATCCAAGCAACTTTCGCCATGGTCCGTCTCCGTTGGTTGTGTGTTTGTGAGGTGTGAAAAAAGGTTCGACGGCGTTCTAGCCGATGTGGCTGTGGTTGTCAGGTGTGGGTATTGGGAAGGTGAGTGCTTCAATTCTTGGCGCCTTTACCGTTGATCTCCGTAAGCGCGCCACCAATCAGCTCTGGCATCACCTCCCCGAACCGGCTATCACAGCGCCAACCACAACTGCGGACGTGGCGAAATCGGTAGACGCAACGGACTTAAAGATAAGGATTTTTTGAGTGCCCAGCGGGAAACCGCCGGTGCAGAACCGCTCAAAGTCGGGGAAGGCTTATTCGGCGCGAATTTTCGCGTCGGATTGCTAATCCCGAGCCAAGCCGATGTGGGCCTCTCAAAGGCTTTCCCCGGAAGGTGTAGAGACTAGACGGGCGGCGCCTAACCCACTGAACCAACAATAACTTATTGTGAAGGCAGCGGCACGGCGAAGGGATAGTCCGGACCACGAACGCTCGTGCCTTCAACGGGGTGTCGAGAGGCGGCGAAAGCCGAAGTGGTGTGAAAATCCGTTGGCCCAAAAGGTCGTGCGGGTTCAAGTCCCGCCGTCCGCACCATATATACCGGGGCCGAGGCGCACAGCCTTGGCGCGGCCGTGTTCCCGACGTTGGAATGCGCCATGATTTTTGCGCGCGGGAGAACAGTGATCAGATGACCAATTTTTCACCGCGCGAGATCGTCTCCGAACTGGATCGCTACATCGTTGGTCAAGGCGATGCGAAACGCGCGGTCGCGATCGCGCTGCGCAACCGCTGGCGCCGCCAGCAATTGACCGGCGACTTGCGCGAAGAGGTTCTGCCCAAAAACATCCTGATGATCGGGCCGACCGGCGTCGGCAAAACCGAGATCTCGCGCCGTTTGGCAAAATTGGCTGGCGCGCCGTTCCTGAAAGTCGAAGCCACCAAGTTCACTGAAGTCGGCTACGTCGGCCGCGATGTCGATAGCATCATCCGCGATTTGGTGGAGATCGGGATCACGCTCGTGCGCGATGCCAAGCGCCGGGAGGTAAAGGCGCGCGCCGAGAAAGCCGCGGAAGAGCGCGTTCTGGATGCGCTCGTCGGCGAAGGTGCACAGCCAGCGACCCGCGAGAGCTTTCGCCGCCGCCTGCGCAACAACGAGCTTGGCGATAAGGAAATCGAGATCAAGGTGTCGGACAGCAAGGGCGGCGGCCTGCCGATGTTCGAGGTACCGGGCCAACCGGGATCGTCGGTCGGCATGATCAACATCGGCGAGATGCTCGGCAAGGCATTGGGTGGCGGCGCCTCGAAACCGCGTCGCGTGACGGTGAAGGACAGCTACGCCGTGCTCATCGCCGAGGAGAGCGACAAGCTGCTCGACAGCGATCAGATCACGACGGAAGCGCTGCGCGCGGTCGAGGATAACGGCATCGTCTTCCTCGATGAAATCGATAAGATTTGCTCGCGCAGCGACGCCGGCCGTGCCGGTGCGGACGTCAGCCGCGAGGGCGTGCAGCGCGATTTGCTGCCGCTGATCGAGGGCACTACCGTGGCAACCAAGCATGGGCCGGTCAAGACCGACCACATCTTGTTTATCGCGTCGGGCGCATTCCACGTTTCCAAGCCGTCGGATCTGCTGCCGGAGCTGCAGGGCCGTCTGCCGATCCGCGTCGAGCTCAAGCCGCT
>JANLXZ010000230.1:0-42474 GCA_031365375.1 Hyphomicrobiaceae bacterium | reverse complement strand
GCCGAGATGGGCGCGTCAGCTTCGGTTGTCTCCGGGATCAAGACCTCACTCCCGCCATCCGCCCTGAGCCACGCGTACGACAGAATCATCAGCATAACTGCCGAGGTGAAGAAGTAGACGCCGCTTAGGCTGGCGGCATCGTAGATGCTCTGGCTTTTGATGAAGAAGATGGTCAGCGCCAGGACGAGTACGTCGTGCATCGACCATTTGCCAAGCCATTCGAGTGCTCGTAACCGGCGGCGTTGGCGCCGGATCTCAAGGTTAGGCAAGGTGGAAACCAGCAGTAAATAGAGAAGTTTGATCACCGGAAAGATTATCGAGAACACGAGCACAGTGATCCCGAGAAATAACTGACCGTCGCGGATCAGCGCGCGGACGGTCGATATCAAGGAGTGTTCAGTTGACCAAAACACGTACTTGGTCAGCTTGATAATCGGCAGATTTACGCCAAGCGCCAAACAGACGCTCGCACCGACAATCGCCAAGCTGAGCAAGAACCGTCGTCCGCCGAGCGTCATTGCAGGAGGCCCGTGGATTTGAGTGAACCGCGGAGCAGTTACCGACCCACCGCCCAGTTACCGCCCAGTGATCTCCAAGTCCTCAAGCCTCAGGCGTGGTGGCTGTGGTTGGTGTGGGGGATGCCTTTTTCGTGGATCAGCTGATGCAACTCACCTTGCTGAAACATCTCGCGGACAATGTCGCAGCCGCCGATGAACTCACCCTTGACGTAGAGCTGGGGGATCGTGGGCCAATTGGTGAAGGTCTTGATTCCTTCGCGGATGCTCGCGTCGTCGAGAACATTCACGTCCTTGTAGGGCACGCCGAGGTGATCGAGCATCTGGGTCAGTTGGGCTGAAAAACCGCACTGCGGGAACTTCGAGGTGCCCTTCATGAACAACACCACGTCATTTGTGGCGATGGTTTTGCGGATCCAGTCTTGCACTGCGGTCTGGTCGGTCATTATCATTGATCCTGGTTTGGGGCGTAACCGGTTGGCACCGGTCAATGCTTGAAAATCGGCGCGAAGATGACGCCGTGCAAGGGTGAGTGTCAATCCAACTTTCAATCGGATGGCGCGGCCGTCGTTAGGGCGAGAGCATGCAATACGCCGCCCATACGACCGCCCAGTGCTTCGTAAACCATCTGGTGCTGTTGCACGCGCGACTTGCCACGGAATGCCGGTGCGACCACGTGAGCCGCGTAGTGATCGCCGTCACCGGCGAGATCCTTGATGACAATTTCCGCATCGGGAAACTTCGATCGGATCAGTTTCTCGATGTCGCTGGCTTCCATCGGCATTTGGTGTCGTGTTCCTCACGGCTTTCTGTGTGCATTCATATATAGGTGAGTTTTAGCGAACTTGCATCCAGCCCTGTGTTGAAATGTGGCACTGACGTTCTCCACTGGGACACCCAGGCTCGGCCGCTACACCATTTCCTCCGATACAGCTTCGGACCATGGCTGCTCGGGTTCGGTCGCAGCTTCGTTGGTCGAACCGGATCGGGCGACCGCGCTCGCGATTGTGAACGGATTGGTGTAGACGAGCGGTTCGGCGGCAACGACGTCGAAGTCGGCACCGAGCTCGTCCAGAACGACAGTTCCTAGGCGATGGTCGACGGCGATCCGGCCAATGCCCGATACGTCTATGCGCGGCTGATGGAACGACGTATCCAGGTCAAAACCGAAGTCGGCATTCAGCGCCAATAGTTGGAACACCGCAGGGATGATCTTGCGCCCGCCGCAGCCGCCCAAACCAATCACGCGATCGCCGCCAGTCATGATAGCGGGTGCGTAGTTGGCGAGTACACGCTTGTCAGGTCCAAGCGCGTTGGCGCCGCCAGAACGCGGGTCGAACCAGTTAATGCCATTGTTCATCAAGATGCCGGATTGTGGCAGCACGATACGCGAGCCGAATAGCGAGAGCAGTGTCTGAGTCAACGTGACGACGTTGCCATCGCGGTCGACGACAGCCATGTGCGTCGTCGAGGTCGGCGCGGTCAGTTCACCGGCATCGCCCATATGCTTGAACCGCCACTCCCAAGCATGCCGCATTGCCTTTGCGTAGGCGAGCCAGTCGGATGCAGCAGGTGACTTGCCGATCGCAGCTCGATGTTCGCTTAGATGTTTGAATGCCATCGCGAGCGTGGGACCACCGTTCAGTTCGGGAAGAACGTGGATCGAGCGCCCGGCATAAGCAATTTCGCGAGGCTGCACCGTGCGTGGCGCAACCGCTGCTAAGTCAGCTTCGACGAGATAGCCCCCCATTTCGCGCACGTCGTCGGCGATACCTTTGGCAATGGGCCCCTGGTACATTGCGACCGCGCCGTGATCCGCGAGAATGTTCAGGGTCTGGGCCAGCCTCGTCATCTTCAAGCGAAGCGCTGGATTGGGATCGGTCGCAGCTGGCGGCACCGGAGGCACGCCGTTCGGCAAAAAACGTTCACGCGCGCCGGGGTCGCGCGCGAGATCCGCGAAAGCGGTCGCAACAACGAGGGTCGTATGCCAGTCGACGGCATGTCCCTCATGGGCAAGTGCCATCGCCGGTTGTAGTAGATCGCCCCAATTTTGCCGCCCGAACGTTTTGTGCAGAAGAGCCAAACCTGCAGGTTGGGTCGGTGCGACAACTGCTTTGGCGCCAACCGTGTTGACGTTACCCTCGACCAGCGGCCAACCGAACAGATCACCATCAGCACCGGCTTGCCGCAGACGAAAGTCCTCAATCTTCAGCCCTGTCGGTGAGCGGCCACCGAAATCGAACGCGGTGACTTTCCCGGATTTGGCATCAAGGGCGAGAGCAGCCCCTACCCCACCGATGCCGCTCATCCACGGCTCCACGATCCCCAGTGCGAAGGCGGTTGCGACCGCAGCGTCGGCCGCGTGTCCACCTGCCTTCAAGACACGCGCGCCAACTTCAGACGCTGCACGGTTCTGAGACACCACGATGCCACCAGTCGTTTTAACGGCAGGTTTCGTAACCCGTCGATTGCGAGACATATAGGGCGACAAGGCGGAACCGACGTTGGGCATGGAGCTAACTCCGATTGATCACGCAGATTTGGCGCAGCCAGGATGTGGTTTCACCACGCGTACTTGCGAAGCCGGGAATTTGCCGAGCTTCGATGACGGTCTAATGGGCCGCTTCACGAGGTCTCCGCCGCAATTGGGGCAACGTCCGCCCGGCAGTCGATGTGCCGCGCATTTCGCACAAAACGTGCATTCGAATGAGCAGATCAACGCGTCGATAGAATCGGGCGGCAAGTCCTTGTCACAACATTCGCAGTTCGGTCGCAATTCTAGCATGCTAGCGGTGCTCCTTCACGGCTTCGCCTTCGATCTCTACTTTGATATCAGGTACGGCGAAGCCCACGACCTGCATGAATGTTGCGGCACATAAGTGCCCTTCCAGAACCCGATCACGAATTTCCCGGAAGGTCGCGATCTGTCCTGGCTCGGTCACGAATACCGTGATTTTCACGAGATGCTTTTTTTCGAAACCGGCCTCGTGAAGTACAGCGAACAGATTGCTCCATGCGCGCTCGAACTGCGCTTTGATCGTTGGCTCCATTGTGCCATCGGGCTTCAATCCCGTCTGTCCGGAAATCAACAGGCGCTTGCGTTCTTTCTCGATCAACACGCCCTGGGAGTACTTGGCAGCGGTCTTCACGATGGTGTCGGGATCGATACGCTTCACTGGGCTCCAGACCTCTGTTGCGGTGCAAGGAATAGTATCAAGCAACGTATCTGCGACACTTGCAACTGGAAGCCGGGCCCAGCGGGGAGCGTCGCTTGCGCGGCTAGCTCGAAAGTGTTTAGAAGAATTCTAAATTTTCGACGGGTGGTTTGAATGTTGAAGCGATTCTCCGAATTGACCGAGCCCGAAGTCCTGGCGCTCGCAATTTCCAATGAGGAGGAAGATGCACGTATCTACCTCAACTTCGCAACAAAGCTACGTCCATTGTACGCGGCTTCGGCGAAAATTTTCGACGAAATGGCGGAGGAGGAGCAGAACCATCGGCACATGCTGCTTCAACTTTATGAGAAAAAATTCGGCAAAGAACTACCCTACATTACGCGACAAGATGTGCGTGGCTTTCTCAAGCGCCGGCCAATTTGGCTAGCCGATGGTTTGCGCATCGATGCGGCGCGCCGCCAAGCCGAGATCATGGAATATGAGGCGGCCAGCTTCTATGGCAAGTCGGCCGAACGTGCGCGCGATACCGATGTGCGCAAGTTGCTGGGCGACCTAGCCGAAATCGAAAAGAAGCATGGGAGTCTGGCTGTCAAACTGGGTGAAACTTCGCTCACGCCCGACGTCAAGGCCGAGGAAGACGCCACAAAAAATAGACTATTTGTTTTGCAGATTGTTCAGCCCGGTTTGGCGGGTTTGATCGACGGCTCGATCTCGACGCTCGCTCCGATTTTCGCGGCGGCGTTCGCGACCCACAATTCTTGGGATGCATTTCTCGTTGGGCTGGCCGCTTCTATAGGCGCTGGTATCAGCATGGGCCTCACCGAAGCGCTGTCGGATGATGGCGAGATTACGGGCCGTGGACATCCCTGGATTCGCGGCGTCGTGTGCGGGGTGATGACCACGCTGGGCGGGCTGGGTCACACGCTCCCCTATATGATCAAGGATTTTTGGACGGCGACTGCTGTTGCCGGTGTCGTCGTCGCGGTAGAGCTCGCGGCCATCGCCTGGATCCGCTTCAAGTTTATGGAAACGCCATTCACATCCGCTCTGGTGCAAGTCGTGCTCGGTGGCATCCTTGTTTTGCTCACCGGCATTTTTATCGGCAGCTCTTGATCAAAACACGCAACCCGCGGTAGGCGACACCCCAGTTCTATTTCCCAACTGAATTTTAATAATGTCGAAGGAGACTTTTACCGTGGCAAACGACGTGACCAAGAAAACAGGGCCTATACTGACGACGTCGGCCGGCAATCCGATCGCGGACAACCAGAATTCGCTATCGGCGGGCGCCCGCGGACCGCTGCTGTTGCAGGACTATCAACTGATCGAAAAGCTTGCACATCAGAACCGTGAGCGTATTCCGGAGCGCGTTGTTCACGCCAAGGGCTGGGGTGCGCACGGCACATTTACCGTCACGCACGACATGACGAAGTATACCAAAGCAGCGGTCTTCTCGAAGATCGGCAAGCAGACTGAAGTTATCCAGCGCTTCTCTACGGTTGCCGGCGAGTTGGGCGCTGCCGATGCCGAGCGCGACGTACGCGGCTTCTCGGTAAAGTTCTATACCGATGAGGGCAACTGGGACGTCGTTGGCAACAACACGCCCGTGTTTTTCGTGCGCGATCCAGTCAAATTCCCCGACTTCATCCGCACTCAGAAACGCCACCCGAAGTCGAACCTGCGCTCGCCGACCGCGATGTGGGATTTCTGGTCGCAGTCGCCCGAAAGCCTGCATCAAGTGACGATTTTGATGTCGGATCGCGGCTTGCCGGTCGGCGTGCGCAACGTCGACGGCTTTGGCAGCCACACGTTCTCATTCATCAATGCGCAGAACGAGCGGCATTGGGTCAAATTTCATTTCAAGAACATGCAGGGCCACAAGCATTGGACCAATGCCGAGGCAGCAAGCGTTGTCGGCCAGACGCGTGAGTCGACCCAGGAAGATCTGTTCCACGCGATCGAGCGCGGCGATTTTCCGAAGTGGAAAGTCAAAGTACAGATCATGCCCGAAATGGATGCCGACAAGACGTCATACAATCCATTCGATCTAACCAAAGTGTGGCCGCATAAAGAGTATCCGCTGCATGATGTCGGCATACTGGAGTTGAACCGCAATCCCGAAAACTACTTCGCGGAGATAGAGCAGGCCGCCTTCTCACCATCGAATATCGTGCCGGGTATTGGCTTTTCACCCGACAAGATGTTGCAAGGCCGGATCTTCTCGTATGCCGACGCGCATCGCTATCGCCTTGGAACGCATTACGAAGCGTTGCCGGTGAATGCGCCGAAGTCGCCGGTGCACCACTATCACAAGGACGGGTCGATGCGGTTCTTCTCGCACACGAACCCCAATCCGGATGCCTATTACGAGCCGAACTCATTCGGGGGCCCTGTCGAGAATAAAGCAGTGGCCGAGCCGCCGCTGAAGATTTCGGGAGATGCGGATCGTTATAATCATCGGATTGGCAACGATGACTATGTGCAGGTGCGTGCCCTGTTCAACTTGTTCGATGCCGGTCAGAAAAGTCGTTTATGCTCGAACATCGTCGCCGCGATGGGCGGTGTGCCGGACTTCATCATCGAGCGCCAATTGGGCCATTTCGACAAAGTGCATCCCGATTATGGCAACGGTGTCCGCAGGGCTTTGGCCGACGCTGCGTCGTTGATGAAGGCTGCGGAGTAGGCCGGACGCTTGCTCTTGTATGACTGGAAAGGCCTCGCCGACGCGGGGCCTTTTCTCACTGGTATCAAATTACAACCGAGTGCACCTTGCCGCCACAGCGCCATGCCTGGCTCACCCGCCGATGCAGCCCGGCCGAACATCCCGCTGCGTGATCGCGGGCGACGTCATGCCGGCAGTCTGGTTTCGACCAGCCGCGACCAGTAGGACACGCCGGCCGCAATAGAATCGTCGTTGAAGTCGTAGTCAGGGTGGTGCAGTCCCGCACTCGGCCCATTGCCGATGAAGATCAGGGCGCCGGGCCTTTCCTCTAGCATAATTGAGAAGTCCTCTCCCGCCATCGTCGGCGAGACGGAGGTATCGACCCCTTTTTCGCCGACGACATCGCGAGCGGCGGCAATCGCGCTTTCTGTCTGGGCTGCGTGGTTGAACGTGCAGCCGACGCCGTTGATGTAATCGAGTTCGATTTTTGCATCGTGCAATCGGCCAATATGTTCAGCGACCTCTTGCATGCGGCGAATGACGACCGCACGCGTGTCCGGTCGCAGCGTCCGCACCGTGCCAGCGAGTAGGGTCTGCTGGGGGATGATGTTGTGAGCGGATCCGGCATGGAACATCGTGACGGAAACAACGGCCGGGTCGAGCGGGTCAACATTGCGCGAAACGATCATTTGCAATGCTTGGTGCATCTGGCAGCCGATCGCCAGAGTGTCGATGCTCAGGTGCGGCTGGGCGGCATGGCTGCCGCGACCCTCGATGGTGATATTGAATTTATCCGCGGCCGCCATCAACGGGCCGGGGCGGATTGCAAACTGTCCAACTGGCACGCCGGGCCAATTGTGCATCCCGTACACCTCGCCGATGGCAAAGCGGTCCATGATGCCTTCCTCAACCATGAGGCGGGCACCACCAGCGCCCTCCTCGGCCGGTTGAAAAATCAGGATAACGGTACCGGCGAAATTTCTGGTTTCGGCGAGGTACTTCGCGGCGCCGAGAAGCATGGCGGTGTGACCGTCGTGGCCGCAAGCATGCATTTTGCCATCATGCTTGGACGCATGCGGCAACCCGGTCGTCTCGTTAATCGGCAGAGCATCCATGTCGGCGCGCAGGCCGATCACGGCATTAGACGCGCTTTTTCGACCTCGAATGACCCCGATGACGCCCGTCTTTCCGATACCGGTTATTACCTCGTCACAGCCAAAACTCTCGAGCTTTTTGGTAACGATGGCGGCAGTGCGGTGCACATCGAACCCGATCTCGGGATGCTCGTGGATATCGCGCCGCCAGACGGCGACTTCGTCGGCGAGGGCCGCAACGCGATTGATGATCGGCATTAGGTGTCTCGCGTTGATAGGTAGTGTTGGAAGCGCAGGCTCAAGAAGAGTTGCACGACGAAACTGTTGCCCACCTGTCAAGTTGGGCAAAATCGTCGGCTAGACCTCGATCAATCAATACGGCAGTATCGAGCACAACATAGGTGTCATCGCTCGCAAATGACAGTTGCTCGTCGACATCCGTGTACTCATTGCTGGAGGATCACAATGCGATTGAATCTGCGCGCGAGTACCGGCGCGGCAATACTCGGTCTAAATATGGTTTGCGGGAATCTCCCCTCTGCCCAAGCGGTGACATTCAGGTACGCGTTCCAGGGCGATCTCAATGCGCTCGATCCTTACACCCTCAATGAAACCTTCACATTGGGTGCAATGGGCAACGTGATGGAGGGGCTGACCAAACGCGACAAAGACCTGAAGATCATTCCGGGTCTTGCCGAGAAGTGGGAAATCGCAGAACCGACGCGCTGGCGGTTTTATTTGCGTAAGGGTGTGAAGTTCCATGGCGGCGAAGATTTTACGGCCGACGATGTCGTGTTCTCGCTCAATCGGATGCGCTCCGAAGCTTCGCAGCTGAAAAGCCGCGCGCCCGCAGACATGAAGGCGGTGAAGATCGACGACTTCACTGTGGACTTCGTGCTCAGCCAGCCGAACCCAATCCTGCATGCCGAGTGGGACACTTGGTATATCTTTTCGAAAAAATGGAGCGAGTCTGTAGGCGCCACGCAGGCTCAGTCGGCGAAGTCGACCTCGCTGAGCAACTGGGCCCTAAAGGCGAATGGCACCGGCCCTTTCACCATCGCCAGTCACGAGCCGGGTGTGAAGACCACATTCAAGAAACATCCAGGTTGGTGGGGCAAGGTCGAGCATAATCTCGATGAAGTGATTTTCACCACTATCAAATCCGATGCCACGCGGGTTGCGGCCCTGCTGTCGGGCGAGGTCGATCTGATCGAGCCGGTGCCGGTACAAGACATGGAGCGGATTTCGGCCGACGCCAAATCGCAGGTGATGACCGGACCAGAGTTGCGGACCATATTCCTCAACTTCGATTCTTTCCGTGATGAGCTCAAATACGCCAGCGTGAAGGGCAAAAACCCTTTCAAGGATGCGCGCGTGCGCAAGGCCTTTTATCAGGCCGTCGATATCGAGGCGATAAAAACGAAGGTTATGCGAGGGCAGGCGACGCCAACGGCGATCCTGATTTCGCCGCTTCTCTTTTCGCGCTCGGGTGAATTTAAGCGTCATGCCTATGACGTCGATGCCGCCAAGAAGCTGATGGCGGAAGCTGGTTATGCGGACGGTTTCGAGCTGCGCATGGACTGTCCGAACGACCGTTACGTCAACGACGCGGCGATCTGTCAGGCGGTCGCTGGCATGCTCGCTCGCATCAACGTGAAGATCACGCTGAACGCTCAACCGAAGGCGAAGTTCTTCGAATTTGCTGGTCCAACAGGAAAATATGACAGCTCGTTCAATATGTTAGGTTGGACGCCTGGCTCGTTCGACAGCCACAATGTACTCACGAACATCATCGGATGCCGTGATGCCGACGGTCGCAACGCCCAGTTCAACTACGGCGGGTATTGCAACCCGAAGGTGGACGAGCTTGCCAAACTAATCACCTCGGAAACCGATCAGACAAAGCGCGATGGCATGATTTTCGACGCTTTCAAGATCGTTCATGATGAGGCAGGCTTTCTACCCCTGCATCAACAGGCGCTCGCCTGGGGCGTTTCGAAAGCTACATCTATCCCGCAACGGGCCGATAATCAGATTCTGTTTTATTGGGCCCAGAAGAAATAAGGCAAAATGCGATGGTCGGCGCGAACGATCAAAAATGTGCGAGTTTTAAGCGGGTGAGCTAAGGTCCTGACGGACACCACACAGGAGAGTGCATATGAGATTTGTTCGGTTGAGTGCTGCTTTGGCGATCACGGCGAGCCTTATCGGCGGTGCCGCATCGGCCACCACGCTCAAGTTTGCCTTTCAAGGCGATCTCAATGCCCTCGACAGCTATACGCTGAACGAGACATTTACGCAGGGCATGCTCAGCAACGTGATGGAAGGGCTCATCCGGCGCGACAAGGATCTTAAAGTCATTCCAGCGCTAGCCGAGCGGTGGGAGATCGTTGACCCTCTCAAATGGCGCTTCTATCTGCGCAAGGGCGTCAAATTCCACGGTGGCGAAGCGTTCACCGCCGACGATGTGATCATGTCGATGGATCGCGCCAGAGCTCCTGAAAGCCAGGTCAAAAATAAAGTCCAGGCCGACGCCAAGTTCATCAAGATCGACGATCACACATTGGAAGTGCAGCTCGGCAAGCCCAACCCGATCCTGCACTATGAGTGGGACGTAATTCATATTTTCTCCAAATCTTGGGCCGAAAAGGTCGGTGCCACCGTGCCACAGTCGGCCAAGGCGACCGCTGTTAGCTCTTGGGCGTTGACCGCCAACGGCACTGGTCCATTCACCGTTGTCAGCCACGAGCCGGGCGTGAAGACGGTGTTCAAGCCGTTCGCCGGTTGGTGGGACAAGCCGGTTCACAATCTCGACGAGGTCATTTTTACGACAATCAAATCGGACGCGACCCGCGTTGCGGCACTCTTGACCGGCGAAATCGACATGATGGACCCGGTGCCCGTTCAAGATATCGAGCGTATCAAGACTAATCCGACGACCGATGTGATGATCGCGCCGGAGTTGCGTACCATCTTCCTCAACTTCGACAGCTTCCGCGACGAGCTCAAGTACTCGAGCGTAAAGGGCAAAAATCCCTTTAAGGATGCACGCGTACGCCGCGCTTTTTACCAGGCGATCGACATCGATGCCATCAAGTCGAAAGTTATGCGCGGTATGTCGGTGCCCTCGGCCTTGTTGATTTCGCCGCTGTTGTTCACTCCGCTTGCCGATTTGAAGCGGCATCCCTATGACGTCGACGCCGCCAAGAAGTTGATGGCGGATGCGGGATATGCGGATGGGTTCGAGCTGCGCATGGATTGCCCGAATGATCGGTACGTGAATGACGCGGCGATCTGCCAAGCGGTCACGGCCATGCTATCGCGCATCAATGTCAAGGTGACGCTCAATGCTCAACCAAAAGCCAAGTACTTTGACTTTGCTGGCGCGACGGGCGGGTTCGACAGTTCGTTCAATCTGCTCGGCTGGACGCCGGGTTCGTTCGACAGCTGGAACGTGCTCGCCAACATCGTCGGTTGCCGTGACGCGAAGGGCGTTGGCAGCAGCGCCAACTATGGCGGGTACTGCAATAAGCGCGTGGATGAGCTGACGAAGCTCATCGTATCTGAAGGCGACAAGGCCAAGCGCGATGCGATGATCAAGGAGGCCTATCTGATCGTGCACGAAGAGGTGGGGTTGGCTCCGTTGCATCAACAGTCGCTGGCGTGGGGCGTTTCGAAGAACGTCGAAATGGTGCAGCGCGCCGACAATTCAATTCTCTTCATGTGGGCAAAAAAGAAGTAGCCGCCAAAGCAATTGTCCTGGCAAGACCCCGTTGAGAAGCAGTTCGAACTATGTTGGCTTTCACCATTCGCCGATTGATCGAAGCGACATTCGTCATGCTGGCGGTGGCGTTGTTGTCGTTCGTGCTTTTTCGATTTGTCGGCGATCCGGTTAGCCAGATCGTCAGTCAGGATGCGACATATGAGGAACGGATCAAGCTCCGCGCGGAGCTTGGCCTGGATGATCCGATTCCGGTCCAGTTCGGGCGCTTCGTATGGAAGGCCATGAACTTGGATTTCGGCTCCTCCTATCAGATGAAACAACCGGTAACGACAATTCTAGCCGATCGTTTCCCAGCCACGCTGGAGCTGGCGTTCACTGCGGCGTTGTTCGCAATTCTGCTCGGCATTCCAATGGGCGTCTATACCGGCATCCATCGCCATTCGGTGCTCTCCAAAGTATTTTTGACGATCTCGCTGATCGGCATATCGCTACCAACGTTCTTAATCGGAATTTTGCTTATTTATCTGTTCGCAGTGAAGCTCGGCTGGTTGCCGTCGTACGGACGAGGGGAAACAGTCAAGCTAGGTTTCTGGAGGACCGGGCTGCTGACGTGGTCTGGGTTGAAGGCACTCATCCTTCCCGCGATCACGCTTGGGCTCTTTCAAATGACGCTAATCACGCGTCTCGTGCGATCCGAGATGTTGGAGGTTTTGCGCACCGATTACATTAAATTTGCACGTGCCCGGGGGTTGAGCGATCGTGCGGTCTACTTTGGCCATGCGCTCAAAAACACGCTCGTACCGGTGGTCACGATTATCGGACTTCAGGTTGGCGCGATCATCGCTTTCGCGATCATCACCGAAACCGTATTTCAGTGGCCGGGGATGGGATTGCTATTCATCAAAGCAGTACAAACTGCGGATATTCCCATTATGTCGGCTTACCTGTTACTGGTCGCCTTTATGTTCGTTGCGATCAACTTCATAGTCGATCTTCTCTACGTCGCAATCGATCCCCGAATTCGGCTCGGCGGCAGTGCGGCCGGGTAAAGGGATCAAATGACCGACACCACAAGTGCGATGAATAAGTCGCCTCACCCAAAGGGTCAGCCAAAGCCGAAAGGCCGCCTCGCACGCGCGTTGGACAGCGATCTGACCGCGAGTTTTTTCCGGTCGCCGATCGTTGTTGTTGCAGGCATCGTCGCCGTAGTGATGGTGATGACGGCATTTTTGGCGCCAGTTCTGGCGCCATCCAACCCCTACGATCTGAATGGCGTCAACTTGCTCGACGCGAGCACGCCCCCAGTTTGGGCACAGGGGGGTGAACGAAAGTTCATTCTGGGATCGGACAACCAGGGCCGTGATATTCTTTCGACGATGCTCTACGGTACGCGGTCGTCGATTTTGATCGGCGCCCTTTCGGTGACGCTGGCGATGCTGCTTGGCGTGTCGCTTGGACTCGTCGCCGGTTACTTCGGCGGTCGGATTGACAGCCTGATCATGCGCGTAGCCGACGTCCAACTGACATTCCCGGCGATCCTCACCGCGCTGCTCGTCGATGGCGTGGCGTCCGTTCTCCTGAAGCATCAAGCCGCTGGCTCAACCAAGTTTTGGATCCTGGTGTTTTCGATCGGGCTTTCCTACTGGGTGCAATATGCGCGCACGGTGCGCGGGGTGACGATGGTCGAACGCAACAAGGAGTACGTTCAGGCCGCGCGGCTGATCGGATTGAGCAGCACGGCCATCATGTTCAAGCATGTGTTACCCAACGTGCTGTCTCCGGTGCTCGTCATCGCGACCATCAATCTTGCACTGGCGATCATCACTGAAGCAACGCTCTCGTTCCTGGGCGTCGGGCTGCCCCCAACCGAGCCATCGCTTGGCACCATGATCGGCACCGGCAACGAGTTCTTGCTGTCCGGCGATTACTGGATGGTGCTATTCCCGGGCCTTGCGCTGGCAACGCTGGTGCTCAGCGTGAATCTTCTCGGCGACTGGCTGCGCGACGCTCTCAATCCGAAGTTACGATGATGAAATTAACCGGTCCTGTACTTTCGGTCCGCAACCTCCGTGTAGAATTTCCAAACCGGCGCGGAGCGCTCGTCGCGGTCGATAACGTGTCATTCGACATTGCGCAGGGCGAGGTTTTGGGGGTCGTAGGCGAATCGGGCGCCGGGAAATCGATGACCGGCACGGCCGTTATCGGCCTGCTGGAACCGCCCGGACAAATCACTGCTGGTGAGATTTGGCTGAGAGGCCAACGCATCGACAATTTGCCTTACGAGCAGATGCGCCGAATTCGCGGCAAGCGCATCGGCATGGTGTTTCAAGATCCGCTGACGAGCCTCAATCCACTGTATCGGATCGGCGAACAAATCATCGAGACCATCCGGACGCATTTGCCGTTATCGGATGCACAAGCGCGTCAACGGGCGATCGAACTTCTGTCGGAAGTTGGCATCCAAGGTGCCAGCGATCGGATCGACAGCTATCCGCACCAGTTTTCCGGTGGGATGCGGCAGCGTGTCGTGTTGGCGCTGGCGCTCGCCGCCGAACCAGAATTGATCGTCGCCGACGAACCGACAACGGCTCTCGACGTCTCGATCCAGGCGCAGATTATCACACTTATCAAACGGCTTTGCCGGGACCGCGGCACGGCAGTGATGTTGATTACGCATGATATGGGCGTAATTGCCGAGACCGCCGATCGGGTTGCGGTAATGTATGCGGGACGTATCGCCGAGATCGGCCCGGTGCGAGACGTGATCCAGCGCCCGAACCATCCTTACACGCGCGGACTGATGGGTTCAATTCCGACACTCGAAGGCAATGCCGCGCGGTTGATGCAAATTCCAGGCTCGATGCCCAGGCTCACCGCTATTCCCAAAGGCTGCGCCTTCAACCCTCGTTGCGACAAGGTTTTCGCACGCTGCCGGGAGGAGCGACCGGAAGAAATTGTGGTCGATCAATCACGCGTCGCATGTTGGTTGATGGCCAAGGCTCCTGCAACGTCGCCCTCTGGAGCAAATTCATGAGCGACGAACAGAGCGCTGCCATCGACGTGAAAAAGAAGACTGCGGGCAGCACCCGGCCACTGGTCGAGGTCAAAGGTCTGTCACGCATCTTCGACGTGTCGAAACCTTGGCTCAATCGGATGATCGAGCGTGAGGAGCGATTGCTGTTGAAGGCGGTGCAAGATGTCGATTTGCAAATAAGCCGGCGCGAAACTTTCGCGTTGGTCGGCGAGTCAGGCTCAGGCAAATCGACGGTCGCCAAAATGGTGGTGGGCCTGCTGCCGCCGACGTCGGGGAGTGTCATGATTGACGGTCACGATATGTGGGCCGGCACCAGCACGGCTGATATGACGGCACTGCGCCGCCGCATCCAAATGATTTTTCAAGACCCGTACGCTAGTCTCAATCCGCGCTGGCGGGTCGGGGCGATCATTGCAGATCCGATCAAAGCTTTCGGGTTGTCGAACGATGTTGCCGAAACCGAGGCAAAGGTTGCCGATCTGCTGCGCTTGGTCGGTCTCGATCCGGCCGACATGCAGAAATACCCGCACGAATTTTCGGGCGGTCAACGTCAGCGTATCTGCATCGCGCGCGCGTTATCTTCGAACCCTGAGTTCCTGGTGTGCGACGAGCCGACGTCCGCGCTCGACGTTTCCGTGCAGGCGCAGATCTTAAATCTGATGCGCGATTTGCAGGACCGCCTGGGCCTCACCTACTTGTTTATCAGTCACAATCTCGCAGTCGTGCGGCACATGGCAACGCGGATCGGCGTTATGTATCTGGGACGGCTGGTCGAAACCGCCCCGTCGGCTGAGCTTTTCCTTAGGCCACGCCATCCTTACACGCGTATGCTGCTCGATGCCGTGCCCGATTTAAAGATGAGTGGCCGTGCCCGCAAAATGATTGAGGGTGAGATCCCTAATCCGATCAGCCCGCCACCGGGATGTGCGTTCCACCCGCGCTGTCCCTTGGCGTTCGCCCGCTGCCGGCTCGAGGTGCCAAAAGCCTTACCTTATGGCGCGCGCACAGCGGCATGTCATGCGGTGGAAGAAGGCAAAGCCTGAGACCGGGTCTCCCGTGCCGAGCCGCCGCCTTAGTTCTCTTTGAATGTCCTGGACATGATATCGCCGAGCGGCTTGAGGAAATAGCTCAAGATCGAGCGCGATGAGGTTTCGATGTAAACCTCAGCCGGCATGCCAGGTTTCAGTTCGTGACCCACGCCGAGCTTTTTCAATTCTTCCAGCGAAATTTCGATTTGCGCCGTGAAGTAGCTCTTGTTCTGGTTGTCCGTGATTTGAGCGGCGGAGATATTCGCCACTGTACCGTCGAGCTTTGGCGTCGATTTCGCATTGAATGCCGGAAAGCGGATGTTCGCCGTCTGGCCCTTGAAAACCTTGTCGATGTCTTGCGGTTGAATTTGGCTCTCGACAATCAGCTTCTCTCCCTCCGGTATGATTTGGAGGATCGTACCGGCGGGCTGGATCACGCCGCCTTCCGTGTGAACGGCGAGCGCGTGAACGCGGCCAGCCCGTGGTGACTTTATTTCTGTGCGGTCAAGCTTGTCGGTCAGCGCAGTGCGGCTCTCTTCTTGCTCGGCGAGTGCCGCCTGCACCTTTTTCAATTCGTCGACAATGGCCTGCGTGTAGTCTTTGTCACTCTGCAGGATCTTCAGTTCTGCTTCGGCGAGTGCGCCCAAGGTTCGCAGATGATCGCTTTTGAGGCGACCAACTTCGCCTTCGAGACGCGCCGCATCGCGTTGCAAACCGCCATAACGCTGCTGGTTCGCAAAACCTTTTTCGTAAAGTGGTTTGACACCGGCGAGCTCCTGCACGGTTATGTCGAATTCGCGCGTGCGCGTCGCCAGCTGCAATTCGATGCCGCCTCGTTCCGCTTTCAATTGTTCCAAACGCTGCTGCAGCACCGATAATTCGCCGGAATGGGACGCGCGGCGCGCATTGAAAAACGATGTCTGGGTCGCGATGATCTTGGCGAGTGCTGGTTCGGCTGCACTCATCAGGACTTCCGGCGGCAACTGAATTTTTGGATTACGGTCGCGCTCGGCTTCGAGGCGCGCCTGTTGTACCAATTGATCGTTGATCCGCCCCTTGACGACGGCCAGATTCGTTCTGGCAGCCGTGTCGTCGAGGCGGACTAGGACGTCGTTTTGCGCAACCCGATCACCGTTGCGAACGAGGATCTTGGCGATGATGCCACCGTCCAAGTGCTGAACGGATTTATAGTTGCTCTCGACCGTTACAGTGCCGGTCGCGATGACGGCGCCGTTGATCGACGTAAACGCCATGAAAACGATCAAGCCACCGAGCAGCCAGTATACCGTGCGGTTGCCGATGGTGATCCAGTGCTCGGTTGCGTGCCAAGCGGCCGTTTGCTCACGCGACGGTGATAACGCTTTTAAAGCGCCTTGCGGTAGTTTTGACGCGTTCAAAGCAACTGAATTCGACACTTGGTTGTCTCGTTCTTTTTATGACGTTAGGGCTGCCGCTGGGTTTGCTTCGGACTTTGCGGGCGCTTCGGTTTTGGGTTGCGGCGCGCCACCGATGCTTTGTCCTTGAAACAATTTCATCACTTCGTTGCGGGGCCCGAAAGCGCGCTGGATGCCGCGGTCGATATACAGCAGCGTGTCGGCTTGGCCGATCGCCTGCACCCGGTGCGAAACCAGCACGACGGCTTGGCCCCGTTTGCGCATGCCATTGACCGCGGAGGCGAGCGCCTCGTCGCCGAGCCGATCGAGATTTGAGTTCGGCTCGTCGAGCACTACCAACGCCGGATTGCCGAACAGGGCGCGGGCAAGGCCGATCCGTTGGCGCTGTCCGGCAGACAGGTATGTCCCGTAGTTGCCCAGTTGCGTATCGTAGCCTTGCGGCAAGGCCAAAATCATTTCGTGAGCATGCGCCATTTGGGCCGCTTCAATTACATGTTCGTCGATCGCGTCCTCGCGGAAGCGTGAGATATTTTCCTTGACCGTCCCGGCGAACAACTCGACGTCCTGCGGCAGGTAGCCCAAGTGTTGTCCGAGGTCTTCCTGGCTCCATTGATCAAGTCGTGCGCCATCCAGCTTGATCGAGCCGCCGAATGGTGGCCATAGGCCGACGAGCGTGCGTGCAAGAGTGGATTTTCCGGAAGCAGACGGACCGATAACCGCGAGCATCTGTCCGGGATGAACTTCGAAATTCAGGCTGGAAAGGATGAGCTGCCGGGTGTCTGGTGCGGCAACGCGCAAGCCGGTCACCTCGAGTTCGCCCTTGGGTGCCGGAAGCGCGGTTTTGGCCGGTGGTTCAGGTTCTTTCCGTAGAAGGTCGTCGAGCCGGGCATAGCTCTCCTGGGCCTTAATGAAGGTTCGCCAATGGCCGATCGCTTGCTCGACGGGGGCGAGCGCACGACCAAAGATAATTGTCGCGGCAACGATCGAGCCGGACGAGATTTCGCCTTTGATCGCCAGCGCTGCGCCGATCGCCAGCATTAGCGATTGCAAGAGCAGGCGTAGCGCTTTCGATATCGACGACATGGTGCCAAGCCGATCAGCAGCAACAATCTGCCAGGCGAGCGCCTCCCCGTTGGCTTGCTGCCAGCGTGCGCGATAGGCGCTGAGCATTCCCATCGCCGTGATGGCTTCGGCGTTGCGTTGACCCGTCTCGGCCAGCTCGAGGCTTCGACCCGCGGCCCTGCCGGCTTGGGTCAATGGTTGGCGGCTGGAGGTTTCGCTCATCCATGCGATAATCATCAATACGATGGCACCGAGCGTTGCCGTCACGCCAAGGGTCCAATGCGTGAGGAAGATCACGACGATGTAAATCGGTGTCCAAGGTGCGTCGAAGAAGGTGAGCGGTCCAGGGCCGGCGATGAACTGGCGTAGGCTATCCAACTCGCGCAGTGCTTGAATGGAAGAGCCTTGGCCGATCAGGCTGCGTTTCAAGGAAGCTTGAAAAATTCGATCGCCCAGCCTGTTGTCGATCTCAACGCCAATCCGCACGATGACCCTCGTGCGCACGAGTTCGAGAACGCCGATAATTGCGTAAAGCGCGCCGGTCATCAGAGCTAAGGCAATGAGGGTTGGCATACTGCCGGACGTCATCACACGATCGTAGACTTGCAGCATGAACAGCGGCCCGGCAAGCATCAATACGTTGATGACCAAGCTGAAAACGCCGGTCGCTTGAAATGCCTTTTTGCTTGCCCGGATCGCCGCTCTGATCTCGCTCTCGCCGGGCTTGGCTTTGGTCCGCGTCGTGAGTGGTGCAATGCTAGAGGGTGGGCTGACGTCGCCGATCACCAGTTTCGATAGCCGATCGGCAAGGGTGCCACCGATGTTTGCGGCAGGTTCAGCCCCGGCAGAAATTTGTGGTGGATCAACGAGCACAGCCGCGCCTGATACGGTTTCAACCGGGGGCGACGTATCAGAGACTGCCGCGTCACCAAGGCGCCTGACCGTGATACCTGGACCTGGATCGGCGAGCAGTTGTTGTAATCGAAGCACAGCCGCATTCATGCGCTCGCTCGTTTCATCGAGCGGCTCAGGTGCCACTAATTTAGGCTCAAGCGTCACACTTCTACCCCGGCGATCTCTTCGAGCTGGCCGGGCTTGATTGCCGGACGCTGTCCCTCAAAATGGACATTGCGGCAAAGACGGTGATTTTTCGATTAAGAGTGAAAGCAGGTCGGTGACAATCAATTTAAAAATTATACCGGTAACCAACTTGCGTTAAGGCTTTCTTAGTCAATTGCAGGTGAATTACTATTAACGCGTTGTAGCGTTGAGTTCAGGAGTTTCGGTATGCGTTGGAAGAAACTTGCGTTGAAAGTTCTCGCGGTCGTCTCGTTTGGGCTGGTCGGACTTATCCCGGCATCAGCTGCCGATCTTGCCCGCACATCTCCGCCGGACGGCTGTTGCCACGAGCGAGTGATCAAGCATCACGTCTATTACCCGCGCTATCATCACATCCACAAGTTCTACCCGGCGCCAGATCCTTATGCCTATCGTCCCGAGCCGCGCGGATACTATCCCTACTACAACGCCGGTTATTGGAAGCCCGCTCATGAAATGCGTCATCGCCCCCGACCTCATTATGAGATTCCGAAATACTACCAAGCGTGGGGCTATACCAAGCATTGGCACCACAAACAGTGGCATAATGACAACCACGGTCGTCACTTTCCATGGCATTGGTAGTCGAGCCTCGCGATCATATTTTTGGTGCAAAAGACCCTAAATCCGCGTTCATGCCACATTCATGTGATGTGGATTTAGGTGCGATTACGGATAGATATTATCTCACCGCTTGGCTTTGTCGTGTGGAAACCAATTCGTCAGGTGAGACGTAACTGTAGTCAGCTGAATTAAACCCAGGGGAGACAATTCACCCATGCTCAAGAAACTCACCAATACGTTCATGGCGGCGATTGTCGCCGTTGGCCTTGGCCTTGCCGCAACGGCGCAGCCGGCGGAAGCTCGTGGCGGCCGTACCGCCGGTATCATCGGCCTTGGCGTTCTCGGTGCGCTGGCCGTTGGGGCGGTCGCCGCCAATGCCGGTCCGCGCTATTACGTTCGCGAAGGCTGCTATCGCGTTGCCGGTGCGTGTCACTTCAAGGAAGGCCGCTGCTGGATCAACCGTTACGGTGAAGAAGTCTGCCGTCGCGGTTATCAGGTTTGCGAGCCGAGCCGCACAGTTTGCGATTAACTGCGATTTAGCAGTGGTTTGACATTCAGGGCGGCACCTCTAACGGGGTGTCGCCTTTTCTGTTGTTATCGAATCCCGGCTTTGATCCATCAAACTATGTTTGCAACGTGATCGCCAATGGCCAGAGAAGCCGTCAATCCTGGGCTTTCTATACCGAATAACATGACGAGACCCGGCCATCCGTGCCGACTACGATCGTGCACTTCGAAATCCGGTATTGCCTCGCCTTCGCGATAGAGTTTAGGGCGGATACCGGTGTAATCGGCGTGAATGGCTGAAACGTCCAAGTCAGGGTAGTAGGTTTTTACGAAGCCGATGAATTTTTCGAGTTTTGCTGGCTCAAAGCTGTAGTCGATCTCAGGGATCCACTCGATGTCGGGTCCGAATTTGCAGCGCCCCCCGAGATCGACCGTCGAATGAAGGCCGAGCCAGGCTCCCTGAGGCATTGGATAAATGTGCCTTCGAAACGGCGAGCGGCCTTCGAGCGCGTAATACTGTCCCTTGGCAAAATAGGTCTCCGGCGCCGAATAGCCGTTCGGAAAATTTAGCATGCGGGCAAGACGGGTCGCGTGCAGACCCGCTGCGATGACAAGTTTTGCACAACTGATCGAGGCATCAGCATCACCCCCCACCGACAGGCGGAAGCCGCCGGCTGACAACGCTTCAATCTGATCGACCGGACTGTTGAGGATTGTCTGAGCACCATTTGATTCGGCGTGCCCTTGCAACGCCAACATGAAACCGTGGCTGTCGACAATTCCAGTCGAAGGCGACAGTAAGGCCGCTACACAGGCGACTGCCGGTTCCAGCTTTTTCGCCTCCGCAGCAGTCAGACGCACGAGATCGCCGACGCCGTTGGCTTTCGCAGTCCCGGCAATAGCGTCGAGCTTGTGCAATTGATCTTCAGACGTTGCGACCAAAAGCTTTTCGCATCGCGCGTAAGCGACACCGTTCTCGGTGCAGAATTGATAGAGTTTCGCTTTGCCTTCGACGCACCATTTGGCTCGCCTGCTCCCGGGCGGATAATAAAGCCCGGCATGGATTACCTCACTGTTTCGTGAGGACACCTCCGAGCCAATCAGTTCGTGCTGCTCGAGGATCATCACCTCCTGGCCCTTCAGTGCCAGCGCGCGGGCGATCGCCAAGCCGATCACGCCGGCGCCTACGACAATTGTTTCGATATCAAAAGCCATTGGTCGATCCTGAGTGGGGCATCCGGCTGCCAAACTGCTGCACGTGTAATCGTTCTGGGCCATGAAATGAATTGCTCCAGCCAGTCATGGACGGCAGACGCATAGCCCTTTGTTGTTGATGAGTACGAACACCGCCTTGCGCAGAACAAAAGTAGAACGTAAAGTTGTGCGACAGTTGACGAATCAATGTAGTCGAGGCGCATGGCGTTCACATTTCTGCACACCGCCGATTGGCATATCGGCAAGACTTTCGGCGCTTTTGAGCCAGAGTCGAGAAGTATTCTGCGCCGGGCTAGGCTCGCAGCTATAGATCGGTTGGCTGGCGTGGCGTTGTCGCATAACATCGCGCATGTCGTTGTTTGCGGCGACATATTCGACGCACATGGCATAGCGGATGAACTGCTCCTTTCGACACGCGCGCGCCTCGCAGCCCACGCTACACTGACGTGGCACCTGCTGCCGGGCAATCATGATACCGCTCAGACCGACGGCATCTGGTCACGCTTTGCAAAACTTGGCTTGCCAAAAAACGTCAAACTGCTTTTGACGCCGACTTTGGCTGAGGTTGCCCCCGGTGTGGTGTTGCTGCCAGCACCGGTTTTGACAAAATCGGTAAGCTGCGACCTGACATTGTGGATGGATCAGGCGTCGACGCCGGCCGACATAATTCGAGTTGGTGTCGCGCATGGCTCCGCGCGGGGGTTTGGCAGCGATGGGGCCGCCAGCATCGCGATCTCACCGGAGCGCCGCGCTTCCGCCCGTCTCGATTATCTGGCATTAGGCGATTGGCACGGTGTCAGCGAAATCGGCCAGGGCGTGTGGTATTCCGGGACGCCGGAACCGGATCAGTTTCCTGACAACGAGCCGGGCTATGCGCTGGTGGTGACGATTACGTCGCCTGGCGCAGCTCCTCGTGTTCAAAGGGTTGCCACCGCGTCGCATACTTGGATGAAGCGGTCCTACGAAGTATCAAAAGCGGATGACCTCGACGTTCTCGAAGCCGAGATCGCCAAACTCGGCCCGGCGAAGAGCGACGTTCTATTGGAGCTGACGCTTGCTGGCACCGTCGCGCTGGAGGTCGATTCGAACATCGCCGCTCGCCTGGAAACGCTCGCACCGACACTGTTTCATCTGCGCCGCCGGTTCGATGGTCTGCGGCTGGATACAGGTGTCAATGATCTGACTTCATTGGTAGATCCGCAGTTGGCGTGCGTTGCCCACCGCCTCATCACCATGCGCGATAGCGGTTCCGATCGTGACATCGCGGAAAGTGCGCTGCGCCGCTTGTTTACACTCGCCCGCCAGGCGGAAGGTGTATGCAAATGAAACTGCGCGCGGTTCGTTTGAGCGAGGTCGGGCATTTCAGCTCTGGCGTGGCCCTCGAAGGGCTGTCCGGTGGCTTCGATTTACTGGCTGGTCCCAACGAGATGGGCAAGTCGACCATTTTTCGTGCGATCGAGGCGGTGTTCAGTGAAGAACATAAGGGCCTGGGGAGGGTCGTCCGCGAGCTTGCTCCCGTCTCCGGTGGCGCGCCATTGATCGAGGTCGACTTCGATTCGGAGGGTCACGCGTGGCGAATCCGTAAGCGCTATCTGGAACAGAAAACAGCCCTGCTGACCGATCTGAGCAGCGGCACAATTCTTCGTGGTGCCGATGCCGAGAACAAGTTTGCCCTACTGAAAGGCGGGCGCCTCGACCGCTCTGGCCTGCTCCGTTTGATGTGGGTCGGCCAGCAAAAGAGCGTCGAGCTTCCCGCAGGGGAAGTTGAAATCTCAAAAGGTCTCGCACGGCTGATCGAGGACGAAATCGCCGACGCAGGTGGCGGTGGAGCAGCACGGCGCGTCCGGGAAGCGGTCAATCTCGCGCTCGAAAAGATCGTTTCGAAAGCAACTAGAAAACCAAGTGCGGGTAAGCCCTACAAAATCGCGCTCGACCTCCGAGACGGCGCGAAAGCGGAACTTGAGAGTGCGCAGGTGGCAGCGCTGCAGGCCGCTAAGCGGTTGAGCGATCTTGAGGTGGCTCGTGCCAAGGCAGAAAATCTACGCTCTCCAGATGCGGCAGCCGCGCGCGCCGATCGGCTTGCCCGCCTGCGGGAACGCCACGCAGCGGTGATACGTGCCGAAGAAGAGTTTCGGCTGGCGACCCAAGTCGTTGCCGAAATGGAAGCGCGTCACGAGAATGCTCGTGGCCGTTACGAGCGCCTCGCGGGCGATATCGCGGAAGCCGCACGATTGCGGGCATCGTTGAAGTCTGGGAGTGAGATCAACCAGCAAATCTCAACCGAGGCTGCAAGGCTGAGCGCAGCCATTTCAAACCTGCTGCAGTCTCGTAACACGATACGCGTGCAGGAAACGCAACTGCAATCTGACCTCGAAGCGCATGACCGGTACGAGCGCACCGAAATGCTATCGCGGCAAGCCGATGAGCTGTCGCAACGCTCGAGTGTCGCCAAGGCGACTTCGGCCCGAATTGCCGAAATTGATGTTGGGCTTGCAAGCGACCCCATGACTGACACAGTATTTCGCGAGTTGCGTCGTGCGAACGCCGAAACAGATCGCCTCGAAGCGCGCATTGCCGCAGCACTGCCGCGGGTGCGTATCGATTATGTGGATGGCGCTGCCGGGCGTATTCGTGTGGCCGACGGTCCGGTCATGCAGAGCGGCGAAATGGCGTCGAACGAGACGCTGCATCTGGACATTGAAGGCATCGGTCGCATCACGGTGTCGGCGCCTGCAGTGGCGCAAACGGCGGGAGCAAGTGCGCGCATCTCGCTCGCGGATGCGCAGTCACACTTGCAGTCGATGCTCGAAAGACTACAGGTGCCAGACATGGATGCGGCCGAGGCGCGGCATGCCGCATGGTCGAAGCTCGTATCGGAGCGCGAGGCCCTTGTTGCACGGCTTGCAGCGGCCGCTCCCGAGGGGGTGGATCAACTGTCGCTGCGGCTTGCAAACGTGGCTGCCGAAGGCTGTGCGCTCGTCTCGACCGATCGGCCGCCTCAGACCCAACGCCTCGAACTGCAGAGGCAGCTCGTCACGGCGCGCGCTGCGATCGCAAAGTTAGACACTGATGAGGCGGCAGCCCAGGCAGCGCTTCTCGAAGCCGCCAAGCGCGAGGCTCATGCCTTGGCAGAGCATTCGACTGCTACCGCGCGGCTGGCGGTTCTCGATGAAACGCTGCCACCCGCTAACGAAGCTGCAACGGTATTGATTGCTGCGGCGGCTGAGCTCGACACATTGGCCAAGCACTTGCAAACCGCGGTGCGCGATCGAGGTGCCTGGAAAGCCGGCATTCCAGAGCCTGCCCTGCGCTCCGAACTTGATCGAGATTTGATCACTGCCGAGCGTGCCATTCGAGAGGTCGAACTGTCGTTGCACCAACTAGCAATCGACATCAAAGGTCTAGAAGGCGCACTCGACCGCGACCGCCACGATGGCATCGAAGCACGCGTAGTCGAGATGCAAGAACGCTTTGACGCAGCCGAAGCGCGCGTTGCCGCTTTCGCGACCGAAGTGCGGGAATTGCAATTGCTCGAGTCTTTGCTTTATGAGCGGGAGCAGGAGCGGCGATCGACGGAACTTGCCCCGGTGATCGCGAGGCTGCAGCACCTCGCAAACGGCGTTCTGCCGGGGGCGACCTTCGAACTTGGTGACACACTTCGTGTTTCAGGTGTTGCCCGCAGCGGACAAACTTTGTCGCCGCAACGGTTGAGCGGGGGGACCCAAGAACAATTAGCCGTGTTGGTCCGCCTCGCCTATGGCCGGCTCTTGGCCGACCGGGGATTGGCTTTGCCGTTGGTTCTCGACGACGCGCTTGTGTATGCAGACGACGCGCGGTTTTCGGCCATGATCAAGTTGCTTGGGGAGGCATCATCGCATCATCAGGTGGTCATGCTCACGTGCCAAGCCGCCCGCCTTCGCTCGCTAGGCTCCCAACTACCGATGACACTCGTCGAATTGTCGGCGTGGCGCCCCGATTGATCGTACGACTTAGCCGGGTACTGGAATTGCGCCACTCGGCTCACCGCGCGTGCCGCCAGCGGTCGGATCCTCGGAGCGGCGAGACTTGCCTTCAAAAAATGCGCCCTGTTCGATCGAAAGCGTGTTGTGGTAGATATCGCCGTCGACATGGCTTGAAGCCTGCAACATCACTTTGCGACCGCGAATCGACCCCATGACGTGTCCTCGAACGACGACTTCATCGGCAATGATGCTGCCGGTGACCTTGGCCTTTTCACCGATGATGATTTGCGAACCGTTGAGATCGCCTTGGACCTCGCCTTCCACCAGCACCTCACCCTTCGAAATCAGGTTTCCCAGAATA
Organism: Hyphomicrobiaceae bacterium; assembly: GCA_031365375.1. Lineage (GTDB taxonomy): Bacteria > Pseudomonadota > Alphaproteobacteria > Rhizobiales > Hyphomicrobiaceae > JAKFWF01. The sequence goes on along the minus strand of JANLXZ010000230.1, from coordinate 17,078 downwards.
GTGAGATCGGGCCCGATTACGGAAGCGGGCGATTTATCCGAACTGCGCCCCGCTGTCGTTGGCGCGCCAACTGGCTTGGCGGCACCGCCAAGTGGCAGTGTGGGTGGGGATGCGGGTGTTGCGGTTGCAAAACTCATCGGACCACTCTCCGTACCGGTTTTCTTGGACGTGAAATTCGATAGCATGGACGCACACACTCCGGAAGATATTGACCTCGGCCGCACTCTCGAAATGAGCAATAAGTTGCATTTGGATGCCGTCGGCGATTTTGTTGTACGCTTACGCGATCGCTTTTGCCTAGCTAGGTTTTTGCCGGTCAATTAGAATATTCCGAAGTGAGGCAAATGGGCTGACACTGCAGAGGAATTTTTTTCTGCAATTCGAGCTTGAGATATTAAACTGGGCGGTCGTTCATTTTGCCGCCCCGAACGCGGACAGCGGTTTATAAAAACCAGGCGTCAATCCCGCTTCAGCTCGCGCACGGTCATTGAACGGCGGTTTTACTGGGCCCCGGAAGTTGTCACGAACCAAACGATGGAACGTCGATTCAATTGGCAAGCCTCGTACCGCGCACAGGTGGCGAAACCATTTTGCGCCGTATGCTACGTGGCGCTTTTCATCCCTATAAATGATAGAAATAATTTTGGCGGATTGAAAATCGCCGGCAGCTTCTAAGTTGCGGATCATGCCGGGCGTCACGTCGAGCCCGCGCGCTTCCAAAACAAGCGGCACCACGGCAAGCCGCGCGAGTAAGTCATGGCCGGTTGCTTGCGCTGCTTGCCAGAGGCCGTCGTGCGCCGGTTGATCGCCATAGGTGCCTCCGAGCTCCTTGAGGCGCCGCGACAACAAATCGAAGTGTTTCGCCTCCTCCAAGCCGACTTGCACCCAGTTGTCAAAAAAAGGCCGGGGCATCGGCTGGTGCGCAAAGCGGCCGATCAGATCCCACGTCATATCGACAGCGTTTAGTTCAATGTGGGCCAATGCGTGTAGCAACGCGAAGCGTCCTTTATCGCCACCTGCGGAGCGGCGAGGCATGTCACGTGGCATCATCAGCTGGGGCCGTTCAGGCCTGCCCGGACGATCCGGCATCGGCAGCACCGTGCTCACCGGCCCGATTGCTAGCCTGCCGCCAAACCACGCCTTCGCAGTGAAACGCGCCAGCTGGATTTTATGAGCGAGGTCTGGCGACTGCACAATGCTGCGTGCAGCCTTCGCTAAATCGCTTGGTGGCACCGCCGGATCGACACCCTCGTCTTGCCACCCTGCAAAGTCGGTCTCTGTCACGATTTCAAAGCCTTGACGGCGGCCAGAACCTCGGCTGCGTGGCCCGGAACTTTAACTTTGGTCCATGCCTTCGCAATCTTGCCAGCCTGATCGATGACAAAAGTCGCACGCTCGACACCCATGTATTTTCGTCCGTACATCGATTTCTCGACCCACACGCCAAAGGCGGTCGCAACTGCTTTCTCAGCGTCTGAGGCGAGGCGCACGGTTAGCTGATGTTTGGCTGCGAATTTTTGATGACTAAGCACGCTATCGGGTGAAATTCCGAATACTTCCGCGTCGAGTTCCTTAAACTGGCCCATCAGACTGGTGAAGTCTTTGGCTTCGGAGGTGCAGCCGGAAGTGTCGTCTTTGGGGTAAAAATAGATGACCACGGGGTGGCCCTTGTGCGCCGAAAGCTTTAGCTGATTACCGTCACTGGTGGGCAGTTCGAAATCTGGGGCGAATTTTCCTTCCTCTACCATGGTATATGAGCCTTTCTTTTGACGCTTTTTCGCATGCTTCTCGAGCTAAGTAGGCTAGTTGGAATCGGTTGTGCTAGTGGCAATCATCGGCATCGCCCCATTGTCGCGTTGCCGTGGTCCATGTTGGCCAATTTCGTCGTGTCAATTCCAAGCAAATGGGCAACACATAGGTGGATACGCCGACGCGACCGCCAATCACGCGACGACCCGCACCGCAAGGACAGCGGCGGGAACAGCGTACGCGTAACGGCACATCGCGTTCAAATGTACATTTGCGCGCTGACCGAACGCCGCGAGCCAGCGGACTGGCATCTAAGATTGTTCGCCCATGCTGGTTTCTCGCCAAGTGTCTTTTGCCTCTCGTCATCCTAGCGGGACTAGGGGTCGGCATACTTTATGTGCGCTTGCTCAACGGCCCGATCTCACTGCAGTTCTTGGCAGCTCCAATCGGGCGCAGTATCGCTGCGGAATTTTCGGACATCAATGTTGCGATCGAAGATGCCCTCATCCGATTGACCGAAAGTGGCGGCTTTGAATTGCGCATGCGCAACGTGCGATTCACCGATGCCGATTCAGCGCCGATCGCCGTTGCCCCGCTGGCAGCGGTGGGAATAAGTGCTGCAGCCCTGTGGTCCGGGCGGTTGGCGCCTGACAAGGTCGTTTTAATCGAGCCGCGATTGCTCCTGGTTTATACCGAAGGTAGCGGGCTGAGCGTCAGTTTCTCGAAATACGTCGGCGCGCAAACATCGTCGACGCAGTCGAAGCCGTCGGCTTCGACCGGAGAGGTAAAGGCTGTTCCAGCCAACGATCAGGACGACGTTTCGGGTGGGCTACGCCGGGTCGATATTGCACGTCTGATTGCCGACGCTGGTCAACGGGCTCGACGTGGCACCGATGCATCATCTTACCTGCGCGAGATCGGCGTTCGGAACGCGACCGTCGTGCTGGACAGGGCAGGTCATCAGACGGTTTGGACCGTGATCGAGGGCGATGTCGATCTTGAGCATAAGAAGCGTCGCAGCACTTTGACCGGGAATTTATCCATGGCCAGCGCTTCTGGTCCGTGGGGGATGAGTTTCAAAATCGAAGAGGCAGAAAAAGCGCAGGTTGTCTCATTGCAAGCCTCTGTCCGAGATCTCGTGCCGCGCGGAATAGCATCGATGATCCCTGAGTTCCCGATGCTAGAGGCACTCGACGCTCCCTTGAGCGGAGAGGCTCATCTTGATCTCGATCCCGAAGGTCAAGTGGTTGGCGGTGGAATGCAAGTCGAGCTGGGGCGCGGCGTCGTGCAAGTACCCGGTTTGGAGGACCGGCCAGTGCCGATCGACGGCGGACATCTGGATATCCGCTTTGACGCCAAGAATGGGCGTGTAGAACTTGCCCCGTCTACCCTGCAGTGGAGCCAAGGCCGGTTGACGATGATTGGCACTGCGACTGCAATCGACGCGGCAAGTCCCGCATCGAGCGGCGCTTCGCCTAAATCGCAATGGAAGTTTGATTTAAAGAGCACGGATGGGCAGTTGTCGGCGGAAGAATTCAACGTTGCCGCCATTCCGCTCGAAGAAGCTTCGATCAAAGGCGTCTTCACTCCTCAGTCCGGCGTGCTTGCATTAAGCCGGGCGATTGTGCGGGCTGGTGGCGTACAGATCGATGCGGCCGGAGAGTTTGGAACAGCGGTGGAGCGCCGCGGCGTGCGGCTCGATGGCCGGATCGGAGCGATGCCGATCACCGTTGCGAAGGCAGTTTGGCCTCGACTGCTTGGGCCCGGCGCGCGCCGCTGGGTCGGACGGCAAGTGACGAAAGCGCGGATACTTGGTGGCACTTTCAAGGTCGCGATCGCGCCCGGCGCCGGCGAGCCTTTCTCGGCAAAGAATGCAGAGCGCATTTCGCTTTCGCTCGAAGTTGCCGATGCAGTGTTCGTGCCGGCAAAAACGTTGGCGCCGATCGAAGTTCCGCGCGCGCTGGTGCGCATCGAAGGGGAAGGCCTCGAGATTTCGGTTCCTGAAGCGACTTCGCAGGTCGTCGCAGGACGACGCATCGCATACAAAACCGGGCGCCTTACCGCCATCGACATCTACGACGAACGCACCCAAGGAGAGATTGCTTTTCGCGTTCAGGCGCCGCTCGTCGCCGCAATCGATCATCTGGAACAAGAAAGCCTCGGGATAGGTCCGTTGGGTTTGCCCAGCGACGGGCTCGACGGGAAAGTTGATGGCCAATTCAAGATCAACCTACCATTGATTGCCGGCGTAGAAGCGTCCGATCTCAAGATCGAGGGCAAGGCTAAGCTTACCGATGGTCGTGCGAAACAGGCGATAGGCACTCACGATGTTCAAGGCGCGACCGTTGCGATCGACATCGGCGACGGTGCGGTAAATGCCACAGGGCAAATGCTCGTTGGTGGCGTTATTTCAAAACTCAGTTTCCAGCGCATTTTCGGCGCGACTGAGGATAAACAGCCGCCCCTCCGCATTACCGCAACGCTGGATGCGACCGATCGGGCGCAACTGGGGCTCGATACCAGCAATGCGGTGCACGGCGATGTGCCAATTGATGTGACAATGACGAGGGGGCCTCGTAACGAACCACAGGTGAAGGTTCGCGCTGATCTATCTGGTGCCGAAATCTCGATCGAACCGTTGAGCTGGCGCAAAGCGCCCGGGCGGCAGGCGCTATTGCAGTTCGATGTCGTCAAGGGTGATCGCCAAAAGACCTTGCTCCAGGGCTTCAAGGTGGTCGGTGACGATATTGCGATCGATGGTTGGGTCGCTCTTGATTCCAAGGGGAAACTGGCTGAGTTCCAATTTCCAGATTTTTCACTGACCCTGGTATCGCGTCTGGAGCTGCAAGGTAATCTGCGTCCGGACAACGTTTGGGATGTGAAGGCGCACGGTCAATATTGGGACGGTCGCGATTTTTTTCGCTCGCTTTTCTCGATAGGCCAATCGGGGGAAAAACAAGGGTCGGCGAAGAAGGATCAACCCGGCCTCGATCTCAAGGCCGAGTTCGACAATGTACTCGGTCATTCCGATATATCGCTGAAAGGTTTGCGACTGCAGATGTCGCGACGTTCGGGCAAACTTTCGGGATTGCTTGCGCGTGCAAACATCAGCGGCGGCAAACCGATCGAAATCAGCATGCAGCAAGCGGCCAACGAGCCTCGCAAGCTGGTAGCGGTAACCGATGACGCGGGCCAAGCTTTCCGGCTGATCGGGTTCTACCCGAACCTTCAGGGTGGCCAGATGCGGCTTGACGTCAACCTCGATGGCAAGGGTCCGGCCGAAAAGACCGGGCTGTTGATGGTCGAACGGTTCCAAATTCTCGGCGATCCGATCGTCAGCGAGGTGCTTCAGACCAACGACTACACGGAAGCGGGGCGGCGTCCATCGCGGAAGGTGGAACGGCAGACGACGGATTTCGATTGGATGCGCGCGCCGTTTTCCGTCGGCTACAATCAGTTCGTTCTGGAGGACGCGGAGCTGCGTGGGCCGCTGCTGGGAGCAGCGCTACGCGGGAAGGCGGATTTCAAACTTCAAGGCGTCGATATCGGCGGTACGTATGTTCCCTTGCAGGGTCTCAATGCTGCAGTCGGGGGCATCCCGCTGTTCGGCCAACTGCTCGCCGGACCGAAAGGTGAAGGCGTCCTCGGTATCACGTTCCGAATCCACGGGCCGATGGCGCAGCCCCAGGTCGTCGTCAATCCGCTGTCGATGATCGCGCCTGGAATCTTCCGGGAAATGTTCCAATTGACGACGCAAAATCCGCGCGTCATTCCAAGAGACGAGAAGCCGCTAGAAGTGCCGAAGGCGCGCCTACAAAAAAACCCGGCTGGTGGCGAGCCGGTGCGCCAGCCTACCGCCAAAACGCAACGGGGCGTGACACCTGAAGTGACGGGCGGTTGGGCATCAGGTGTCGATGCTCCGCGCAACTAATGGTCGCGACCGCTGGATGTTAGACCGGCCTTAACAACACGTGCTTTTTTTTGCCGAGGGACAGCTTGATCACGCCGTCTGGTCCAATGTCCGACCGTCGGAGCTTCGCCTTTTCGTCGGTTACGGGCTGGTCATTCACACGCAGTGCGGCACCCTGCACCTGACGGCGCGCGTCGCTGTTTGATTTGACTAATCCGGCGGTCACGAACGCTGACAGTGCACCCAATTCGTTCTCGATATCCGCGCGCGGGATTTCGATTGTCGGCAGGTCGACTGCGAATGCGCCTTGCTCGAAAGTTTTTTGCGCCGTAAGCGAGGCCGCTACTGCCTTCTCACGGCTGTGCACGAGAGCCGTAGCCTCGGTCGCGAGCACTTTCTTTGCGTCGTTGATCTCCGCACCTTGCAACGCGGCTAGCTTCGCGATCTCGGCCATCGGTAGCGTCGTGAACAGCCGGAGGAATCGGCCGACGTCGGCATCCTCGGTATTACGCCAAAACTGCCAGTACTCGTAAGCTGATAGTTGCTCCTCGTTGAGCCAGATCGCGCCAGACGCCGTCTTTCCCATCTTTGCACCCGATGCCGTGGTCAGCAGCGGACAAGTCAGTGCGTATAACTGCGGTGTGCCCATGCGCCGGCCCAAATCGATCCCGGTGACGATGTTGCCCCACTGATCCGAGCCGCCCATCTGCAAATTGCACGCATAGCGGCGGTTGAGCTCGACGTAGTCATAGGACTGCAGCAGCATGTAGTTGAATTCGATAAACGACAGCTCTTGCTCGCGCTCGAGGCGCATGCGGGCACTGTCCATCGTCAACATGCGATTGACCGAGAAATGGCGTCCGACGTCGCGCAAAAATTCGATGTAGTTGAGGGGTGCCAGCCATTCGGCGTTGTCGACCATGATCGCGTCGGACTTGCCGGACCCGAACTGCAGTACCTTGGCAAAAACGGATTTGATGCCCTCCTTGTTGGCCTCGATCTCGGCGATGGAACGGATCGCGCGCGATTCATCTTTGCCCGAAGGGTCGCCGACCCGCGTCGTTCCTCCGCCCATCAGCGCGATCGGCTTGTTGCCAGTCGATTGCAGCCAATGCATCATCATGATCGAAATCAGCGAGCCGACGTGGAGTGAGGGAGCAGTGCAATCGTAGCCGACGTAGGCGATCAAATTCCCCTTCGCGGCGAGGTCGTCGATCCCCGCCATATCCGACCCCTGGTGAATAAAGCCGCGCTCTGTCAGGATGCGCAGGAAATCAGATTTTTGCGGTGTCATCGGCATTGCGCCACAATTTGCAGCGCCTCTGTTTGCAACAGGTTGAAGGAGGTGCCGACCATGCACGGCAAAGGCCACGAGGGCAAGTATGGCTGAGGCAAAAGGCGCTGGGCGCATGCGTGCAATCGGTCTCATGAGCGGCACTTCGCTCGATGGCATCGACATCGCATTAATCGAAACCGATGGCGCGCAATACGTCTGGCGCGGACCGTCGGCGACCGTTGCCTACGAGCCCGAATTCCGAATGAAACTCGTCGAGGCGCTGCGGGACGCCAGGCCGATAACCGACCGCGACGAGCGACCAGGTTGCCTTCGTGAGGTCGAGCAGGCATTGACCGAGCGACACGCAGAGGCCGTTACCCGATTCATGGGGCAGCATTCATTACAGCCATCGGCGATCGACTGCATCGGCTTTCACGGGCAAACTGTCTTGCACAAACAGCTGACGAAATTTGATTCTACTTGGAACAACGCGATCTCCGCACCGAGCGTCACGACGACGCCGCGTCATTATCAGCTGACGGTACAACTTGGTGATGGTCGTTCGTTGGCGCGCGCAACCGGCATCGATGTATTTTATGATTTGCGTGCGGCTGATTGTGAGGCAGGCGGGCAAGGCGCTCCGCTTGTGCCGATCTATCATCGCGCGCTCGCCGCCAAGTTACCTCAGCGTCCGATAGCCATGCTGAACATCGGTGGTGTGGCAAACGTCACGTACATCGGTCGCGATGGCAACCTCATTGCCTTCGATACCGGACCGGGCAATGCGCTGATCGACGATTGGATCTTGAAGCGTACGGGACAATCCCGTGATGAAGACGGCCGGACCGCCGGAACAGGACGCGTGAGCGAAGACACGGTTCGATTTTACCTCAACCATTCGTATTTTGGCTCGCCCCCACCGAAGTCACTCGATCGACAGGAATTCGTCATTGACCTCGTCGATGGATTCTCAGTTGCCGATGGTGCGGCTACCCTGACCGCCTTCGCCGCACGGTCGATCGCGCGTGCGCGGGAGCATTTCCCCGAGGAGCCACAGTTGTGGGTCGTTTGCGGGGGAGGCAGGCGCAACAGGACGCTAATGAGTATGATTGCTGCTCGCGTAGAAAACGCGGTCGTGCCGGCCGAGGCCGTCGGACTTGATGGCGATTCGATCGAGGCGGAAGCTTGGGCCTATCTCGCCGTCCGCTCACTGTTAAAATTGCCAATTACCTTTCCGGGCACTACAGGCGTGGATCAGCCGATGACGGGCGGCATTTTGGCAAAGGCCGCGAAGTAACGGTGGTAAGGTCGAGGCACGATGGGAGTTCATCTTTTTAAGCTCGCCCTGTTCGGCATGTTGCTATTGTTCGGTATGATCGCGATTTTTCTCGGGGGTGTCACCGGCTATGCCGCCATCAATCAAGGGGAGATGACCTACATCGTAGGGCGCATAAGCACGACCGTGTCGCGCAGCGCTGACCCATCAGGTTTTAGGCGCAGCCTGCTACTGTGGAGTTTTTTGCCGATTGCTGGCGGTGCTGCGGCCGTTTGGTTCGCCCGGCGCGGACTGAACAGGCTTTGACTATCTCGTGAGACTGCAGCCACCAAAACCTGTTGAAAGAACAAAGTATTATGACTGACTAATGAGGGCGCACAAAGCGACTCGCGTAGTTTCGGCTTCTCACTAAAGGAGAAGTTGTCATGTCCATGCTGTTTCGTATCGTTTATGCCGCGCATGCCAATGGCACGCATCACAAGTTGGCGCTCGATGCTCTGCGGGACCTGCAGATCGAGAAAAGCGACGCTTGGATGCGCCTGTTCCTTAAGCATGCCGACACCTACATGATCGGCTCAAAAGATCCCGACAACACATTCAAGGACTTCAAGAACCACGTGCTGCACGTGGGGGATACCTATTGGGGTGGCGCGCCGGAGCAGGTTGTTGCCTGGTACGGAAAGACCGTTGCCGCGTTGAAAGAGCAGCGCTGGGTCGATGCGGTCTATGCAGCGGGCGTGACGAGCCATTATTATACCGATCCGATCCATCCATTTCACACCGGGCAGACCGAAGCCGAGAACGCGATTCATCGTGCCGCCGAGTGGAGCATCAACCGGTCCTATAATGATCTGCGGGCGCTCGGTCTGGAGCGTTACCCGGTGCTCGCCGTACCGGTTCCAGTTGGCGCTGATTGGCTAAAGGCGATGGTGTGCCATGGCGCCGAGTTCTCGCACCGTTATTATGAAAAGCTAATTGCGCATTATGATATCCATCGCGGCGTCACCGATCCACCCTCCGGTCTTGATGGCATCGCGCGCGGCATTGTCGCGGAGCTTTTGATCTATGCTGCGACCGGTTTCGCGCGCGTCCTGGAGAAGGCCATCGAGGAGGCAGCGGTCGCCCCGCCGCATGTCGATCTCACACTCGACACGGTGATGGCGGCCATCAAGATCCCGTCGAAGGCGTTGGCGAAGCGACTGTCGAATGCTGAGGATCGCAAGGTCGTAGAAGCGATGTACGATGAGCTGAAGGCCACTGGCCGTGTCGACAAGGCCCTGCCGGAAGACGACCGAATGGTGCGCGATCTGCACGCCAAGGAAGTGCTTGGGCCCAAGCTTGCCAAACAGGCAGTGGAGCGGGCAGCGCGTTTAAAAGTCGCGCAACCACTTGAAGCAAGAGTGATCTCCGTGCCAAGCGTGGCAGCCACGCCAAAAGTCGAAATCGTGGCGAAGGCAGCAGTTTCACCGCCTGTTACAAGGCCGACCGCCGTTCAGGGAACCGTGCCGCAAGTACCAGTGGCACCGCCGGCGACCGCCCGTGCACCAATCGTCGCAGGCCCGCCGCCGCAGGTGGCTCAGCTGGCACCGGTCATCGCCGTCAAGGCACTTGCGCCAGTTGCCGTCCCGGTGGCTGCGGTGACGCAAGCGACAGCTGCGACGACGGTTCCGAATGCACCCCAAGCACCGGGACCGTTCGCTGCGCTTTCGGCAATGCGGGCACCTATGCCTGCCGCGAAGCCGGCCGAGGCGTCGGTGCCGTCCATCAAGCCGCAGAGCGGCGAGCGCGAACGGCGTTTCTACCTCAGCGAGGGTGATAATCTCGAAGCGGCTCCTTCGATTGGTCCAAAGATGGCGGAGCGTTTTGCTTCACTCGGGATGTTGACGGTTGCCGACTTTCTTGATCTCTCACCTGACACGATCGCGACCCGACTTGCTGATCGCCGGCTCAACGCCGACGTCATCGAAACCTGGCAGTACCAAGCCCTTTTGGTTATGGAGATCCCAGGCCTGCGTGGCACCCATGCGCAGCTGCTGACTGGAGCCGGTTACAAAACTGCGGATGACATTGCCGAGGCCGATCCATCCAAACTTTGCGCCAATGTGTTGCTGTTCGCAGCTACAACCGACGGCAAACGCGTATTGCGCGATGGCGAGCCTCCCGACATGGAGAAGATTAAAGGATGGGTGACCTGGGCCACCGAAGCCCGAGCAGTCTGAGAGGTATAGTTGCAAAAAAAGAGTTAGGTCAGGAAGGCTGACCTAACTTGCGATGACGCGATCGGGGAACTATGTTTCATTAGACGCGAGAGAAGCGGCTGAGGTGCATTCATGGCGAAGAGCGGCGTATCACTCAGCGATAAATTCGATCTGGAGCAAAAGCGTCAGATCTTAACCGGCACACAGGCGGTCGTGCGACTGGCGCTGATGCAGAAAAAGCGTGATGAGGCGGCAGGCCTCAACACGGCAGGCTATATTTCGGGTTATCGCGGTTCGCCCATCGCTGGCCTCGAAGGCGCCTTTCAGCGCGTGAAAACGCTGACGACAAAGCACAACATCCACTTTCACTCGGGCCTCAACGAGGATTTAGCGGCGACCGCTATCTGGGGATCGCAACAGGCTGAACTGCGAGGCGAGGGTAAGTACGACGGGGTGTTCGCCATTTGGTATGGCAAGGGTCCCGGTGTCGACCGGACCGGCGACGTTTTCCGGCACGCCAATCACGCGGGCACCTCCAAGAACGGCGGCGTGCTGGCCCTGATGGGCGACGATCACACGTGCGAGAGTTCGACCTCGGCGCACCAATCCGAATTTGCATTCGTCGACGCCATGATGCCCGTGATAAATCCGGCCGGCGTGCAGGAAATTCTAGACTTCGGGTTGCTGGGATTTGCGCTGTCACGTTATGCGGGCGTGTGGGTCGGGCTTAAATGCGTGAAGGACAATATCGAGTCGACATCAACTGTCGACGGATCGAGCGACCGCGTGAAAGTCGTCATTCCGGATGATTTCGCAATGCCGCCCGGTGGCCTTAACATCCGGCTCGGCGATCAGGCGCTCGATAAGGAAGCGCGCCTGCACGATTATAAGCGGGCGGCTATTCAAGCGTTCACACGAGCCAATAAACTTGATCGCACAGTCATCAGCGGCGGCGCCGCGCCGAAGATCGGCATCATCACGTGCGGCAAGAGTTATTTAGATACGCGACAAGCGCTCGACGAGCTCGGCATTGACGAGGTCGCGGCGAACACGCTTGGCTTGCGGATTTACAAAGCCGGGATGACTTGGCCGCTTGAGACCCAGGGGGTCCACAAGTTTGCCGAAGGTCTCGAGCTGATCATTGTGGTCGAGGAGAAACGTTCGCTTCTTGAAACGCAGGTCAAGGAGCAACTCTACGGCACCGCCAATGCACCGGTCGTGATTGGCAAAAAGGACGAGAACGACCAGTGGTTGTTCCACGCCAAGGGCGCCCTTGATCCCACCGAAATCGCAATCGCGGTCGGCGAACGGCTAATAAAGTACGGTGCGGGCGACGGTGTAAAATCCAAGGTCGCTGAGCTGAAACGGCTCGAAGGTAATGCACCTTTGGCGAAGGAATCATTCAGCCGAACACCCTACTTCTGCGCCGGTTGCCCGCATAATTCATCTACCGTAGTGCCAGAAGGTGCCCACGCCTACGCCGGCATTGGCTGCCATTACATGGCGCAGTGGATGGACCGCGCGACCGATGGCTTCACGCAAATGGGCGGCGAAGGCACCAATTGGATCGGCGAGGCGCCGTTTTCGAAACGCAGGCACGTTTTCCAAAACATTGGTGATGGCACCTACATCCATTCCGGTTCGCTGGCGATCCGTGCGGCGATGGCCGCTGACGTCAACATCACCTTCAAAATCCTCTACAACGACGCCGTCGCGATGACTGGCGGTCAAGCGCTCGACGGCCACATCTCGGTGCCGATGATTGCCAGCCAACTCGCGGCCGAGGGTGTGAAAAAAATCGCCGTCGTTACGGACGAGCCGGACAAGTACGCGCCGGGCGTGAGTTTCCCAACCGGAGTCGCGGTGCATCACCGTCGCGACCTGCAGGCGGTGCAGATTGATCTAGCGACGAACGATGGCGTCACGGCATTGATCTACGATCAGACATGTGCTGCCGAAAAACGCCGCCGCCGGAAGAAGGGCGAATTCCCCGATCCTGACAAGCGGATTTTCATCAACCCAGCCGTCTGCGAAGGCTGCGGCGACTGCGGCAAGAAGTCGAACTGCGTCGCTGTCATTCCGCTGGAAACCGAGCTTGGCCGCAAGCGGGCCATCGACCAGTCAGCCTGCAACAAAGATTTTTCCTGCACGGAAGGCTTCTGCCCGAGTTTCGTCACGGTGCACGGCGCCAAGGTGAAGAAGAGCAAAGGCGTTGCCAGCGATGGCAGCGTACAAGCCATGCTCAGTGCCTTGCCTGAACCCGCGCAGCCGGCACTCGACGGGCCGTACTCGATGATCGTGACAGGCGTCGGTGGAACCGGCGTTGTGACCATCTCCGCCGTTTTGGGGCAAGCAGCCCATATCGAGGGCAAGGGCTTCGGCTCAATCGATATGACCGGCCTCGCGCAGAAAGGCGGTGCGGTTGCCTGCCACATGCGGATCGCGCGAAAGGTCGAGGAAATCCACGCCATTCGCGTCGGCGTCGGCAATGCAGACTTGATCATGGGCGGCGATCTCGTCGTTACTGCGTCGAACAAGATCTTGGAGACCATGCGACCGGATCACACCGCCGTGGTGGTATCAACCTATGAGATGACGACCGGCGATTTCACCCGCAACTCCAATCTGACCGTTCCGGGGCAAGCCTTGCGCACGGCGATTGCCGATCGTGTAGCCAAAGGCCCCCTCGACATGCTCGACGCGCATGAAGCGGCGGTAAAACTGTTTGGCGATTCGATCGCGTCGAACATGTATCTGCTCGGCTACTCGTATCAAAAGGGCTACGTGCCAATCGGATCGGCGGCGATCGAGGAAGCGATTGAGCTTAATGGCACGGCTGTCGAGATGAACCGTCAGGCATTCCGTTTCGGACGGTTGGCGGCGCACGATGCGGCGGCGGTCGAGCGTTTGATTAAGCCCGTTTCGAACGTGGTGCAGAAGCCAAAAACGCTCGACGAAATTATCGCGTTCCGATCCGCTCACCTGACCAAATATCAAGATGAGAGCCTGACTGAACGCTATCGCTCGAAGGTCGCATGGATTGCCGGCATCGAGAAAGACAAGACGCCGGGCCGGTCAGGCCTTGCCGAGGCGGTGGCGCGAAACTATCACAAATTGTTGGCCATCAAGGACGAGTACGAGGTTGCGCGGCTGTATACCGACGGCACATTCGAGACGGCGTTGGCCGAGCAATTCGATGGGGTGAAATCGCTTGAGTTCCATTTGGCACCACCATTCCTCAGCTGGTTGCACAAGGACAAGCTGACTGGCGAACCGCGCAAGATTAAGCTCGGGCAATGGATGCTGCCCGTGTTCCGGCAACTGGCGAAAGCCAAGCGTCTTCGCGGGTCGGCGCTCGATCTGTTCGGCTATTCAGCCGAGCGGAAGTTGGAGCGTCAGCTGATCGGCGATTACGAGAAACTGCTCGACGAAGTTGTGCAGCGGTTGACGCCTGCGACCCATGCGACGGCCGTAGCGCTCGCCTCGATCCCCGACGAGATCAAAGGCTTCGGCCACGTGAAGCGTGCGAACTACGAGGCAGCGAAGAAGCGGGAGGCGGGCCTGCTTGCCATGCTGCGCGACCCGAAACCAGCAGCTCCCATCAGGGTGGCGGCGGAGTGATCTGAGGCGTAAGTCGGGTAGAGCGTTTGCGCGAGACCCGACAACTTCGACCGCCGCTCGTGAGTGTCGGATGTCGCAAGAGCTCTCTCCGACCTTTCCGCACAATCTACCCTCAAAACCCATAGAGCCGCGCTGGGTTATCGACGAAGGTCAATTGCCGCGTCTTTTCGTCGGGCATGGTCTCGAGGAACAAGTCGAGTAGGGCTGCGTCGTTCGGATAGCGCTCCAGCGGCTCTGATGGATGCGGCCAGTTCGAGGCATACAACATCCGCTCAGGTGCCGCTTTCACCAGTGCCTTAGTGATAGCGCACACGTCACTATAGGTCGGCGGCCCGACCTTTGAAGTCTCATATGGAGCCGACAGTTTCACATAGCAATTGCCGCGATCGAGCAGTCGCAGCAGCGTCTTAAAAGCCGGACTATCGACCGCCACCGGCTCGAGAAACTTGCCAGTATGATCGATAACGTAGTCGCCCTTGATGGTCTTGAGCTGCGCTTCATGTTGCTCGAATTGGCGGCCGTCGAGCTGAACGATCGGGGTCCAGCCGAGCGGCTGCACACGGGCGAGCACTGCATCCATCACGTCGAATTTCAGGTGGCCACCGGGCAGGGTCATGATGCGAACGCCGCGCGCGCCGGCTTTCGTGAGGCGGTCAAGCTCGGCGTCACTGACTGACGGCTTCACCACGACGATAGCGCGGGCCTTATCGAGCCCGAGTTCGGCAAGGGCATCCATGGTGCAGCGATTGTCGTCACCGTAGGCGTTGGCCTGGACGACGACGACGCGATCGAGGCCGAGCCAAGCCATCAATTGCTTGTACTCGGCGACCGTGGCATCAGGCGCGGGCGGCGGACCATCGGGATGACGCGGGTAGGTTTTACCGTAAAAGTGCATGTGCGTGTCGCAGGCACCGGGCGGAAGCTTCAGCTTTGGTGCTTGACCGGTGAGAGGGCGCAACATGGGCTTGGTCTCCGGTCGCTCAGGCGGGCTTCATGCGGGTGGCGGCACCGGCATTGACGGCACCTTTGGGAAAGCGGCCAGCTAGAATTTCCGCTGCCTGCGCCACGGTCTCCATCGCCTGATGCTCGATTGCTTCGGGCGTGAGGCCAGCCGAGTGCGGTGTCGCGATCACATCCGCGCGGCGGGCCAACCGTGGTGTCGGCATTTGATCAGTGGCGCGCCCGACATCCATGGCGGCGCCGGCGATCCATCTTTCATCGAGCGCCTTTTCCAATGCCGCTTCGTCGACAAGGTTGCCGCGAGATAGGTTGACCAAAAACGCCGACTTCTTCATGCGGCGAAGCGCTGCCTCATCGATCATGTTCTCGGTTTCGTTTGTCGCGACGGCCAATGGTAGGACGAAATCGCTTTTGCTAAGAACACCGTCGAAGCTCGTCTGCGTTACGTAGGGTTCGGTCGCGGTGACATATGGGTCGTTGACCAGCACCGTCATGCCGAAGGCGTGGGCGATCTTTCCCACGTGACGAGCAATTGCGCCGTAGCCCAACAGTCCGATCGTGGCCCCCGATAACTGCACGCCTTTGCGCGGCTCTGGCGTTAACCCGGCCCGATAGTCTGTCACATGGCGCGTCACGTCGCGCGCTAGATCGATCATCATGCCGAATGCCATTTCGGCAACGGATGCGACGAAGCCCGGGCTCGCTTGGGTGATCAGAATGCCGGCTTTCGAGGCAGCGTCAATGTCGATGGTGCGGATGTCGACGGCACAGCGCAAGAACGCAAGAGTGTCGGGAAGCTGCCCGAATATTTCGCCATATCCCGGCGTGTTGCGGTCGGAAACGATCAGCCGGCAGCCTTGCGCAAGGCGGACGATTTCGGCGGCGGTCAGCGGCGATGCACCCTCGTGCATCACCACGTCGCCGAGCGCCTGCAGGCCGGCCAAGGCGCGCGGCCCATAGTAGTTCGCGCGCATGTCGGGCGTGTGGGTAAGAAGAATCCGGGGCCGGTTCATACGACCTCTCCCCACAAATCGTATTCGTCCGAGTGCACGATTTTGGCCTGTACGATCTGCCCGGCTTCGAGGTGGGTCGCGCCATTGAGAAACACGCTGCCGTCGATCTCGGGCGCGTCCCACTTCGACCGGCCAAGCGCGCCTTCCTCGTCGACCTCGTCGATGATCACATCAATGGTGCGGCCAACGCGGGTGGCCAGGATCGACCGGCTGATCTCTTGTTGCGCGGCCATGAAACGATGCCAGCGCTCCTCTTTGACGTCCTCCGGCACCGCACCTTCGAGTGCGTTGGCCTTGGCGCCTTCCACCGGCTCGTACTTGAAACAGCCGACGCGGTTGAGACGAGCTTCCTTCAACCAGTCGAGCAAGATCTGGAAATCTTCTTCGGTCTCGCCGGGGAAGCCGACGATGAAGGTCGAGCGGATCGCAAGGTCGGGACAGATCTCGCGCCATTTTGCAATTCGAGCAGCGGTCTTGTCCTGATTGCCCGGACGGCGCATCGCCTTCAAAACTTTCGGCGATGCGTGCTGGAATGGGATGTCGAGGTAAGGCAAAATTTTGCCCTCGGCCATTAACGGGATTACGTCGTCAACGTGCGGGTAAGGATAAACGTAGTGCATACGGACCCAGGCGCCGAGATCGCCGAGCGCTTGCGATAGATCGACGAAGCGTGCCGCGAGCGGCTCACCCTTCCACGCGCTCGACGCGTACTTGATGTCGAGGCCGTAGGCGCTGGTGTCTTGGCTGATGACGAGCAATTCCTTGACGCCGGCCTTCACCAGCTTCTCGGCTTCGGTCAATACGTGGTTCGACGGACGGCTGGCGAGTTTGCCGCGCAAATCAGGAATGATGCAAAACGAGCAGACGTTGTTGCAGCCTTCCGAGATCTTCAGATAGGCGTAGTGGCGCGGCGTCAGGCGCAGACCCTCCGGCGGCACCAAATCGACGTAAGGATCGTGCAGCGGCGGCACCACCTTGTGTACTTCCGCCACGACCTGCTCGTACTGGTGCGGGCCTGTAACAGCGAGGACGCCGGGATGCTCCCGGCGAATGCGCGCTTCCTCGACGCCGAGGC
>JANLXZ010000216.1:0-4778 GCA_031365375.1 Hyphomicrobiaceae bacterium | reverse complement strand
ACCTGAGCCAAGTCGTCGTCGACACGACGGTGCAGGAGAAAGCTGTGATGTTTCCGACTGACGCGAAACTCACCGACCGCGCACGGGTGCGTCTCGTCAAAATGGCCAAGCGTCACGGCATCGCGTTGCGACAAAGCTATGGTCGGTGAGCCCGTCCAGGCCGTGGGCATTGTAACGGAAGAGGTCCGCGTGGTGAACCGTGTTGCGACGTTGCGCGAGTTCAGCTTGGCCGTCCTGTAGCTCGCAGGGCATGCGCGAGATGAACTCGCTTCCCGTTTCGGTTGAATGCAACCAGCTCGGCTTGCACGAGCTGAAGAAGGTGCGCCAACTGCATAACGGTTCAGCCTCAGGCAGAGAGAATGGATCGCATCTGGGGGAACGATTTGCGGCCCTCGGCGTTCCTAGAGATCGCTTGCAAGAACGACGAGGTACGCCATGGCACCAGCGGATCGTGACGATGAAGGCGCTTGCGTGGCGAATCTCTTCCGGTCCGGATCGTATTTGGCGGTTACGCTCGACCGTGCTGGCGTCGGTTTGCCAGTCCGCGATGAACTTTGGACCTTCCAGCAGACGTTTGTGTTGGGAGTTCAGCATGTGCTGCCCTTCAGAATGAATCCGGAGCCTGTTTTGCGCGGTATCCGCGCCTGTGGATTTTACGTGTGGAATGACGGCCGCGTGAACCACACGACGGGAACCACGCAATAGCTTGATGTGTCGTCTCGCTGTTTCTGCCTTGGAGCAATGGTCTCAGGCAGTCCGAGAGTTCCCGGTAACGGGACGGTGGGGAACAATCCGCATGTGCACGCGTTCTGTACGACAGTATCAGCCAGAGGACGCCCCCGGGACGTCGACCAGACTTTCAGGCGGTTCCGCCCGACTTCAGGCAACCCAACTTCGGGAGTGGTTTCGGACGTTGGGTGATGCCACCGCTAACGCGGTCGGAACGCCCACCGCCTTATTTGACGCTGTGGCCGCGATCGGGGTATGGGCTGTGAATGGTCCGAGTTTCTTGATTTTTGCGATCATCGAGCGCACCGAATCTGTCGGCCCGGCTGCGCACGCGAACATTGACGTGTTGCGCTGAACGATTTGCACGATAGGAGCGAAAACCATGACCAAACCCGCCCCAACGCTCGATTGGGGGCCGCTACGTTTCAACAGCGCCAGCGAGCGTTGGGAGATAACGGGCAGCCTGACCGGTACCTTGCACGAGATCGGCAGCGGTGATCTAATTTTTATCGACGTGGCCGGCGAGATGACGCTTACACGCATCGAGCACAGCCGCAGCGAGGGCGGTTATTATTCGGTTGACGGCTATCGCTTACGGGATGGCATTGAGGCGGCCTTGGCGAACCGCTGATGTGTTGCTGGTGGCTTGACTTTCCCATTGTGGAAGATGCCGTTTAAAGCGGCACGCGTCCACGATTGAAACACTTTTGCGCGAGTTTACCGACCGCCTTTAGCAGGTGGCGTGAGCTGATCGTTTTTTTCTTGCTCTATGCAGATTTCCGCAAACCGTTCGCGGGTCATGTGGGTCTCCGGATCCCACGCCCTCACGCATTCTCGTAGAAGTTCACCCTTTGAAGGGGTGGCGCGGGGGGCGCCGCGGGGGGCACCTGGAATAGGTGGCACCGAAAGCTTCGTGCGGGGTTCGAGTGGCGGTGGGGAAGCGCGCGGCAAACGGCGCGAGGGATCGGTGTTATCCCGGTTAAGGGGGCGGTGCGACGGGGATCGTTCGGATCACCTGGTGCGGGAATTGGAGCCGCCGGATTTTGCGAGGATGGGTTGGTCGCCGGATTTGGTGGATTACCCAGCTGGAATGTAGGCCCACCGCTTGGGAGGGGATTAGGCGATGTTGTGGACGGGGGCCCTCCCGGAGTTCCGGGCGGCGGTGCGCTTGGAGACGGTGCAGCGACGACCGGCGCCTGTGAACCACCGGATGGTCCTGACCGTGCGCCACTAGCACCGGGTGCGGTGCTGGTTGCGCCAGTTTGTGCAACCACCGTTGATACAGCAGGGTGGATACTCAGGGCGACAAGCAACACGACTACACGGTAAGGTATCAGGGGACGACTCCGTGGTTTTGGGTTTGATAAATCAACGCTTGCGAAAAGGGCTGGTTCCAACAGTCATTCCCGGAAGTAAGTCAATCCCGGTTTTGACATCGGTGAAGAAGCGAAATTTGCGGTGGTATGAAGCGGCTTCTCGTCATCGAGACCAGGACTTCGCCAATGCAGGTATCCGGCCGCTACTAGCCGCTACTCGGGCCGCTGATACAGCAGGGGCGCCAAGAACACTGATTTCCGGCCATGATTTTTGGAGCCAGCACGCGATCGATCGTGCGCAACCGGCAGCGAGCGTCAAGGCTGGAAATGCGAGACGATGGAATCGTTGCTTTGAGGCTCGCTGCCGTCGCACTACGATGGATGGTGATCTGGCCGAGTTGAAATGGGGAACGCGGGAACGGTGCGCAGGGTTGCAACTACCAGAGTTGGACAGCTCTAGCGGTGCCGGCCTTTGTACGCAATCGTACAACGCATTGACTGATTCGCGCGCGTGAAAAAAATAGGCGCAAGTGCCGGAGGCAGTCCTCGCATTATCGAGGACACGTGTCGCTCTCCCCCCAGGAGAACGCGAACGACCGTAGGGGTTCGTTCGGCCTTCGGCACTTCCTTTGGGGATGCGCACGCCACGCGGGCGGCGTGCTCTGGACGAGGCCTACGATGTGTTATGGACGGCTCTCAGGCAAACGCGTTCTCGTCGTTGAAGACGAACCTCTCATCGCGATCGATCTCGAGTACTCTCTGATTGCCGCTGGAGCGACCGTGACCGTGGCTTCGTCGCGTGAAGACGCCCTGCGGCAGGCCAGCTCAAGGCGGTTCGATGGCGCGATACTGGATTTGATTATTTCCGGCAATGAATGCACCCCGGTGATCGACGTTTGCCAGGCGTTGGCCGTCCCGTTCGTGATTTACACCGGGTCACGGCCGTCGGAATGCAGCGATCGCGGCGCCCCGATCATCCAGAAACCGGCAGCAACAGAGGTTGTCGCGCAGGCATTCGAAGATCTCATCGGCACGCGGCCACTGGGCGCGGCCTCCCTGAACCCGCTGGACACCATGGCTCGTGCGGCGGATGATCGTTGATCGTTTGCCGGTTGTGCGGGCGCAAACGGCGGAGAGCGCTACTCTCGCCCCAAACTTGGCGGCAAGCGCATGTCAGCCCCTTCACAATCGACCGCGCACAACCGTCTCTTGACGCGGCTCTCTGGAGCGGATTTTGCCCGCATCGTGCCGCATCTCAAGTCCGTGGATCTGCCGCGAGGTCAAGAGCTGATCGCGCCCAACCAGCCGATCGAGACCGTATATTTCCTGGAAACCGGGATCTGCTCGATCGTGACCGTCAACCGCGCCGGCCAGCAGATGGAGGTCGGCATTTATGGGCGGGATGGCATGGCGGGGATACCGCTGCTGCTGGGAACGGATCGAACCCCACACCGGCATTTCATCCAAGTTGACGCTACCGGATTCACCATGAACGCGAGAACCTTCCTGGCACTACTCGATCATTGTGCCACGCTGCGCGCCACCCTACTGTTGTTCGTGCAGGCCTTCTCGTTGCAAGTCTCGACGACGGCGATTTCGAACGGCAGCTATAAGATCGAGGAGCGCTTGGCCCGTTGGCTATTGATGTGCAACGACCGGCTCGACACCAAACACGTCGGACTGACACATCAGTTCCTGGCCGTCATGCTCGGCGTGCGGCGCTCGGGGGTGACGGTGGCGTTGCAAATGCTCGAAACCGACAAGCTGGTCCGCTCCAAACGCGGACGCATTACCGTGCTCGACCGGGCCGGCTTGGAACAGCTTGCTGGCACGTCTTATGGGGTTGCCGAGGCGGAATATCGCCGTCTAATCGGGCCGCTTTGACGCGCACTTCGCCCTGCTCTCGGCCCTGAGCCCATGGAACTTTCGGGGCAATATGACGTTTGTCTCGAAACCGCATTGGCGGCAGTTTGCAATCCAACAAAGGTCAAACGTCATGAAAACCGCTTTAGTAACAGCCCTCGTGGTGCTGTCGTTCATCGGCTGCGATCGAGCCTCGGCGCAAGGGGATGGAAGCCCGAAAGCCGGCTCGTCGGCGACCTGCGCGGCTAATCCCAACGCGCCGGGCTGCAAGCCCGGCACTGGCCCGCTGACCGACTCGGGTACGACTTCGCCGGTCCCACAGCCGAAGGACATCGTTCCCGGCACCTCATCGAGCGGCACAAGCTCGGGCACGACCAATCCCGCACCCCAGGGAACCAAGAACTAAGTCACCGTCATCGCGGCAGACCGATGTGCTCAACTTGGAAACGCCAACATCACCCTGTTGGCGTTTTTTTCTCGTCCGAATGCGCGGCGCGAAGCGTCACCCTTTCTTCCTCACCGCTGTTTACCGTGTCTGAGCCGCGCGTGCGCGACCGGGACGTGGACGCCGGTGATCCCGGCCGCATCCGTTTCTCGCCATCGATCCTGCCGCCCTACATGCGCCGCTCGAAGTCGATCGAGACGTTGCTGCCGATCCTGTATCTCAAGGGCATCTCGCCCGGTGATTTCTCCGAAGCGCTTTCTGCGTTGCTCGGCAAGGATGCGAGCGGCCTGTCGGCGTCCGCCATCGGTCGCCTGAAGGACGGTTGGCAGGGACGATCACGCCGCGTGGCAGATCGTGCGATGCCGCACGGTGGCGAACGTACTCTCGATCGGGTTCGTTGTGCGCAGATGCTTCCAGTGCTCGGC
>JANLXZ010000204.1:0-17209 GCA_031365375.1 Hyphomicrobiaceae bacterium | reverse complement strand
GAATAGATCGAGCGCAGAAATCGCTTCCGCCTCGACGGATGCAAGCTTCGCACGGGCGACATCCAGCCCCATCAGTGAAACGATCGTCGCTTTACCAGCCGCCGCATCCTTCGCGAGAGCCTTGCCGACCGTCTGCTCATCACCCGTCACATCGAGAATGTCGTCAGCGATCTGAAACGCCGAGCCAATTCGTTCGCCATAAGTTGCCAACGCTTGCTGCTCGATCGTGCTGGCTGTACCGAGGATCGCGCCGGCAATGCAACCGAAACGGATCAAAGCGCCGGTTTTCAGCGCCTGAAGATGACGGATGTGTTCAAGCGTCGGCTTGGCGGGCAGGCCCAATTTGTCGGCTTCAAGATCGATGCATTGTCCACCCACCATCCCTGCCCGGCCGGCTGCGCGCGCAAGTTCACTCGTCAACGACATCCGAACCTGCGCCGTCATCTTGGATGATGATGTCGCTATAATTTCAAAAGCAAGGGTGAGCAACGCGTCGCCTGCCAAAATTGCCGTCCATTCGTCGAATTGGGCCCAAACCGTTGGCTTCCCACGACGAACCAAGTCGTTATCCATCGACGGAAGATCGTCGTGCACCAGACTGTAACAATGAACGCATTCAAGGGCCGCCGCCACATCCAGCGCCGCATCCGCATCCACATCGAAGAGGCGCGCGCTCTCCAAGACTAGGAACGGGCGAACACGCTTACCACCTACCATCACGGCGTGGTGCATCGATTGAGCCATGCGCGCAGGCGCGACCTCGTTAACTAGCCATCGCGAAAGCCGATGCTCCACATCATGTTGGGCCTTCGCCAATCTTTCGCTGAATACCATGTGTAGCCTATAGAACCTCGAACCTGCCTCGACGCTAGCCAACAGAACGACCGCGCCGCCTGCACGTTTAGTTATGTCACGGAATTTGGAGCGGTTACCAGATGAACGATGCGTCGCCGCCCCGGCCTCAACCTCAGCCGGCCGGGCTACGCGCGATGGCCGCTCACGCTTGGCCATGCGCTCGCTTGGCAATCAGAAGTGGCACCATCGGAATTGTCGTCGCCGGATCAATTGCGACGATACTGGTGAGTTCGTTACTTTTCCTGTTGCGCTATGTCGATCCACCAACTTCGGCTCTGATGTTTACCCAACAAATCTCCGGTACGGAAATCGACAACCGGTGGGTGCCGCTTTCCCGGATTTCCCCGCATGTTGTGCGTTCCGTCATCCTGTCTGAGGACAACAAATTCTGCGTTCACTGGGGGATCGACGTCGGCGAAATGCGGGCGGCACTCGACAAGGCGGAGCGAGAGGGCGGCGATGCGCTACGCGGCGCGAGCACAATCTCTCAGCAGGTGACGAAAAATTTGCTGCTCTGGCCCAGCCGAAGCCCGGTTCGAAAATTGATCGAGATAGGCATAACCGTACCTCTTGAGTTGATCTGGACAAAAGCGCGCATCATGGAGGTCTATCTCAATATCGCGGAATGGGGACCCGGCATCTTCGGCATCGAAGCGGCAAGCCGTTTCCACTTCAATAAACCGGCAAGCCGTTTGACGCAGCGCGAGTCGGCATTACTGGCCGTGTCGCTGCCCAATCCATTTGAACGCGTTGCGGGCCAACCCGGCCCGGGGACGCAACGCCTTGCGGCAACGATCGAAAGACGAATGGCGGCGAGTGGCGCGGCACGGTTCGCCTGCGTGTTGGGTGGCCGTGGCTAAACTGGCATCATGCCACGGCTACGGGCGAACGCTGCCGTAATGGCGTACAGCCGACGGCTGGCTGGCACGGCGATAGTGCGGCGCGTGGCGATCTCGAGCATAGCGCCCAAAATCGCATCGAGTTCAAGCGGACGACCGGCGTCCGAATCCTGCAGCATCGAGGTACGGAAAGCGCCCAGCCGAGCCATGAATGCGACCCGTCTAACAGCATCACTTTCGATCACGACGCCTTCAGCTTTAGCAACGGTCATCGCTTCAGTGATCGTTTCGACAAGTAGATCCGTCAGCTCTTGGTCGGCGAGCAAACGGTCGGCAGTCAGTCCGGTCAGTGCCGTCAGCGGGTTCAAGCCGACGTTGCCGAACAACTTATTCCATACGGCGGAGCGGATATCGCCCGTAATGGAAGTCGCAATGCCAGCGCCGCTTAACACGCGAGCAGCTTCTTCGAGCCGCGATGAGACAGCGCCATCCGCCATGCCGACAAGCAGCCCTTTGCCGCTATTGAACGAAATCACGCCGGGCCGCACCACCTCGGACGCCAGATAGGCAACGCAACCGGCCGTTCGCGAGATCGGAAACTTCGCGCGTATGCCACCTCCGGGGTCGACTGAATCAAGGGGGTGATCGCCGTACCACCAAGGCAATCCATTGACCGCGCAGATCCACAAGCCATCGGGCTTGACGAGCCTCGCAATGCTCTCGCTCAAGGCCGGTATCGCATAGGCCTTCAAACAGGTGACTAAAATATCGGCAGGCTCAGATGCCTCAATCGTGGCGACCGGCACGCGCGCTTCGGCAGCAATTTCACCTTCGATCCGAATTCCGTCGCGGCGGATGGCGTCGAACGTTGCCCCCCGCGCGATCACTTCGACCTCGGCACCGGATGCGTGCAGTTGCGCTGCGATGTAGCAGCCAATTGCGCCGGCCCCGAGGATCGAAATGCGCATGGTTATTTGTCTCCCGGCACGCCAAACAAGGGCGCCTTGGACGGGTCCAACGCACGGATTACATAGTCATCAAGTTGCGGCGCGTAGATCGCCCAAAGTTTGGCCAACTCATCTACTGGATCGGTGTCGTGCCAGTCGACGCGCAGATCGGCGATTGGCCACGGCACGTTGCCGGCGATCTTCAACCCGATCGAATGAATCGGGCCAGCTTCGCCGCCAGCATCAAGCCCGGCACGCATCGCGAGGATCAAGCGCTCGCCGAAGTGTTTCGTGTGGGAGGCGGCGAAGTTGACGAGCATCGCTTTCGGCACAAGCGGATTGGCCAGCATGTTACCGGCTGCGACCGCACCTGGTCCATGCGCACTGGCATGGATGCCGAGTGTTTTTTCACCAGAGAATGCGGCCGTGCGGCCCTCTCGATCGACAATTGTGAGCTGGCGGTAGGCGATCAGCGCGCTACCCTGGATTTTCAAGAGTGCAAGCGTCTCTGCGGCGGAGCGGCCGCTCGCGAGATGATCGAGGCCGCTCAACCCCAGTCTTGGGTCGGTGATGTTCTGGCTGCCGATCGCACCGGCGCCGCTGCGAACGTGCGAGCAGCGCGCCGCGACCGCCGGACTAGACGAGGCAACCGCCAATCCGAACATGCCTGTTGCCGGACAGCGCGCCGCGATCGAGAATGTCATGTGAGCGATCTTTCAATCCGGAATGACTGCGGTGGCGTCGATCTCGACGAGCCATTCTGGACGAGCGAGGGCCACCACCACAAGCCCAGTGCAAACCGGATGCACACCGCGGATATACTCGCCCATCACGAGGTAAACGGCCTCGCGGTGACGGATGTCGGTCAGATACACGACGAGCTTGGTGATGTGCTCCATCTTGGCACCGCACTCGCCGATGAGCTGGCGAATGTTCTGCATCACCTTATGGGCCTGTGCCGTCGGATCGCCGAGGCCGACGTTTGCCGCCGTGTCGAGATCCTGCGGGCATTGTCCGCGCAAGAAAACGTAGGTGCCCCGCGCCACCACCGCTTGCGCCAAATCGTTGTCGAGCTTCTGCTCCGGATATGTCTTATTTGTATTGAACGGACGGATGCGGGTGTGAATCATGGCTAGGCTCTCTCGGTGGCCGCATCCGACTCCGCTGTCGCGGAGCCGGCCGGATGCGGCGGAAAAGCTTTCATTCAGCAGCCTTCTTCGCTGGCTTGGCGTCGACGCGATCGGAAAGGCCAGCGGCTTTTTTCGCGATCGCCGCAGCGTTCTCCCAATCGAAGTTGCGATGCACGGCTGCAAGGTGAGCAAAGTGCGGTGCCTGCGCAAACATCGTGAAGGTGAGGCGGTGCCCAGCATAATCAGAGTTCAGCAGATCGCGCGCGTAAGCAAGCAGCTTGCGACGATCCTCGGCCTCCCAGTTGTCGTTGATCGTGTAGAATTTATCGAGCCAAGGCTTGGTCTCCGGATGCCGGAAGCTGGCAACATCGGGCGTCACGCAAACTTGGCCGCCGCATAGTTCGCGCGCGATGTGCATCATCTGGTGCATCTGTGAGCACGCCAGAACACGCCCCGTGTAGAGCAATGATTGGTTCGGCATCATCAATCCCATCGGCGAGCGCTCGGCGGTGGCGATGGCGGCCGTCAAATGCGCGTTGATGCCTTCACGATAACAGGCGAGTTCGGCGAGTTTCTCCTGCACCGGCTGCAGCTTGTCGAGCCCGGTTTGCCGCGCGTTGAGCAGCGCCGCGCCGATCAGCATATCGGCGAAATACTGGTTGCGCTGCACGTAAGCAAAGGCCGAGTAGCGATGCAGCGTCGCACGAATGAACGTCGCGGCTTTGGTGTGGCGGTAGAATAACACGTTGTCCCACGGGATCAGCACGTCGTCGAAAATCAGCAGCGTGTCGACCTCGTCGAACTTGTTCGATAACGGGTAATCTTCGGCCGGGGCGCGGCCAGCAAATCCGGTGCGGCAGATGAACTTCAAATTGGGCGATCCCAAATCGCAGATGAAACCGACGGCGTAGTCGCTCATCGCCTCGTTGCCCCAGTTGGCCATCGTTGGTTTTGTAAAGGCCTGGTTGGCATAAGCCGCCGCTGTCTCGTACTTCGCGCCGCGGACCACGATCCCAGCCGAAGTTTCTTTGACGACATGCAGCAACATGTCCGGATCCTGGTCTTGTGGACGCTTGGACCGGTCACCCTTCGGATCGGTATTGGCCGACACGTGGAACGGGTCTTCCTTTTCGACGCGCTCAATGTGACGCTTGATGTTGGCCCCGAATTGCGGGTCGATCTCGTTGAGCACATCGGTGCCGTCATAGAGCGACCACATCTCGCCGACCGTCTCATCGCCGACGCGTGTCACAACACCACCTATTTCACGCAGCACAGTATCGGTCGCCAGACGCTTGGCGTTCCAGTGCTCCTTGGTGAACGGCAATTGCGCATTGACGGCGTTTTCTTCGCCGGTTTGCGGATGGGTCCAGGTCATCACATTGCGAGTGGCAGCATCGTGTTGCATGTCGTAGATGCGGGCGCGGATATCGACCAGCGGCTTGAACATCGGATGCGTGGTCACATCCTTCACCCGCTCGCCGTTGATATAAATTTGGCGTCCATCGCGGATGCTATCGCGATATTGCTGACCGGTTCGGATCATGCTTCGAGGTCCCTCTGATCGAAATCGATGATAGCGGATTTTTCGGCAACGATGTGATGCGGCCGGCCGCTGGCAGCGTTCAAGAACGAGGGGCATGGTCGCCTACCTGCTCGAATTGCGCAATCGCACTCGAAATCAACGGCCGCGATAAACGTCAATCACATCGGCGCAATCCGCGATCCTAACGCTTTGTTCACCACGTTCGTCGACATTGGAAGCGTCGCTCGGGGAGGGTTGCATGACGTACATGAAAGCGGCCGTATTGATGCTTGGCTTGCTTGCGGCATCGAAGGTCGGCGCTCAGGAATACTTATTCCGCAGCGGCACCAAGGACGTTTTGATCAACGCTTACCGCGAGCGCGCAGTGGCCGCGTGCCAAAAAGATCCGCGCAATCAGGGCCTCGTTGCCAACGTCGGCGTTTGGGCAAAGCCTACTGATGTGCGGGTTGTGATCGGCAAGAGCGATCTCGACGTTTGGTTCTGGCAGGTCGACGATCTGATGTGGAGCGCGCGCTATCGCAACCCCTATCTCTATCTGAATTCCGCCGATCGCCTGTCGAACGTGCTGTGCGAGTACGATATCGTCCACGGCATCGCCACTGTGTTTCGCAGTTGATGCCGCCCACACTAACGGCGTCGGGCTTCCACGCAGATCTGGGTCATAAACAAGTGATCCCAACGCCCCTGGGTCAGCCGTGAAATCAGCTTTGTGCGCTCGGAGAACGGTGTAACCGGCTCGACATTCAGCACTTCGTAGCCTGCGCGTTCGAACATCTCGGCGTACGTCTCCGGTGTAAACCAACGCATATGTGTGCGATCGAACACGCCCTGGTCAGCCAAGTGGAACCGGCCTTGAATCAGTTCACGCACCACCCGCCAATGAGAGATGTTGGGAGAACTCGCAAGCACCATGGCACCCGGGCGCAGGAACGGCCGAAGGCGCTCTAGAACGACCCACGGCTCGACCAAGTGCTCAAGAACTTCAGACAGGATCAGCGCATCGAAAGCGCATGGTTGCCAGGGGAATGTGAGCTTTTCCACATCGCCGACAATGACTTCGTGAAGCAGAAGTCGCGCCTGCTCAGCCGCACCCTCAAATATTTCGACGCCGGCGTAGTGGCCTGCACGACCACGACATAACGCGAGCGCACCGGTGGCACCGGTGCCACAACCGACTTCTAAAATACGGGCGGTCGAATCGTGCGGCAGACGGGCGACAAAGTCAGCCCGCGCGCCGTTGAAATAACTCTGCTGCTTACCGGCATAGAAGCGGGCCAAGCCTTCGTCGGCGGCGGCAACTGCATCACTCGTCACGCGTCTCGCTCCATCAGGGACGACAGTTCAGATTGAAGATCATCGTAAAGTGAATGACTGAACGGGGAGCTAACGGGAACGATTTAATTACGCGAAATTTGCGAATGTTAACCACGTTTTAACTCGAAAGAGGTTTGCTGGAGAGTAAGGCGGGGGGTCCACGGTTATTGGATTCTGTCCGCCGCTCAGATTCTTCGAACCGAACGGCTCGAGCTGATGTTGTTGCGTAGCTCGCCTTATAAACCGGACTGGATGACGGTCGTAGCCCTTGGGGTTGCGGTCGTCATTGGTGCGTGTGCCGACAGTGCTTCGGCGCCCGAGATTAGCCTTACCAATAAGGCGTCACCCACAGAAGTGTCACGGGTCTATCGCCTGGGTGTTGGCGACAAGATCAAACTCACGATCTTCGGTGAAGCCGATATGTCGGGCGTCTACGACGTCAACGCAACCGGCAACGTGCCTGTGCCTCTCGTCGGCGAAATTCCTGCCAAAGGCCGTCCGATAGCCGAATTCCGCGACACCGTGCGTCGCAAACTCAGCGAAGGCTATCTGACCAACCCCAAGGTGTCCGTCGAGGTCGTGAACTTCCGCCCGATCTACATTCATGGCGAAGTACGCAGCGGCGGTGAATTCGCATACAAGAACGGCTTGAAATTGCGCGACGCAATCGCTGTGGCGGGCGGCTATACATACCGCGCGAACGAAGCCTACGTGATCCTGGTGCGCGAGGGTTCGGCAGCGCAGGTTAAAGTGGCCCTGCCGGCTGACATAGACGTGCTGCCTGGTGACAACATTCGCGTTCCCGAGCGCTTCTTTTGAGCCAGACATTGCACAATTTGCCAAGCCGTCCAGCGGCGGGCGCGAGGTGGCCAAAAGCCGTCATCGCCATCCTTGCTTCGATTGCGCTGTCGTCGCGCACCTATGCGATCGACCTCGGCAATGACGGTTTAGGTCGTGACGACACCATCGCTCATGGTGAAAGCCTGAAACATTGGGACAACATCAAGCGCTACGGCGCCGAACGCGTAATTGACCGCGATCGGAAGTTGTATCTGCCCGATGGGGTTCGAGCAGGCAGCTATAGTCTCTATCCATCGCTCGGCACGACGGTCGTCTTCGACGATAATATCTACGCCACCAACAAGAACCGCACTTCCGACGTGCGATTCGAAGTCGTGCCAGTCGTTCGCGCAAAGTCAGACCTACCGCGCCACATTCTTGATTTTGCAGTCGGCGCGAAGCAGACGGAATATGTGAAGCATAGCGAGCTCAATACGACCGACGTGCGCTTTAGCATGGATGGCGCATTACACTTCGACAACGCGCACACTTTGGCGTTGAGCGTTCTCTCCAGTCTCGATCACGAGGACCGAGCCGCGCCCGATGCTCCGAAAAATGCGGTCGAAAAAACCGCGGTCTTTCACAACAGAGTGATCGCCGGGCTGAAACGCGACGCGGGGCGAATGTATGCGAACTTCAGCGCCAGTATTGAGCGATGGGACTTCCAGGATGTAAAGGCCCGTGACGGCACCACCATCGATCAGGACAATCGCGACACCCAAGTCATGTCGGCACAAACGATGCTCGGATACCGCTTCTCGCCTGGCTATGAAATTCAAGCCAAGCTTCGCACCCTCCGCCAGTCCAACTACGGTGCAACCACGCTCGATTATTCAGCCAATGGCTACGAGGCTGTTGCTGGCATTGCCGCTGAGATCAGTCCACTGCTTCGCTGGCGCCTACTTGGGGGCTACGGCCTGCGCGATTACGACAGCCGCGACCTTCGGACAGCCGGCAACGTCATCGTGGAAGCTGAAATCCAATGGTTGCCGACCCAACTCATAACCGCCTATTTGAGCGCTCGCCGCGCCTATGCGGAAGGCATCGAGGGTGATGCGCCTGGTGGTCGCTTGGATAACTCGATCGGATTGAGGGTCGAATATGAGGTCCTTAGAAACCTCGTGTTCACTTTAGGGGGTGAATATCGCGAGTCGGAGTTCTTCGGCGAGCGGCGTCATGACCAAGTAACAATCGGTCGTGTCGGTGCCGACTATTATCACACCAAAAATTGGTTATTTTCAATCGCATACGAGCATCAGACGCAGAGTTCGAACATCGAAGAAGACAACCTGACACGCAACCGCATCTGGCTAAGCACGAAGCTGCGATTTTAGAAGTTGAACAAACCGATGGCCGGGCGGACACGCGATGACGATGACGAGGAGGGACGCAGCAGCGCGTTCTCTCTCGTCGAAGTCATGTCTGCGATACGGCAGCGCGCAACGCTGATTCTAGCCTCGATGGCCGCGATTGCGGCCCTGACGGCAGCGGTGGTCGCCAACATTCCCAATCGTTACGAAGCGGTAGCGTCGGTTCAGATCGACCAGCGCCAAAAAGAGATCGTCGGTATCAAGGGCGTAATCTCAGACCTCAAGGCAGACGCAGCCACGGTCGATAGCGAGGTCGAAGTTATTCGATCGAGACAAATCGTGCATCGGGTGATCGAGCAACTCGGTTTACAGAATGATCGAGAGTTCGTCGGCATATCGACCGTCCAGGCCGTTCTCCTGCGCCTAGGTCTGATCCGAAGCCCGTTTCAGGTTGCTGAGCCATCGGCGCCAACGTCCATCGCAGAACTGCTTGAACCTCCGCTCGCGGCATCGCTAGAGCCGGTGCGTGACGAGATTGGCCGGGCCTTCGAGCAGCGCTTGAAGGTCGTTCGCGTGCGCACGACGCTCGTAATCGAGATCCATTTCACCTCCGCCGATCCGTTAAAGGCCGCGCGCATCGCCAATGCGATCGCCGATACCTACCTCAAGATGCAGATCGAACAAAAAACCCAAGCGATGGTCGATGCCAGCGGCCGCTTGGACGAGACCATTCGAACGGTTCGCGAGAAAGTTTCGACTGCGGAGCGGGCCATCGAACACTTCAAGTCGCAGCACGATATTTTCGATGCCGATGGACATTTGCTGGTCGATCGTCAACTCGCCCGCGAAATGGAAGCCCTGGTTCTCGCACGCAATCGCACTGGCGCGGCGCGTGCGCGCTACGAACAAGCGCGACGGATGATGGTCGAGGGGGAAGGCAACGAGTCACTTGCCGACGTCCTGCAGAGCAACACGGTGCGGCTGCTGCGAGATGAGTTGACCAAGGCGTTGCGCAAGCAGGCTGAAGCTGGCACCAAATACGGCCCGAAACATCCTGAAATGCAGAAGATCGCCGCCGACGTCGCCAAGGCACAGGGGGAACTTGGCACCGAAATCACCAAGATCATCAAGAATTTGAAGACTGAATTCGATGTCGCAGGCGATGGCGAACGTGAACAGAACGCTCGTCTTGAGCAGCTGAAAGAACAGATTGCAACGTCGCGCGATAAACAATGGCGACTTCGCGAGCTCGAGCGCGAGGCGAATGCTTCGAAACAACTCTATGAAGCATTGCTTACGCGTAATAAGCAGACCGTCGAAACCCAAGGTCTACAATTTCCCGATGCACGGGTCGTTGAACGAGCCGATGTCCCACTTTATCCGATGGGGCCGAAGCGCAAGCAGTTGGTCGCCATTGGCGGGGCCGGCGGCCTGGTACTGGGCTTCGCGCTAGCGCTTTTGCTGGAGATGGGCGGTAGCAGCTTCGCGCGAGCAGGTGATGTCGAGCGTGTGTTGGAACTTGATCACCTTGGATCCGTTCCTGGCCCTGAGACCACGCACACACTGATCAACGATCCGCTGCGCTCGGTCCGATTGATGCTTGCCGAACCGCGCGGGCTCTTCGCCGAGGCCATACGCGGTGTCCGGCACGAACTCGACAATCGCATCGACCGAAGTGAAACGCAGGTGATTTTGATCGCATCGAGTTTGCCAAACGAGGGCCGTTCCGTAATTGCGGCCAACCTGGCCCTTCTTTACGCATCCGCTGGCGCACGCACCCTGTTGATCGACGCCGATTTACGCAAGGGCGGCTTATCGCAAGACTTGGGGCTGGCCGACCAAGCCGGCCTGATCGACGTGCTAGCGGGTGGGATGACCATCGAGGATGTTATCTTGCACGACCGCACCGCAGGGCTATTCATAATGTCCGCGGCGCGCAGACCCGACTTCATGATCGACGCGGCGAGCCTTTTCGAAAGCTTGCAATTCAAACGCGTGTTGGCTCAGCTCAAAAGCCAGTTCGACGTCATTTTAATAGATGCACCTCCTCTTTTGCCGGTGGTGGACGCACGCATAATCGCCCAGCATGCAGATGGGATTGTCTTCGTCGCCGCTTGGCGCCGTACCCCACGGCAATTGGCGAAGGAAGCAATCAAGACCCTCGGGCCTGCTGCGGCGAAAGTAATCGGCGCGATCGTCAACCAGGTCGATCACGCGTCCATGGAACGGGATTGGAGCTCAATCGGCCGGCCGTTCCTTAACTCATCATCCGCCGCACACCGCCAGCAAGATCGGTCGAGATCGCGGCGCGCTGCCTAAATTCACAAGCACACTCTTATAAATTAGAGAGCATTTGAACCGCGCCATTCAATGAATATTTATCCTATTCGGATCTACTCGGACACGTAGGTTTGCGTGGCCCAGCAAGAGCGGCCTTGCGCGTCGGGGGGTCCATGTCGATTTCATCAGTAGCGCCGCCGCTTGTCGAGAATGGCTTGCTGCACAATTTGGGCGCGGCTGCGGGCTCAACGAAACCGCGCTGGTCGAGACAAGTTGCAGCCGATATCGTCGGCTTGATCGATGCACTGTCGATCGCTGGCTCAGCCATGCTTCCCGCTGCGATTTATTCCTATGGCGGGGACCTCGATATCCGCTGGACCCAGGTTGTTCAGAACGGCTTGCTGTGCGGGATCGTCGCCTGCTTCCTGCTCCGCAGCTGGGGCATGTACGACACCACGAAGATGAACGCATTTCCGATTAAACCTCGGCGGTTGCTTGCGGCGCTCCTGCTTTCCTTGACCACCGTGCATGGCCTTGGTCTGCCCTTCAAAGCAGAACCCGGCCACTTGTGGATCTGGTACGCTGTCTGGCTTTCAGCAGGTTTTTCATTGATCTTGTGGTTGCGGATGGTTGCGCGCGGCGTTCTGAGTAGCCTAACGGCCTCAGGGCGCTTCGACACTCGCGTCGCTGTATTTGGCGCTGGCGTCATCGCTCGCCGCGTCCATGACCATCTCACGGATCCCCGATTGGGTATCCGTTTCGTCGGCGTGTACGATGATCGAAAAGATCAAGAGCGCATGGACAGTAAAGGTCTTGCGATCGACGGCCGGCTGGAAGATCTGATCGCGGCAGGACGTGCTGGTGAAATCGATCAGATCATAATCGCATTGCCACAGGTAGCCGACCGTCGCGTTGCCGATATTGCCAAGAAGCTCGAACAGCTCCCGATAAGTTTGCATGTGGTCACGCACATTGCTTCGGATCTCGTCGATGTGGCGCCGGCCCACCGTGTTTCCAGTCTTGGGCCAGTTGGACTGCTCGACGTAAAATGCAAACCGCTGGCCGACTGGGCCCCGCTACTGAAACGGGTTGAAGACTACGGATTGGGCGCGATCCTGCTCGTCATCGCGATGCCTGTGCTTTTACTGTGCACAATTGCAATCAAGCTCGACAGCGCCGGTCCCGTACTGTTTCGCCAGCGCCGGCGCGGCCTCAACCAGAAGGTCATCGAAGTTCTAAAATTCCGCACGATGAACGTGATGGAAGATGGTGCTGTGGTACGTCAGGCAACAACGGACGATAAGCGTATCACCCGTGTCGGGCGCATCTTGCGCCGAACCAGCCTCGACGAACTGCCGCAACTCATCAATGTCTTGAAGGGCGAGATGTCGCTTGTCGGTCCGCGGCCACATGCCCTGGTACACGACCAGCATTGGGACGAAATGCTGGAGAGCTATGCAAATCGCCACCAAGTGAAGCCCGGCATAACTGGGTTTGCCCAAGTTATGGGCTGGCGCGGCGAGACGGAAACCACCCAGAAAATGAAATCGCGCGTCGAGCATGATTTGGCTTACATCGCCGACTGGTCGTTGGGCCGCGACTTGACAATCCTTGCTCAAACGGTTCGAGCCGTCGTGCGCGGCAACAACGCCAACTGATGCCGTCGTGACCCAATGATGAAGCACACGCCCTGGCCCGTCGCGATTCTGATCGCGAGTTTCCTGTGTCCGACTGAACTGTCGCTATACCTTGGCGGTCTCAGACTTCCGCTGCATCGCGTTGCCTTGCTTCTTCTGCTGCCGATTGCGGTCTACCGCCTACTGACGCGACGTGACGTCCGTATCCGAAGTTTCGACTACGCGGTACTCGCCTACAACATTGCAACGGTCGTTGTCTTCAACATCCACGGCGTACAATTTATCGGACCGGATCTAACACCGTCCAACGGACTGGTGTTCGGTGGGTCGCTCGCACTCGAGAGCACGGGTGGCTATCTGGTTGCCCGTGCCTGGGTTCGAGACATCGAACAGTTTCGCCATGCGGTACGGTTCCTGCTCGCAGCAGTACTGACGGCGGGCCTGATCGCACTGCCGGATACTTTGCTGGGCCAGCACTTCAGCCATGATCTGCTGCAGTCCTTGACGGGATACGTGCACCCGCGTGACACGGAACAACGGTTGGGCCTGACGCGGGCTTACGGCACGTTCGATCATCCAATTCTGCTGGGCACGTTCTGCGCGAGCGTATTGGCGTTGTCCTGGTTCAATGTCCGGTCGCAACTAGCGCGTTGGGGACGAGCGATGGCGATCCTGGCCGCGACGTTTACAGCGGTGTCATCGGCGCCGTTGCTGATCCTTGCCGTGCAAGGTGTTTTGATCGGCTGGGATCGGCTGACACGCGGGATTCCCAAACGCGCGACCATCACCGTCGGCATTCTCTGTGTGCTTTACTTGTGCGCCAGCCTCGTTATGACACGGACGCCGATCGCCTTCATCGCCACCGGCATGACACTCGACAGTTGGACCGGCTATTACCGTCTCGTCATCTGGGAGAATGGTCTCGAGAATGTCTGGGCCAACCCCTGGATCGGTCTCGGCATGGCCGACTGGGAGCGTCCAGCCTGGATGGCATCGGCGTCGGTCGACGCGTTTTGGCTGCTGATCGCAATGCGAGCCGGCATCCCGACATTTTTACTTCTCGTACTATCGATCGCGCTGATCACACGCGCAGTCGTCATGCGCGGATGCAAACACAAGGAGCGAGGTGTCAGGCAGTTCGCACTCGCCTGGATCGTGTCGTTGATCGCCTTATCGCTGTCGGCTTGCACCGTCCACTACTGGAATGCGCTTTATGCTTACTTCTTCTTCTTCATCGGTCTCGCGGGGTGGATGGCGGATCCAATACGCGCGAAGACCAAAGCCTTGGCGAAGGTCGCGCCAAGTCGCCAATCGAAATGGCAATTCAACGATGGGAATATCCGGTCCACGCCTATTCGCCGCGATGACCTCTGGACGGACGCCGCTCATCCACCGCACGTGCAATTGACGCGGTGCGCCTCACGGATTTGGCCGATGGTGCCTAGGAACAATCGATCGAAGCGCTGTATGTGGGCCACTTGCAACTCGCTGTAACTTGCAGCCTCAATCATCCGCAAGGCCGCGGCAGAGGCTGCGCGCGATGCAGGAGACAAAGCCGGTGAAGCTTCCGGGGTCATCAGATCGCGCGCACGTTGGAGCATTTTCAAGGCATTCGGCTCAGCTCGAACTTCGTTGGCCTTATCAACGGGCACCGTACCTTCCAGCAGCCCGGTGATAAGGCCGGCGATGCTCACCGTCGCCGCAAGCCCAACCGGTGTTGACCCCGGCAATCGAGGCACTGAAGGTGCAGCGTTTGCGGCTTCGCCCACGGCGTTGGCTTGCGCGACAGCCGTCTGCTCAGTGAGGCGGATCTCGCGCGCAGCAGTCACTCGTTGGCGTGCCAAAGCCCGTGCTTTGACGGCGACTTTGCTGACATCATCGATGCGTTTTTTCAGGCCATCGAGCTTACCAGCCTTGAAATCTAACATCTCAGGGACGCCATTGCACAAAGCCGGGTTTTTCGGCTGGGTACTGTAGGATCCGAGTTCGATGGCCACCCGTTGCAACGTCGCGTATTGCCGCCCATTCGAACCAAACTCGAGGGCGGCACCTCTATCGGCTACAAAAGCATCGAGTGCCCGCAGGACTGTGAGCTCATCGGCGGTCGGTTGTGCGGCGAACAAGGCAAGTTTGACCGGATCAACCGGCTTGGTTTCCCACTCGACACAGCGCTCGCGGCCTGACCTTGGTACACTCTGCGCACACACGCGCTCGGGCTGCGGCGGTTTAGATGCGTTCTTGCCGGTCTTGCTCCAAAACAGCCACTTGCCTGGCAGACCCGGTTCGTTCGCGCGGGCAATTCGATCCAGATTGCCAAGCTCTTTAATACTGCCGTCGCGTACAGGCGCCAGCGCCGAATAATAGGCGTAACTGCATGCGGCCGTTTCGCTGGCAATAGGCGGGATCGGTTGCGAAGCCTGCGGCGGTTCGACGGGACGCCGGCGCGGTTGGGCCGATACCTCGCCCCAGGCCGAAATGAACAAAGCGGCAACAATAGCAATCGTGCACCGCGAGACCACAGAATATCGCACGCAACACCCCTTATGATTCAATGCGGCAGGATCGCCCGCACGTGGGCGACCCAGACGAGGCGATGATCGACGACGTGGAAACAAGCGATGCGGACCACGGCCGCGATCGCCCAATCTCACTCCGCAGCTTCGGCGACTTCTGCAACCTTTTCGACCCGTGCCGCGCAGAACTTGAACTCGGGGATTTTGCCCATTGGATCAAGCTGCGGGTTGGTCAAAAAGTTGGCAGCTGCTTCGGCGAAGGCGAAGGCGATGAAGATCATGCCATCGGCCACGTCGCGATCGGCGCGCGCCTTGAGCGTTATCTCGCCACGGCGGGTTGCCACTATGATCGCATCGCCGGGGGCAATACCCAGACGCCGCATCTCGTGTGGGTTGAGACCGGCGATCGCCTCAGGCTCAAGTGCGTCCAGCGTGGTCGAGCGCCTCGTCATCGAACCCGTGTGCCAATGCTCCAACAAACGACCGGTGGTCAACACCATCGGGAACTCGGCATCGGGCAACTCGTCCGGCGCCCGCAACTCGGCAGGCACGATCTTGGCGCGGCCTGATGCCGTTGGAAAACCGTTCGCAAATATGATCTCGGCGCCAGGCTTGTCGGCAAAATCGGCTGGATACGTCACGCACTCTTCACGCATCACGCGCTCCCAACTGATGTTGGCGAGCGACGGCATGACCATCGCCATCTCGGTAAACACTTCGCCGACGTCCTTGTAGTTCCAGGCGAGACCCAGCCGCTGCGCCAGATCCTGGATCATTTCCCAATCCTGGCGCACTTCGCCTGGAGGCGAGACAACAGGACGGCCGATTTGCACCTGCCGATTGGTATTCGTAAATGTGCCCCACTTCTCGGCGTGTGCCGATGCCGGTAGCACCACATCAGCGTGCCACGCGGTCTCCGTGAGGAAATTGTCTTGCACGACCAGATGTTCGAGCATCGCGAGCGCCTTGCGGGCGTGGTTCTGATCGGGATCCGACATCGCAGGGTTCTCGCCCATGACGTAAAGACCCTTGATCGAACCAGCTTCGATCGCATTCATAATCTCGACGATCGTCAGACCACGAACCGGGTTGAGTTTTACGCCCCAAAGCGCTTCGTAACCTTCGCGGATGTCGGGCGCCTCGACCGACCGGTAATCCGGGAACACCATCGGGATCAGACCCGCGTCGGACGCGCCTTGCACGTTGTTTTGACCGCGCAATGGATGCAGGCCAGAGCCGGGACGACCGATTTGGCCGGTCGTCAATGCCAGGGCAATGAGGCAGCGTGCGTTATCCGTCCCGTGCGTGTGCTGGGAAATTCCCATGCCCCAGAAGATCAGCGAAGCATTGGAGCGAGCGTAAAGGCGAGCGACCTCTCGGATTGTCCCTGCCGCGATCCCGCAATGCGGCTCCATTGCTTCGGGGCTGTAATCCTTGATGCTCTGGACTAGCGCCTCGAAACCTTCGGTGTGCGCCTGCACATACTGTTGATCGTAAAGCTTCTCCTCGACGATCGTATGCAGCATGCCATTCAAAAGCGCGACGTCGGTGCCCGGCTTGAACTGCAGGACATGGCTCGCAACCTTCGAAAGGCCCGAGTTTTGTCCGCGTGGATCGATCACGATCAACTTCGCTCCGCGACGCGCTGCGTTTTTGATAAAGGTTGCCGCGACCGGATGATTTTCAGCTGGACGTGCGCCAATCACGATGATCACTTCTGAATCTTTGGCGGCCGTGAACGGAGCCGTCACCGCGCCCGAGTTCAGTCCTTCCATCAAAGCCGCCACCGACGATGCGTGGCACAGCCGGGTGCAATGATCGACGTTGTTTGTGTAAAAGGCCGAGCGGATCAACTTTTGAAAGAGGTAGGCTTCCTCGTTGGAACCCTTGGCAGAGCCGAAGCCAGCAAGGCGCTCGCGATGCTCGAACATCTGGTCGTGCAAGACATTTTCCTCACGGAGACCGCGTGGCACGCTGATGTGGTGCTACCGGCATCGG
>JANLXZ010000365.1:0-2105 GCA_031365375.1 Hyphomicrobiaceae bacterium | reverse complement strand
GAAGAGGACGATTTCGCCGGTGACCGGCATATGTTCGATGTAACGCTGGAAGTACCAAGCCTTCCGATCACGTTCCGACGGAACGCCAAGTGCTACCACACGCGTATCACGCGGGCTCAAATGCTCAACGATGCGTTTGATCGTACCATCCTTACCGGATGCGTCGCGGCCCTCGAAGATCACCACGACCTTTTGCCCGTGCTTGATGACATGCTTTTGCAGCTTTACCAGCTGAATCCGAGCTTTGCGCAGCGACTTCTTATAGTCACTGTCATCATCCTGTGAGGCGCTGCTCATTGCGTAAGCTCCTACGTCTGGACTTTCTCCGCGTGTAACGTGCCGTCGATACGAAGCGTGAGGCGGCCGCGCCGGACGCCACCGCGTCCGATCTCAGCTGCTTCGTTACGATGGGTGCGTGCGCTTCTCGAGCAAGAACACAATCAGACTGCACGCCCATAGCAACGCCATGCCGAACAGAACCCATTTGAAGTCCGAGTTGATCACAAAATTCACGTAAGTCATCCAGCCTATGGAAGTGGCACCGCCGATAAGCGCCCCGGCGGCCGCAGCCCAGTGATGCGCGCGGAACGAAGTGGCAGCGAGCGTGATCG
Source organism: Hyphomicrobiaceae bacterium (assembly GCA_031365375.1). Taxonomy (GTDB): domain Bacteria; phylum Pseudomonadota; class Alphaproteobacteria; order Rhizobiales; family Hyphomicrobiaceae; genus JAKFWF01. The sequence goes on along the minus strand of JANLXZ010000365.1, from coordinate 1,494 downwards.
TGAGCACCCCGGTTGCGAGCACATATCCGCCCATCACCTGGAACACATGGGAGAGCCACGGCTCCAGCGCCGACTTGACAGCATCGACTTGCGCCGCTGGTAGCGCCATGAAGCGCACGTCCTCGGGCAACATGGGTGGACGCACCAATATGAAATACAATCCCATAATCACGAGCGTCGATCCCGCCGCTGCCAATAGGATCGAGGAGATCGTCCAGGGTTTTGTTATCGGGCGCATAGCAACGGTCCATCCGAAATTGCTCATCGACCAAATGGTGCGATGGAGTTCTCAAAGCGCGGTTTCGTATTCGGGAACGCGTTTTGTCTCGACGAAACGGGCGATCACAATCGACTCTTCGCCGGACTAAGCCGGTCAGTTCCCGAAAAATCTCCCTGCCAGATTGTAGCAGTGGGCAATGATTACCCCGGTGAGGCCCCCGGATACAAAAGCTGACAAACCGCCGATCAAAAGCGACGAGATTGATCCGGCGGGCTCCAGTGTGAATAATCCGATGAAAGCATGGCTGAGAACGAGGGGCAGCCCAATGAACACCCCTACCCAGCACAGTGCGAAAAGCAAAAGCGTCGAGAATGCACCGGTCGAGGCGCTGCGCTTGTAAGTGAGCGTCGATGGAGACGCCGTCCGATTTATTTCGGTCATTGTGTTCTCCTTTTAAAAAAAGCTGGCACCGTGACGATGCTATCCAAAGATGCCTCGATGATTTTAACCAAGCACCAACTCAAACTATAGACTCGGAAACAAACGCATCAGGATAGATGGCGAGGCAGTAACCCGCCGCGCCATCCACCCGTTGCTATCACGCTGCAGCGTGATGCGGGGCATGGTCTGCCGGCGGTGCCGCCATGTCTTTCACGTCTTTGTGCAGGTCGAGTTGGCTTGGTTTCCTCGTCTCGAGGATTGTCCTGGCGCGTACCATCTCCTCGACGGGGCCATGCGCTACGATCAGAAATTCATCGGCTTTCAATGCATCCTCATACTGGATCACGCTGTCCTTCGGGATGCCAAGGCTAAACAATGCTGCCCCGAGTGCACTCACGCCACCAACGACAACGGCCCCCTCGATCGCCGCGAAGACCATGGCCGCCAGATGTCCGAGCACCATGACAGGGCCAACAACAGGCATCGTCATGTATATTCCGCCAAAGAACAGCCCCCAGAGCCCGCCCCAGACTGCGCCATTCGTGCCCCAGAATTTGATGCTGTCGCCGGTATTGTAGAAGCCAATCACCTTCTCCTCGGTGTGATAGCCTTTGCCGACAATACTCAAGTGCTTCATGTCAATCCCGCCTCCCGCAAGCCTGCGGATGGCGGCTTCGGCTCCGTGATGGTCGGCGAATACGGCGACGACTGCATCATTCTTTGTCATGGTGTGTATTCCTTCTCGAGTTGAAGTTCAGGCGGTGGGCCGGCCTGTTGCGGCATAGGTGGGGGGCTTCGGCACGCGGCGATCGTCGCCATCTTCACCGGCCTTT
>JANLXZ010000100.1:0-2244 GCA_031365375.1 Hyphomicrobiaceae bacterium | reverse complement strand
CCTCTCCGTTGGCAGTGAGCATTGGAGCTCTGCATAAGTAGCGCTCGTCGATACTGCGCGTGTCCTATGCCACGATGTCACCACTACCACCAGAGACGCTATTTTGATGGCGCGATGGTCATCGCATTGCAGAATTGGCCGAGTCATCGAATGTCGGGAAAAGTTATCCACAATGAGTTTCGATGACCTGACGCAAAATCGGAACTTCGGCACCGACCGACTATTCGAATACTTGATTGCGCGCGGCGCATGAGGCCCATCTCTCGAAGCCGTCGGGACACACCTCGCAGGCATTGCGAGAGCGTGCTGATTTTGAATGTGGGCGTGGCCGTTACTGCACTCGACGATGCAGCGCCGGTATGGCAGACACATCATTCGAGTTGTGCCAAAGGCCTGCGCGTCGACATCTTCGATGGCGGTTCGAGCGGTATCGAGCACTCGCTGTTTTCAACAGCGTGTCTCAGCGCTTGGGGCTGATTCCAATTCATATCGAGGGGCGTAGGCAATGATTTACACGGCGAAACCTGCCACGTTCACAAAGATCGAGCAGGTCTTGCGGTTGCTCTCGTTCCAGCGGTTTTGGCAAGCCATTCGCGATGTTACGCGCACGAGCTGGACCAAGCGCGAACTCATTCTCGAGCTGACGCGTCGCGATATTGGGGCGTCACATGCCGGCCACGGACTTGGCAGTTTATGGAGTTATATCCAGCCCCTTATTATCATCGGCGTCTACTTGCTGATTTTTGGGTTCGTCATCGGTTCGAAAATCGCGATCACCGAGTCATTTCCTGGCGACTATCCAAGCTATATCGCCGTGGGATTGATTGCGTGGCTCGGCGTGCAGGCCTCCATAGTCAAGGCTACGGGCGCTCTTACGGGCAACTCGAATTTGGTGAAGCAAGTGGTATTTCCGATTGAAACTTTACCGATCGCCAGCGTCTTCGGTGCGCTTTGGCCTTTCGGTCCTGCATTATTGCTGGTGCTGGGTTACAAAACTGTGTTCGGCGGTGGATTACCTGTCACCGCGTTGTTGTTGCCAATCGTTTTACTCATGCAGGTGGCACTGTGCGTAGGGCTAGCATTCACGCTTGCCGGTCTGACTTGCTTCGTGCGTGACCTTCGAGAATTTGTGGGTCTTTTTTGCTTGATCGCCATGTACATTACCCCCGCTGTATACTTGCCGGAATGGGTGCCGATATCTTTCCAGGCATTGTTATACCTGAATCCTTTCAGTTATTTAACGTGGGTTTATCAAGACGCTCTATTCTTCGGAGCAATCCTGCATCCTTGGGCGTGGCTTGTATTATTGTTGATGTCCGCTTTTTCACTTTCTTTTGGGTTTAGATTATTCAAGAAATTAAAGCCTCATTACGGCAACGTCCTTTGATTATACTGGTGAGGCGACGAATATGCTGCAATTGAAGCCGGATTTGAAATTCAACCCGCCTCCGCTTGTTGATTCTACCGACGCGATACGCGTAAAAAATATATCGAAGCTCTACAAAATTTATCCTCGCAGTTCCGCGCTTTTGCGCGAAGTGCTCATGGGAACGCCGACACATAGTCAACACTGGGCGCTGCGCAACGTCACCTTTGAGGTTCCGCGCGGTCATGTGGTTGGAATTGTCGGGCCAAACGGTTCTGGGAAAAGCACCCTTCTCAAGATTGTCGCCGGGCTTCTGGATAGTACCGAGGGATCGGTCGAAGTGCGGGGCAAGATTTCATCCATCCTCGAACTCGGAACCGGCTTTCATCCCGATTATACTGGGCGCGAAAATATCATTACGGGCGGCATGTGCCTTGGAATGACGCGAGCCGAGATCGAGGAAAAAGCTGAGTGGATCATCGACTTCACTGAGCTTGGCTCGGTCATCGATCAGCCGTTCAGAACTTATTCGTCCGGGATGCAGGCTCGGCTCACCTTCTCGACTGCCATTAGCATCGATCCCGATATCCTTATCGTCGATGAAGCGTTGGCGGCGGGAGATAGTTATTTCGTTGCAAAGAGTTTTAAGCGGATCCGTGAAATCTGTTCGAGTGGTGCAACCGTTTTATTCGTGAGCCATGGAACGAATCAAGTTGCACAGCTGTGTCATTCCGCGATCTGGCTGGATAATGGCATCGTTCGCGAAGTAGGTTCGGCGCGAGATGTTGCCAAGCATTATGATTATGATCAGCACGTGCGCATTTCCCACAACGTAGGTAAAATCGTCGAAATACAAATCGATGCCGCCGATGCGCCAG
>JANLXZ010000023.1:0-2629 GCA_031365375.1 Hyphomicrobiaceae bacterium | reverse complement strand
TTCACCTGGACCGGCACCGAACGCATCAGCCGCATCGCGTCGTGGCCGACATGGACGCCACCGACCGAGATGCGCCAGCGCCAGAAGGGGCTGCCAGTCACCGTCACGGGCGGGCTGCTCAATCCGCTCGGCGCCAAGGCGCTGTACCTCGGCAACACGATCTATCGCATTCACGGCACCAACAATGACCGCACCATCGGCCGCGCATCCTCATCAGGTTGCTTCCGCATGATGAACGAACACGTGACCCACCTCGCCACGCTGGCCCACGTCGGCACGACGGTCCGCGTCGTCCCCAACTACTCCGGCGTCGAAACCAGCGCACCAATGTCGTCGCTATTCTCCGGCTTTGCTGCCAGCGAGCCCGCAGCCCCTGCAGTTGCAGCAAAACCGGCCAAGAAAACCAAACAGAACTAATGCGGGCTCGCGGCAACCGCGCCGCTGTCAACCTACCCCTCGTGGGGAGGTCCCAGCGCAGCCCAGAACACCGGGCGATGCCCCATGGCGCAAATGCCGCGCGTCGTAATCAGTACTCGTGACGCTTACCTCGTCCCGCCCGCAGAAACAGGATTGACAGAAGCGGCATCGCTTTACATAAAGCACCGCGCGCTGCCGGTACCGGCAGGGCGGCTCCACTTGATCTGACGGGTCAATCGCAAGTTCAATTGCGCTTGATACGCGGGCATTGTGGAAAAACGCGTCGGGCGCGTTGTACGGGTGGGTGCCCGAGTGGCTAAAGGGGGCAGACTGTAAATCTGCTGGCTCGCGCCTACGTTGGTTCGAACCCAACCCCACCCACCATCGCCTACTTGCTAGTCCTAGCCTCTAGAAATCGTTCAGCAGAGTTGTCTAAGACCAGTTCGAGAGCGCCGCATACGGTAGCGCCGACCACCCTAAGCGGGTGTAGCTCAATGGTAGAGCAACAGCCTTCCAAGCTGATGACGAGGGTTCGATTCCCTTCACCCGCTCCATTCGCTCCGCCAGACGGGTCATTCAAATTTTAGATTTGTACCGCCAACCGCCTAATATTTGCGGAACCCTGGCACCGTCTTGCAGCTTGGACTGAATAGCTATGTCCAAGTAACGGAGCCCACGATGGCCGACAAAAAGCAGTCACCAACCGAAGAACGGCCCCCCACAAACGAGCCGCCCAAAAAAGACACCTACAATCCGGTCAATATGGCTGGCAGGAGCAAAGAAGGTCTCGCAGCACCCGAAGACGAGCAGCCGAAAACGGATGATTATAATCCGGTCAACATGGCGGGCAAAAAGCCGGCGCCCGTCGAGAAACCTTAGCGCGCGCGGCCACCCTAGCCACGCTGCGCAACGCCTAGGTGCTTCTCCAACACCGCTTTGTCTGCTGCTAGCACGCTGCTTTCGCCACGCCAGACGATCCGCCCGCGCTCGAGAATAATTGCCTGATGGGTAATTCCCAACAGGCGCTGCGCGTGCTGTTCAACCACCAGCATCGACAATCCCTCATCGCGCACTAAGCGTGACAGCGTGTCCATCAGCTCATCGACGATAATAGGCGCGAGCCCTTCAGTAGGCTCGTCCAACAGCATCACCGTCGGATTGAGCATGAGCGCGCGCGCGATTGCCAGCATCTGCTGCTCGCCGCCAGACAACTGCCCGCCCAGATTACCCCGACGTTGCTTGATGCGCGGGAACATTGCGTAGGCGCGCTCCAGTGTCCACGCCCCAGATCTGGCAACCGCCGTCAAATTCTCCTCGACGGTCAGCGATTTGAAAATGTTGCGCTCTTGCGGCACCCATCCGATACCGGCCTGCGCGCGCCGTTCCGCTGACAGCGCCGTCACGTCGCGCCCGCCAAGCTTGATCTGTCCGCGCTTCCGCTGCGTCACACCGATAATTGAATTCAGCAGCGTCGTTTTGCCGACGCCATTGCGACCGAGAACGGCCATCGACTGCCCCGCTGGCAGGCTCAGACTGATGCCGTCAACGACCACGGCTTCGCCATAGCCCGACACGAGATCGTCGACCTCGAGCAGCGGCGCCTGCATCACTTCAACCATGTCCGCCCTCGCCGAGATAAACCGCCTTCACGCGCGGGTCGGCGGCGATCTCTGCTGCGGTTCCACTGACCAGCAGCGCGCCCTCCACCAACACCGAGATCTGCTCGGCGAAGGCAAATACCAGATCCATGTCGTGTTCAATCAACAACACCGCGACATCGGCCGGCAGTGCTTTGACCGCGCCGAGAATATCCTGCCGCTCTGCTTCCGGCACGCCGGCTGCGGGTTCGTCGAGCAGCAGCACTTTGGGTTTGGCCGCCAGCGCGACAGCCAGTTCCAGCAGGCGTTGCTTGCCGTAAGCCAGCGACGACGTTGCAATGCCAAGCACATCGGTGAGGCCGAACGCCTGCGCCAGCACGTCGACCTCGACGGCCACGGCACGATCGCCGCTGAAGCTGCTGAACATGCGCCCGCCGACACCAAGCCGTTGCGCAACCGCAATGCCGAGCGTTTCGCGCGGCGTCAGATCGCGGAACAGCTGATTGATCTGGAAGGTGCGCGACATCCCGCGCCGCACGCGCAAATCCGGCCGCAAGTTGGTGATGTCTTTACCGTCGAGCAGAATCTGCCCGCCGCTGGGCTCGAGCACGCCC